>JAHVKF010000002.1:0-345257 GCA_019800895.1 Halomonas denitrificans
GTCCACCCGTAGCCACCATTTCCCTTTCCGATTCGTCCGCCCCGCGCTCGCGGGGCCCGGGCTTTTCGCTCGCAAGCTCACTCCCACAGGCCCGGATCAGCCAACACGGGTTCCGGTGGGGGGTCGGTTCCGCCGGGCTCTGCACCGGCCGTTCCACCTCAGGTCCCGCAGAAGGTCTGCAGCACGCGCTCGTGGTCTTCGGGCGGGTCGCGCAGGTCGGCGAATTCGTCATCGGCCTCGAACGGCTTCGCCCAGGCCGCCTGGAGCCGCTCGAAGACGCCGAAGTCGCCCTCGTCCTCGGCTGCGCGGATGGCGCGTTCGACGAGGTGGTTGCGGGGGATGCGATCGGGATTGACCGCGTTCATCGCCTTTCGAACGGCCGCCGGCGAGCGACCCTCCTCGGCCAGGCGCGTTCGCCAGCGCGGCAACCAGTCGTCCAGCGCGCCGGCGTCGTCGAAGCCGGCGCGCAGGTCCGCGCTGTCGTCCTCGATCGCGTCGGCCAGGTGCCGGAACGCCAGCGTGAAGTCCGCCCGGCCGGCGTGCAGGGCGTCCAGCCATGCATGGATCAGCGCATCGTCGTCGGCGTTCGCTTCGACCAGCCCGAGCTTGGCGCCGAAGCGGGCACGCCAGTGCCGCTCGAAGCGGCCGGGAAAGGCCTCCAGGCGTCGGTTCAGCTCGCTCAGGGCCGCCGCCTCGTCGTCATCGACCTGCGGCAGCAGGCACTCGGCCAGGCGGGCCAGATTCCAGTTCGCGATCATCGGCTGGTTGCCGTAGGCGTAGCGACCATGGCGGTCGATCGAGCTGAACACCTGCTGGGGATCGAACTCGTCCATGAATGCGCACGGTCCGTAGTCGATCGTCTCCCCGGACAACGCGCAGTTGTCGGTGTTCATGACCCCGTGGATGAAGCCGACGCCCATCCACGCCGCGACCAGCGCGGCCTGGGATTCGACGGCGTGGTCGAACAGCGCCAGCGCCGGATTCGGCCCCGGTTCGAGGTCCAGCCGGTCGAGGACGAAGTCGATCAGTGCCTCGACGGTCTCGCGGTCGCCGCGCGCGGTGAAGTACTGGAAGGTGCCGACCCGGACGTGGCTGCGGGCGACCCGGGTGAGCACGGCACCGGGCCGCGGCTGCTCGCGCTGCACGAACTCGCCGGTGGTCACGGCGGCCAGCGCCCGCGTGGTCGGCACGCCCAGCGCGTGCATGGCTTCGCTGACCAGGTATTCGCGAAGCACCGGACCCAGCGCCGCGCGGCCGTCGCCGCCGCGGGAATAGCGGGTCGGACCGGAACCTTTCAGCTGAACCTCGTACCAGCGACCCAACCGATCGGCCAGTTCGCCGAGCAGCAAGGCCCGGCCATCGCCGAGCTGGGGAACGAAATGGCCGAACTGGTGCCCGGCATAGGCCATCGCCAGCGGCCGCGCCGACGCCGGCACCCGGTTGCCGCCGAACAGCTCGGCCAGCGTGCCGCGGCGCTGCTCGTCGATGCCGAGGTCGGTGGCCAGCGGCCGATTGAAGGCGCGCAGCTCCGGCGCCTGGACCGGCACCGGGTCCTGGGCGACCCAAGCGTTCGCTGGCAGGCGGGCGTAGCGGCGGTCGAACTCGATCATCGAGGGCTCACGCGAGCATCCGTGGCCACGACCGGACGACGTCAGAAGGTGCCGGGCGAGCGCAGCGGGGTCACGTTGGCCGGCGCGTCGAGACGAGCCAGCCCGTCCTGCAACAGGGCCTCGGCCTCGTCGCCGAACTGCGGAATCTGGATGAAGAAACTCACCTCGAGGTCCAGCGAGCGGCCCGGAAAGCGCGCCGGCTGGCGGGCGATCGACCGACGCAGACGATTGCGCAGCAGGCGCGCGCCCTCTTCCGGCGTGGCCGGCAGCAGCAGGGAGTAGGTGTCGGTCGCGCTGCGCCCGACCGAGTCCTCGATCCGCACCTCGCGCAGCAGGGCGCGCTCGAGATGGCGCATCATTGACTCGCCCCAGCGCGCGCCGATCCGCTCGGCGACTTCCTTGCGGTTCTCGAGGCGAACGTGGAGCATGCACCAGGGCAGGCCCAGTCGCTCGTGCAGGCTGGTCGCCTGGCGCATGCGCGACAGCAGGCCCAGGCGGTTGCGCTCGATGTTCGGCGGCGCGTAGGCGCCGGTCTCGTCCTGCTCGGCGTCGCGCAGGAAAATCTGCAGCGGGTCGATCAGGTCCTCGGCGGTGAAGGGCTTCGGCACCAGGCGATTCGCCCCGGCGTCCATGGCCTGGTCGCGGCCGGCGCGCTCCTCCATGCTGGTCACGACGAGCACCGGGAGCTCGCGGACCCGGGTCATCGGCGCGCTGCGGATTCGCCGGATCAGCTCGACGCCGTCGATGCCCGGCATCATCAGGTCGGTGATCACGGCGCGGATCTGGGTGTCGTTGCAGAGCCGTTCCCAGCCGTCCTCGCCGTCTTCGGCCAGGACCACGTCGAAGCGTTGCTCGAGCCAGCGCTTGGCGGCGAATCGCATCAGCCGCGAGTCGTCGACGAACAGCACGCGCGAGCGGCTCCGGGTCCGGGTGTCGTCTCGACGCTCCTGCATATCCAGCATGATCCTCTCCAGCCCTCGGCCCGGAACGGCGGCCGAACGGTCCCTCGGAGCGAGGAACGGCAAGGAATGATCATAAACGATGGCCCCGCGGAACTGAACCGGCCCGCGTCGGGCAGAGGAAACGCGGCGGCCCGTCCGGCCGCCAGCCTGTGGAAGCGAGCTTGCGAGCGAGCGGCCGCTCCGCATCCGCCGACCGAAGCGCCTGTAGGAGGCCGCTTGCGGCCCAACAGGCATCCACCGCCCTCGAACCCTGCGCCTGTGGGAGTGAGCTTGCGAGCGAACGGTCGCCCCGCCTCCATCGACCGAAGCGCCTGCAGGAGGCCGCGTGCGGGCGAAGAGGCATCCGCCGCCTTCGAACCCTGCGCCTGTGGGAGTGAGCTTGCGAGCGAACGGTCGCCCCGCCTCCATCGACCGAAGCGCCTGCAGGAGGCCGCTTGCGGGCGAAGAAGCATCCGCCGCCCTCGAACCCTGCGCCTGTGGGAGTGAGCTTGCGAGCGAAGAGCGCCCAGCGGCATGCCGCAGGCGCGGTGCAGCGCCTACTCGTTGACCTGGCGCATCGCCTGCCCGAACACGCTGCCGTCGTCGTCGTCGGACGGCACGTAGGCGACCAGCTGTTCCGGATCGATGCTCTTGTCCGGCACGTGGAGATAGATATCGACCTTGACGTCGAGCCGGTGGCCCTGGAGTTCGAAGGCATGGCCCGCAACCGCCGCGTGGATGCGCTCGCGCAGGGCGCGGGCACCCTGGGCCGCCGTGCCCGGGAGCAGCAGCGTACGATGGTCGTTGCCGGTGCGGCCGACCGTGTCCTCGATGCGCACGGTGGTGATCAGGACCTTCTCGAGCTGCCGCATGATGGCCTTGAGCACCGAGCCTTCCAGCTTGACGCGGGACCCGTTCTCGACCCGAACGGAGTTGAGCCGGACCTGCAGCAGCGAGATCGGCAGGTCCTGGCGAAGATGCAGCGCCATGGCCTGGAGCAGACGACCCAGGAATCCGGCCCGGTCGCGTTCGACGTTGATCGCGCTCGGCACCTCGATCGTCGACGTGCGCGACTTCGGCGCCGGTTCCACGGCAAGCAGCTGGCTGACGCGGTCGAGCAGCGCCGGCGGCCGGAACGGCTTGGTCATCATCTCGTTGGCGCCGAGATCGATCGCCCGGCGGCGGTCCTCGGCCGACTCCGAACCCGTCAGCGCCATCACCGGCAGTGCGCGAAGCCGCTCGTCGTCGGAACCGCGGATGTGCTGGATCACGCCGAAGCCGTCGACCCCCGGCATCATCAGGTCGGTCACGACGCAACGAATCTCCGGATCGTCATCCAGCGCACGGATCGCCGACTCGCCGTCTTCGGCCAGCACCACGTCGAAGCGGTCGGCCAGGCACTTCTGCGCCGAGAACCGCATCAGGCGCGAGTCGTCGACGAACAGGATCTTGCCGCCCGGGTTGTTTGCATTCGCCATCGTGTCCACCATCCGTGCGATTGAGGTCGAAGCGGACGCGCGACGGGTCGGCGCCCTCACGCTAGTTATTCAATCTGCATGCCAACTGGATGGAAAACGTGCGTCATGCACGGTATCGGGGGGTGGATTCGAAACGCCGTCGCGGATTGACTCGACCGGACCGCCCCGCTGGACGCGCGCGCATCGGCGCAGTTCGTCCATTGCCGACCACGTCGTTGCGGCGGCTCGGTCCCCGATCAGGCGCCGGCGTCCCCGTCCCGCACGGGGCGAAGATGCAGCCCCTCGTCGCGTCCGGCCGGCCGGCGGCCGCCCTGCGGCCCGGCGCACGGTCGAACCAGCAGCGCCGAGGCGTCGAGATCGCGCTTGGGCACGTGGATCATCGCGACGATCTCCGGTCGCACGGAGCGCCCGCGCACCTGGCGGGGGCGATCGCCCAGGGCGTCCTTCACCCGCTGACGCAGGCGCCGCGCGCCGTCGAGCGGCGTGGCGGGCAGCAGCACCGTGTAGTGATCGCGGCCGGTGCGTCCGACCGTGTCCTCGGCGCGCACCGCCTCGACCAGCTCGGCCTCGAGGTGGCGCATCAGTGCATTGAGCATCGCGCCGCCCATCTCCGCCTCGATCGCGGCCGCGTTCCGCAGACGCAGGTGCAGCAGCGCGATGTCCAGGTCGTGGCGCACGTGCAGCGCCAGCGCCTGGCGCAGGCGCTCGACGAAACCGACGCGCGAGCGTTCGACGTTCGCCGCGGCCGGCACGTCGATGCGCCGCGGCCCGGAACCTTCCCCGGCCTCTCGACCCGCGGGACCGCCCGGCGACGCACCGCCGGTACCGGCGGACGGGAGCGCGAAACGCTCGTCGGGACCGTCGACCGGCTCGCCGCCGGCGTCTGCCGTCGAGCTTCCGGAAACCGGAGGAATCGGACCGACCACCGACGCAGCGGGAGCGTCGTCCTGCGCGCCGGCCAGCAGCCTCGCCACCCGGTCGCGCAGTGCCGAGGGACGGAACGGCTTGGTCATCAGGTCGTCGGCGCCGAGCTCCAGCGCGCGCAGCCGGTCGCCTTCGACCGTGGAGCCGGTGACCGCCATGATCGGCAGCGCCCGAATGCGATCGTCCTCGGAGGCGCGGACATGGCGGATCACGTCGAAGCCGTCGGTCTCCGGCATCATCAGGTCGGTCACCACCGCGGTGATCGCCGGGTTGTCGGCCAGCGCCCGGATCGCGTCATCGCCGCCTTCTGCCAGCACGACCTCGTAGTCGCCGGCCAGGCTCTTGCGCGCGGTGAAGCGCATCAGGCGCGAGTCGTCGATGAACAGGACGGTGTCGCGGGTTGTCTTCGTCGATCGGGTCATGTCGGTCACCTCGATGGGGTGCTCGCGATGGTCGCCGGTCCCGTCCTGCGCTCAGACAGCTGCGCGACCTTCGGTGCGTCGAGCCGGACCATGCCGATCGCGAGCAGGCGTTCGGCGTCGCGGACCTCGCCCGGCAGCTGCACCTGGGTGCGAAGCTCCAGCCCGACCGATCCCGACGGAAAGCGCGCCGGCGATTGCCGCAACGCGCGGTCCAGGCGCTTGCGCAGCTGCTCGGCGCCCGACTCGGGCGTGGCCGGCAGGATAAGCGTGAACGTATCCGGCGCACTGCGGCCCACCGTGTCCTCGACCCGAACGCGGTCGGCCAGCAGGCGCTCGACGTGGCGCATGGTCGCCTCCGCCCACGCGTTGCCCCAGCGACCGGCAATGCGCGCATGGTTCAACAGGCGGACGTGGACGAGCGACAGCGGGAGGCCGTGCCGCGCATGCAGCATCAGCGCCTGCTCGGCGCGCAGCAGCAGGCCGGGACGGCGACGCTCGACGTTGCCGTGGTCGGTCGCTCCCCGGGCGAGTTCGGTGGCGGGTCGATCCGCGGCCAGGTAGCGCCCGATGGGATCGGCGAGGTCGCGGTCGGTAAAGGGTTTCGGCACCAGGTCGTTGGCGCCCGCCTCCAGCGCACGCTGGCGGTCGACGGCTTCTTCGACGCTGGTCACCACCAGGATCGGCAGGTCGCGGATCGCGTCCACGCTGGAGGCCCGGATGCGCTCGATCAGGCCGACGCCGTCGAGGCGCGGCATGTTGATGTCGGTGATCACCGCCTTGATGCCCGGCGTCGCGTGCAGGGCCTGCCAGGCGACCACGCCGTCGTCGGCCAGCTCCACCTCGAAGCGCGGGCTCAGGCCGCGGCTCGCGGCGAAGCGGACCAGGCGCGAATCGTCGACGAACAGCACCCGCTCACGATGCGCTGCGCGGCCCTCTCGCAGGTCGAAGACGTTGCCGTGTCCAGCGCCCGGATGCGGCCGCTGGACGCACTCGGCGCCGTGATCTGCGGCGGTGACCGAATCTGGATCGATGTCGCTCATGACCGTGACCTCGCTCGGATCAGGGGTCGGACGGGTCGCCGTTCGCGCCGGGACACCCGGCCGATCCGCAACGCGACCGACGTTGCAGGGCTCCAGATGCAACAACTGCGCCAAGTTTTTCGAACTAAAACCTAAGGCACTGTTTCCAATAGAATTATCCGGGCACCTTCGCGACCGACCATTGCCGCGAGAGTGGCCCGAAGGCGTCACTTCCGGCCCTGGTTCCGGGATTCGACGCCCGGGCTTACGGAATCCTCATCGTCGCCCGGTAGGCTCGTCCCCGACTTCCAGACCGGACCCATCGAAATGACTGCACCCGTAGTGATCCTGGGCGCCAACGGCGGCATCGGCGAGGCGCTGGCCCGCCGCATGGCCGAGCGCGGCGCCGACCTGTTCCTGACCGCGCGCGACGCCGACTCGCTGGCCGACCTGGCCGAAGCCACCGGCGCGCGCACCGCCTCGCTGGATGTTACCGACCCGGATGCGGTCGCCGAGGTGCTCGGCCAGGCCGACTCCGGCGACGGCATCGCCGGACTGGCCTACTGCGTCGGTTCGATCGTGCTCAAGCCGGTCAAGTCGGCCACTCCGGAGGACTACCTCGACACCTTCCGCTTGAACACGCTGGGCGCCGTACTCTCGGTCAAGGCGCTGGAGGACGGACTGAAGAAGGCCGGCGGCAGCGTGGTGCTGTTCTCCACCGTCGCCGTCCAGCAGGGCTTCTCCAATCACACGGTGATCAGCACCGCCAAGGGCGGCGTCGAGGGCCTGACCCGGGCGCTGGCGGCCGAGCTCGCGCCCGAGGTCCGGGTCAATGCCATCGCGCCGAGCATCACCGAGACCGGCATCGCCGGCAAGCTGCTTTCCAGCGAGCAGATGGCCAAGGGCCTGGCCAACATGCACCCGCGCGGCCGCTACGGCCAGCCGGACGACGTTGCGGCAATGGCCGCGATGCTGCTCGGCGGCGACGCCGACTGGATCACCGGCCAGGTCGTTGCCGTCGACGGGGGCCGGGGGGCGCTTCGCACGCGTAATCAGTGAGAGGAAGGGACTAGGGGCGAGGGGCGAGGGGCTAGTACCGCCGGTGCATTCCCGGGCCTGAGGCGCAACTACTGCCCCTACTAGCCCCTTTCCCCTAGTCCCTTTCACCTGAACGCAAGAAGGGGCGAGGGGCCACGGGCGAGGGGCTAGTAACACCGGTTCATTCCCGGGCCGCGGCCGGTTCCGATGCCCTCACCAGCCCCTTTCCCCTCGTCCCTTCCCCTAGCCGCTGGCCCCTTGGTTTCCCGCCGTGGGATACTCGAGTTCGTCCTGCCCGCGAACGTCCCATGGCCGTCGACCGAACGCTGCCGCTGCACCCCGAAGACCTTCGCGGCCTGAGCCAGCTGGTCATCGACGGCGTGATCGGGGTCACCGACCTGGCCGAGCACCTGCACGCGGCGATCGCCCTGCCGCTTCGCCCGGCATCCAGCACGCGGACCCTCGGCATCGCCCGCGGCGTCTATTCGTCGGTCCGGGGCATCACGCGGCTGGTCGGCAGCGGACTGGATGTCGCCCTCCGCCCCCTGGCGAGCTTCACGCCGGCCGGAACCTCGCCGGTCCGCGACGACCTGCGCGCGGTGATCAACGGTGTGTTCGGCGACCACCTGGAGGCCGCTTCGAACCCGCTGGCGATCCGGCCCGGGCTGAGCCTCCATGGCCGACGGCTGACGCTCGACGCGCCCCTGCACCTCGAGAACGCGCCCACGTCGCTGGTCGTGTTCATCCATGGCCTGTGCCTGCATCCCGGTCACTGGGAGCGCACCGCGACGGCATCGGAGGATGCCGAGGGCGAAAACGGGCGGGAGCGTCCGTCGCTGCCGGTTCTCCTGGGCCGGCGGCCTAAACGAGCTGGGCTGCACTTCCACTACAACTCGGGCCGGACCATCCATGCCAACGGCCGCGATCTCGCCGATGCACTGGAGAATCTCGTGAAGTGCTGGCCCCAGGAGGTTCGCACGATCACGCTCGTCGGCCACAGCATGGGCGGCTTGCTGGCGCGAAGCGCGGCGCACCAGGGGCGGGTCTCCGACCATCGCTGGACGAAGTCGCTGCGCCGGATCATCGCGCTGGGCTCACCGCACCAGGGAGCACCGCTGGAGCGGGCCGGGCATCTTCTCGATCGCCTCCTCGGCGCCTCGCGCTACAGCCTCCCGTTCGTCCGACTCGGCGGCGCGCGCAGCGCGGGCATTGTCGACCTGCGTCACGGCCGGCTCCTGGCGACCGGCGAGCGCCCGACGCTTCCCTCGGGCACCCGCCTGCACCTCGTGGCCGCGAGCCGCTCCAGCCCGGAGGTCCGGAACCCCGTCGGTGATGGCCTCGTGCCGGTCGACAGCGCGCTGTTTGCCGATGCCGGCGAAGTTCCCTGGATCACCCGTCGTCGCATTGCGGCGTGCAGCCACCTCGGCCTGATGACCCATCCCGACGTGCTCGACCACGTGCGGGACCTGCTGGGCGACTGAGGTCTCCGCTCGGTTCCGTTCGCCCAAGAGCAGCCTCGATTCGGAGGTGGCTACGAGCAGGAGGATTCCTGTTGGCGGCCCTTGCGGGCGAATCGCCGATTCGGAACTGCCTTCGCTCGCAAGCTCACTCCCACAGGCTCCGGGTTCCTTGATGACGCCCCGATGGACGCCGCTTGCGGGCGAAGGATCCGGGCGACCTGTGGGAGTGAGCCTGCGAGCGAGCCGGGTCGAAGCCTCGAGCCTGTGGCAATGAGCTTGCGAGCGAACCGGGTCGCAGCCTCGAGCCTGTGGGAGTGAGCTTGCGAGCGAACCGTGTCGAAGCCTCGAGCCTGGGGCAGTGAGCTTGCGAGCGAACCGGGTCGCAGCCTCGAGCCTGTGGAAGTGAGCTTGCGAGCGAACCGGGTCGCAGCCTCGAGCCTGCGGCAGAGAGCTTGCGAACGAACCGGGTCGAAGCCTCGAGCCTGTGGCAGTGAGCTTGCGAGCGAACCGGGTCGCAGCCTCGAGCCTGTGGAAGTGAGCTTGCGAGCGAACCGGGTCGCAGCCTCGAGCCTGCGGCAGAGAGCTTGCGAGCGAACCGGGTCGAAGCCTCGAGCCTGCGGCAGAGAGCTTGCGAGCGAACCGGGTCGAAGCCTCGAGCCTGTGGGAGTGAGCTTGCGAGCGAACCGAATCGGCCTGCGACGTCGGGTCTCCGAAGCGACCCTACTTCGGCGCCGGCACCGCCGGGTCGCGCTTGCCGAGCAGCAGCGCCGCCACCCACTGGATGGCCGGGCGGAAGAGCAGAAACAGACGGTAGAGCCGCTCGAGAATCCACAGCACCACGCGGTTCCGGGCCAGCAGGCCCAGCGGGCGGAACGAGGGCACGGCGCGCCACATCGCGGCGAAGGCCGCCGCGCCGTCGAGCAGCGGACCGTCCTCGCCTTCGCGGGCATGGAAGCGCTGCAGGAGCAGGTCGCGCTGGATCGGACAGGTCGCGCCGTCCTTGTCGACATCGACGATCCGGATGTTGTCGTCCCGGTCCAGCTTCTTCATCAAGGCGATCTCGCGCACGCACAGCGGACACCCGCCGTCGTACCAGACCGTCACGCTCGTCGAGTCGAGTGCGCTCACGTCAGGCCCGCCTGCTCCAGCAGTTCCGGAATCGTCTTCTTGAACGGGAAGAACCCCTTGGTCGCGTGCGGCCAGGCGTTCGTGTCCCACTCCCGCCGGACGCGCTTCAAATCCACACCGCTGCCGCGCAGGGCCTCGTCCAGGGCGCGCAGGCCGTCGTCGATCGGGCCAACCGGGGCATCGGGGGTCACGATCACGGCGGCCCCGGCCGCGTTCGCGCGTTCGGCCAATTCCTCGGCGTCCAGCGCGTCGATGGTCGTCGCGTCCACGCCCAGCTCGTCGCGTGCTACCTCGGCGGCATTATCGGCGGCGCGGGCCACGAAGGCCCGTGCCTTGTCCCCGAACGGCCACGGCGCGTCCGCGTGGCCGGCCCTGGCGACCGTCACGCCGCCGATGTCCAGCCCGTGCGGTAGCGCCTCGTGGCCGCGCAGGTCATCGCCATGCAGCAACAGGAGGCAGCGCGTGCCGGCCTCGACCGTATCCGGCGATGCGATCGGCTGCCGCTCCGGGCGCTGCGGGTCGTCCTCGACCGGCTCGGCGTCGCTGGCCAGTTGCTGACCGAGCCGGTCGGCGTCGTAGCGGCCGTCCGTGTACCTGGCGATGTTGCTGGCCCGGGCCTTGTAGGTCTTGCCCGGTGTCTGGATGCCGGCGACCCAGCGCCAGCCCAGCGTGTTCGATGCCGGGTCCGCGTCGACGAGGTGACGGAGAAAGAAATCCGCGCCCAGCGCCCACGGCAGCTTCAGGGTGAAGATCCAGATCGACGCGAACCACATCCGCGCGTGGTTGTGCAGGTAGCCGGTGGCCTTGAGCTCGGCGACCCAGTCGTCGAAGCAGGCGATTCCCGTGCGGCCGGCCTCGGCCTCCTGCCACGCCTTCGTCCAGCCGTTGTTCAGCTCCCCGGGCTCGCGCAAGCGATCGCGCTCGTCGAGAAAGTCGTGCCAGACCTGCGGGCGCATCTGGAGCCAGCCCTTCCAGTAGGTGCGCCAGAGCACCTCCTGGATGAACTTCTCGGCCGTCGACGGCGCGAACTCGTCGAGCACCGCCTCGACCACCTCGCGTTCGGTGACCAGGCGGTGGCGGATGTAGGGCGAGAGCTGGGACACGTTGTCCTTGCGTCCGGGGCCGGGGTCGGTGTTGCGGCTGGACGCGTACTTGCGGCCCGCGCGCGGCGCGAAATCGGCCATGCGCTGGAGGCCGGCCTCGCGCGACGGCGGAAACAGGTCGAGGGGGTCGGGGTGGTCGGCATTCGTCATGGCGCTACCGTAGTCGGCCGCGGCGAAGGCCGCGTGACTACCGGACCGGCCAGCAGCTTCGATTCTTGAGACCCCTTTGGAGCCCGCTTGCGGGCGAAGGGAAAAACCGCCTGTGGGAGTGAGCTTGCGAGCGAACCGGATCGAAGCCTCGAGCCTGTGGGAGTGAACTTGCGAGCGAACCGGATCGAAGCCTCGAGCCTGTGGGAGTGAGCTTGCGAGCGAAGGAAGAACCGATCCGAGCGCGAACCCGCAGTGGGAGGGAGCGCTGCTCGCGACCGGGCCCTGTCCGGCCCGCCCGCAGCCGGCACCCTCAATCGAACAGCTGCATGATCCTGCGCGTGGCCTGTTCGACGTCGTGGCCGTAGGCGATCAGGCCGTCGTCGTGACCGGCCATCACGGCGATGCCGTCGGAGCGGAAATCGGTCTCGCGGTACAGGCGCTGGAACTCGCGTGCCATCTCCGGCGTGCCGTAGGGCACGTCTTCGCCGGTGGTCGGAAGTTCGCCCTTCAGCGATTCCCACAGCGGCTCGGAATGGACGTGCACGACCGCGCCGATGCCCGGGTGCAGCTCGTAGATCGCGGCGTGGGTCAGCGCCTCGCTCGAGGCCTGCACCGGGCCCCGGCAGGTCACCCGGTTGTCCTCGATCGAGTAGTCGGTCACCAGGCTGTAGTGACGCGGCCCGGTGGCCTGGATGTCGCCGGTCTGGGTGCCGCTGATCACGAAGCCGCCGAGGTCCACGTCGCGCACGCTCACGTTGCCGTAGCCGACGTCGTGCACCTCGTCGTGGCCGACCAGGCCGGCCCGCCACAGCCTTCGACGACAGCGGTCCAGCGCCTCGACGCGCGCGGCCGGCAGGGGGGCGGCGCGCTGCCAGTTCACGGAGTACTTGGTATAGCCCTCGTCGATCATGGGCAGGCCACCTCGGCGTCGATCGAACCCGGAGTATCCCCGTCCGGCGCGGTCGGAGCAAGCCGGGCAGCGGCGAGGCCAGGGAACCCCTTCGCGCGCAAGCGCCCTCCTACAGACTCTGCGCTTCGATCCATGAGAACCTGTTGGAGGCCGCTTGCGGGCGAAGGAGCAGAGCCCTCTGAAAGGAGAAGAACCCCTGTGGGAGGGAGCCCCGCTCGCGACCCGACCTTCCCGCCCCCGTTGCCTCCAGGCAGGCTCCCACAGGAGCAGCTCGGGCCACCGAGTCTCCTGTTGGAGGTCGCCTGTGGGCGAATGGGAAACGCCGCCTGTGGGAGTGAGCTTGCGAGCTAAGACCGAACAGATCCGCTTCCTGTGGGAGCGGGCCTTGCCCGCGAAAAAACCAAGAAGACCGCCTGCAGGCCTCCCACAGTCGAGGCTCACCCGCAGGCGACCCGACAGCAACCCAGGGCCTACTCGGAGCCGCCGCCATCGGCCTGCTCCCGCAGCAGCGCATCCCTCCTCGCCACGAGCGCGGCGTGGCGGCGGCGAGCATGGACCAGCAGCAGCACGGCGCCGAGCAGCAGCCCGCCGCCCATCGGCGCAGCGGTCCAGGCCAGGGCCGAGCCGGTGACCAGCCCGCCGCCCACTGCGGCCAGCGTGAACGCACCGCTGAACACGGTCGCCATCGTTCCGGCCACCACCCGGTGGCGCTGGAACAGGGGCCGGCGGCGGCTGAGCACCCAGCTCGAGTACGCGATCCAGCAGGCCGCCACGACCAGCAGGCCGCCGAAGGCCAGCGTCGTTCGAAGCGGAAGACCGGACTCGGTCAGCAGCAGCGCGGTCACCAGCACCGCCATGGCCGACGCGGCGAGCAGGACGCCGACGTGACCGTAGCGCGCGGCCGGGGACAGGGTGCGGTCGGTCAGTTCTCGCAGGCGGGCGTGCAGGTCGTTCGCGGGCGTGGTCGTCATCATCGGTCTCCTGGGTCGGGGGTCGAAAGGGGTGGTGTGGATCAACCTACGGGCCGGCGTCGTCGGCGTTCGTTTCCAGCACCCGACGCATCTGCTTGCGCGCCCGGTGCAGCCTGGACTTGACCGTGCCGACCGGCACGGAGGTCGCGCCTGCGATCTCGTCCAGGGTCAGCTGCTCGAAGTGGTACAGCCAGACCGCCTCGCGGTCCGGCGGCGTCAGGACCGAAAGGCCGCGCTCGACCTGGTCGCGGTCGACGTGCAGCTGCTCGAGGTCCGCGCCATCGGCCAGCGACGCATCGGCGTCATCGCTCGAGTCCTCCGGCGGGGCGGCGTAGCGCGACCGCAGGCGGTCGACCAGCACGCGGTGGGCGATGCCGAACAGCCAGCTACGGAACCGCGCCGGATCGCGCAGCCCCGGTAGTCCGCGCAGCACCCGCAGCCAGGTGTCCTGCACGAGGTCGTCGACTTCGGCGTCGTTCGCCGCGACGCGCCAAACGTAGCCGCGCAGCCGATCGGCGTAGCGCTCGATCAGTGCATCGAAGGCTTCGCGCTCGCCCAGCTGGCAGCGGATCGCGAGCAGTTCGTCGTTGGCGTCGGTCATGGGCTGATTTCCCCGGGTCTCGATCAAGGTAGTCGGAAATCGGCCCCGAAAGGTTCATTCGATCCAATCGCAGGCAGTCGGCGCACGGGATCGTCCTTCGCGCGCAAGCGCCCTCCAACAGTCTCCAGCCTTCGATCCATGAGCACCTGTTGGAGGCCGCTTGCGGGCGAACCGGAAAAGCGGTCTGTGGGAGTGAGCTTGCGGGCGATCCGGAAAAGCGGTCTGTGGGAGTGAGCTTGCGGGCGATCCGGAAAAGCGGTCTGTGGGAGTGAGCTTGCGAGCGAACCGCCGGGTTCGGGAATACTTCGCGCGCAAGCGCCCTCCAACAGGCTCCAGCCTTCGATCCATGAGCACCTGTTGGAGGCCGCGTGCGGGCGAACGCCGCTTGCCGACCGCATCCGCCGGGCCTAAAGTGGTCGAACGCCTCCCGGGAGCTCCGCCATGTCCGACCTGACCTTCTACACCCACCCCCGCTCGCGCGGTCGCATCGTGCGCTGGATGCTCCACGAAGTCGGCGCCGACTACGACGTCGAGTACGTGAAATACGGCGAGACCATGAGTCAGGAGGCGTACCGGAAGATCAACCCGATGGGCAAGGTCCCGGCGATCCGCCACGGCGACGCCACCGTCACCGAGTGCGCGGCGATCTGCGCCTACCTCGCCGACGCCTTCCCCGACGCCGGCCTCGCGCCGCCGCTGGACCAGCGCGCCGACTACTACCGCTGGCTGTTCTATGCCGCCGGCCCGGTCGAATCGGCCATCATCAATGCCGCGCTCGGCGTCGAACTGAAGCCCGAGCAGGAAGGCTTCGTCGGCTACGGCAACATGCGGCGCGTGCTCGACACGCTCGAGGGTGCGCTGTCGAAGTCCGACTACATCTGCGGTTCCACCTTCACCGCCGCCGACGTCTACGTCGCCTCGCAGATCGGCTTCGGCCTGCAGTTCGGCACCCTCGAGAAGCGGAAAGCCTTCGAGACCTACGTCCAGCGCGCCACCGACCGAGATGCGCATCGCGAGGCCAATAAGCTGGACGACGCGGCCATGGCCGAGCACGGCCAGGCGGACTGAAGCCCGACTCGGGAACGGCTTCCGCGCACCGACTCGAGGCACCCGCCCACCCCGTCGCCCCCCGCTCCCCGTCGCCCCGCACCCTCTCCCCGTCGCCCCGCACTCGATGCGGGGCCCAGCGGCTTTCCAGGTTTTGTTCAATAGGCCAAAGTCGCTGGATCCCGGGTCAAGCCCGGGACGACAGAAAGAAACCTCCCCGTAGCCCGGGTAAGCGAAGCGTACCGGGGCCCTTCAAGCCGCGAAAAGGGATCGACGCCGGAGCCGAGCACGACGCACGAAGAAACCCCGGGTGCGGCCCGCGGCCTTACCCGGGCTACGCAACCGTTAGAAAACCCGGGCGCTCTGTCGAGACGACCCGGCCTCCTTTCTACGTCGCCCCGCACCCCCTCCCCGTCGCCCCGCACTCGATGCGGGGTCCAGCGACTTTGAGGTTGTAGAACCAGAACCTAAAGTCGCTGGGACCCGGGTCAAGCCCGGGACGACAGAAAGAACCCCCCCGTAGCCCGGGTAAGCGAAGCGCACCCGGGGCCGTTCGAGCCGCGAAAAGGGATCGACGCCGGCGCCGAGCACGACGCACGAAGAATCCCCGGGTGCGGCCCGCGGCCTTACCCGGGCTACGCAACCGAAAGAAAACCCGGGCGCTCTGTCGAGACGACCCGGGCTCTTTGTTCCGTCGCCCCGCACCGCTTGTCATGACCATTTGTCATGACCATCGCGGGGCCCGGCGATTTCTCGCGTTCGCCCTCGGCTACGCGTCGGGCTGCAGGTACTCCGCCAGCCAGGCGTGCACTTCGTCCCAGAAGTACTTCGCCTCCGGCCCCTTCATGATCCAGTGGTTGGCATCGTGGAACACGAGCAGCCGCGACGGCACCTGCATCCTCTGCAGGTACGACCAGGCAGCGATCGTCTGGTTGACCGGTACGCGATAATCGAGCTCGCCGATGGTCAGCATCGTCGGGGTCGAGAACTGGTCGGCGTAGGTCGACGGGCTCTGTTCGGTCCACACGTCGCTGTCGCCCCAAGGCGGGCCGCCGTTCATGCGCTCGCGGTGGTAGATGCCGTCGCTCGTCGAGTACTGGCCTTCCAGGTCCACCAGCCCCGCGTGGCCGACCAGCACGTCGAAGCGATCCGACGTCGCCAGCAGCCAGTTGACCAGGTGCCCGCCGTAGCTGGCGCCGGTCGCGGCCTGGCGGTCCGGGTCGATGAAGTCGAAGCGCTCGGTGGCGACGTCGGCCGCCTCGATCAGTTCCTCGCCGGGCGTCTTCAGCGGGTCGCCCTCGATGTTGCGCGAGAACTCCGCCCCGTAGCCGACCGAACCGGTGTAGTCGGTCAACAGCACCACGTAACCGGCGGAGGCCAGCAGGTGCGGGCTCCAGCGAACGTGGTCGGCGTCCAGGGACGAGCTGAACGGGCCACCGTGGATGAACAGCACCAGCGGGTACTGCTCGTTCTCGTCGAAGCCCGGCGGCAGGGCCAGCCAGTTGTGGATCTCGCGGCCCTTCGAGGAGGTGAACCAGAACTCGCGGAAGGCCGGTCGATCCAGGCCCGCCGCGCGCTCGGCGTTGAACTCCGTCAGGCGGGTGCGTTCGCCGGTCATGGGATCGACGGCCACTACCTCGGCCGGCACCGCCGAGCTCTCCCAGCCGACGACGAGCCGATCGCCCGCGGCCTCGGGCGTGCCGTAGACGCCGCGCGAGTCCGGGTCGATCGAGCGCACTTCGCCCCCGCCCGAGGGCATCGCGAACAGGCGCGTGCGGCCGTGCTCGTGGGCGTTGAAGTAGAGCGTCTGGCCGTCCAGCGAAAGTTCGAACCCGTTGACCGAGCGGTCGAAGTCGCCGGTCAGCACTTCGAGACGATCGAGGCGCTCTCCCGTCCACTCGCCGCGCGCGATCTCGTCGTGGTTGTACAGGTGCTCGGTCTCCGGCTCGTAGCTGCAGTACAGGTGCTCGCCGTCGGGCGAGAAGACCGCGCCGGTGCAGCTGAATTCGCCTTCCGTCAGCTGGACCGGCTCGCCGCCGTCGACCGGAACGCGGTACAGCCGCTGGTGGACCACCGAATGCGCCGCGTCGTCGAAGTGCTCGGTCGCCGTGATGACCAGCGCCTCACCATCCGGCGTCCAGGCCGCGTTCAGTCCGCCGCGGTAGCCCGCACTCGAGACCAGTCTCGTGCCGAACAGCAGGTTCGTCGGCTCCGCATCGGCCTCCGGCGCCTGCACGAACAGGTGCGTCTGCTTCTCGTCCAGCCAGGCATCCCAGTAGCGGATCGGGAAGGTCTCGTAGCGCGACACGTTGATTCCGTCGTCCTCCTCGGCCTTCTTGCGCTCGGCATTCGCCTCGTCGCCCTCCGCATCGGGCCAGACCGAGCTCTCGAAGGCGATCATCGATCCGTCCGGCGACCACACCGGGTTCGACGCGCCGGTCGAGAGGGCCGTGATGGCGATCGCCTCGCCCGGGCCGGTCATGTCCAGCACGTGGATCTGCGCCTGCGCGTCCTCCTCGGTGCTGCGCTTGGCCGAGAACGCGATCGCCGACCCGTCGGGCTTCCACGCGACCCCGCTCTCGCCGCCGGGCGTCGCCGTCAGCCGCCGCGGCTCGGCGCTGCCGTCGACCGCGACCAACCACAGGTCCGACACGTCGCCGTCCTCTTCGTACGACGGCTCCGTCACCGACACCACGGCCCGCGTCCCTTCCGGCGAGACGACCGGCGAACCGATCCGTTTCATCAGCCACACGCCTTCGTGGGTCACCGGGCGCAGCCCGTCTTCCTGCGCGAGCACCGGCGCGGCAGGGACGAGCAGGAAAAGGGAAAACAGCAGTCGAGTCAGTCGCATGGGATCGTTCCGGGAAAATCAGCCGCCTATCCTACTCAGGGCGACGTGGAAACTGGGCGGCGTCGCAGAACACCCACAAAGTCGCTGGAACCGGGACGTGCAGAAGCAAGGTGCACGCCACCCACCCTTAGGCCGGGTAAGCGAAGCGCACCCGGGGCTTTCCCGACGCCGAAGACACCCCGGGTGCGCGAACCACGCTTATTCGGGCCACACCCAAAAATACAAGAGCTCGGCCCCCAGCCCGTCGTCCCAAACTTGATTTGGGACCCAGTGTCTTCGCCCCAACCCGTCGTCCCAAACTCGATTTGGGACCCAGTGTCTTCGCCCCAACCCGTCGTCCCAAACTCGATTTGGGACCCAGTGTCTTTGCCTCCACGATTTCAAAGCCGATCCGAAAGATCCACCCAATACGGATTCCTCTGTTCGATCAGCTGCACCTTCCACCAATGTTTCCAGGCCTTCAACTGCTTCTCCCGCGCAATCGCCTCGACGGCGGTCGAGAAGTACTCCACGTGAATTAGTCGATGAACGCGATGCGTCCGCGTGAACCCCTTGACCGCACCGTTTCGATGAGCTTCGAGGCGTGCGACGAGATCCCGCGTCACGCCGATGTAGAGCGTGCCGTAACGTCGGCTGGCGAGGATGTACACGACAAAGCGACCGAACTCCATGACCCGAGGATGGACGGGTCGGGCGTTCCAAAGCATCCGGAAAACGTCCCGGCGACTCGTAAGAATTCCGCTCGGTGTTCGAAAGACACTGGGCCCTGAATCGAGTTCAGGGCGACTGGAGGGGAGGCAGCATACTCCTGGTCACCCTGAATCGAGTTCAGGGCGACCTGGGGGGGCAGCATACTCCTGGTCACCCTGGATCGAGTTCAGGGCGACAGCGGTCGGGCGGCGCGCGCCAACAGCCCGTCAGAGCGTCTCTACGGAACCCACGTGTTTTCGCCTTTTCCCGACGGCCCGACTCGGCTCGGGTCCGAGATGCCTTGCCCCCTCCTGTGCCCCGACTCGGACTGTGTCCCCACTGATGCCTCCCCCGTCGCCCTGAACTCGATTCAGGGCCCAGTGTCTTTTTTTCGACGGAGTCCTAGGCCACCGACACGACCCCTCGGGAAAACCCGGGATTCGCGCCAAAGCATTCCCCGACAAGGGGCAAGGGTCGGCATGGATGAAAGCAGGCGAAAACACCGCCGGGCGGCTTCCTTCATTGGCGAAACCGCTCAGACGGTTTGTCGGCCAACCACCCCCTCAGGGATCGGCATCCACCATGGCGGTGTAGTCGATGCGCCGGTCGCGCTCCGGGCCGCAGACGAGGGAGCCGCTCATGCGGGCCCGGAAGGTGCGGCGTTCGGCGTCCTCGATCTCGATCGACGAGGGTTCATCGCCGACCACGGCGGCGTCCTGGCACTTGGTGCCGTCGCCCAGCGTCAGGGTGAAGCGCACGGCGGGCGTGTCGCCGTACCGGGAGATCTGGGCCCGGAAGCTGTGGTCGGCGGCACCGGTGATCTCGTCGTTGATGTCCGCGCCGGCCAGCACGGTGTTCGAGCCGATGCCGGTCACGCTGAGAATGGTTCCGCTGACCGTGCCTTCGAGATCTCCGCTGTACTCGACGCGCCACTCGGTACCGTCGCCCTCGCTGTTGTCGACGTTCGACGACGGCGTCGCCTGCGGGGCGTCAGTGGCTGCTGCGGACTCGGGCTTCCCGGCCGGGGCCGCATCGGCCGCCTCGTCCGAACCACAGCCGGCGATCAGCGCGGCCAGCGGGATCAAGAGTGTCGGAAGGGTTCTCATAGCAACGCTCCTGGATCGATCTCGAACCAGCGATCACCCTAACCGAGCCGCGCCGTGCCCCGCAAACGGGCCGAGCGGTCACTCGCAGGTGCCCCGGGCGGCCGGACCCGGCACCGCCACCTCCCGCGCGATACCCGGCGCGCCGATCGGCTTGAGCCCGAACAGCGGCCGCAACCACCGCACGCGGCGGACAACGTATTCGTGCAGCACCAGGCAACCCAGCACCGTGCCGCCGACGACCAGCAGCGGCTCGACCACCGGGCCGAGCGCGTACGGCGTCAGCCCGGCACCGATCAGCACCGTCAGCGTCTGGTGCAGGATGTACCACGACACCACCGCCTCGGTGGCGTAGGCCAGCCCGCGGAACGGCCGGTTCAACGCGTACGCCCCCCAGCCCAGCACCGCGACCAGCCAGAACCACAGATTGAAGCTCTGGACGAAGCCGCTGGCGATGTCCACCCAGCCGATCCGCTCCAGGCCCAGGAACCAGATCGCGAGCAGCGCCAGGTAGCTGGCCGCCGCCAGCGGCAGCGCCGCCCACCGGAGCCGGACCAGTTCGCCCCAGGGCCCGTCGCTGCGGCCGAGCAGATAGCCGATGAAGAACGCGGTGCAGTAGGTCGCGTGGCCCTGCGGGTCGTTGAAGAACGCGTTGGTCTGCGGCGCGTCGCCCCAGACCGCCTTGATGGCCACGAACGGCACCACCGGCAGCACGAACAGCCACGCCCCACGCACCCCCCGCAGCCGCGCGATGGCGCGTTGCACGAAGCCCGACCGCAGCGCCGGTAGCAGCAGCGCCAGCAGCAGCGTGTAGGTCAGCAGGTAGGGCAGGAACCAGAGGTGGTTCCAGGTCACGCCGATCTCCGAGCCGTCGAAGGCCCCGTCCGGCCAGGGCCGGAGGGTGAAGTAGGCGGCCAGGAAGTCCAGGTAGCCGCCACTCCACGCGCCGTTGGCCTGGGCCTGCAACCAGGCCTGCGGCGGCACGATCACCGCCATGCCGAACAGCAGCGGGACCAGCAGTCGCTTCGTCCGAAGCCAGGCGAAGCGCGGACCCGACACCTTGTCGAGCAGGAAATGGACGACCGTGCCCGAGATCAGGAACAGCAGTTCGAGGCGCCATTGGTTCACCAGCACCATCGGAAACTTCAGCCAGTCGGCCGTGTACTGCGACTTGACGTGCCAGCCCCAATCAGCGACATAGAACATGCCGCAGTGGTAGAGGATCAGCAGCGCGAAGGCCAGCACGCGCAGCGCGTCGATGTCGTGGCGACGGGCCGCCGTCGATGGCGGACCGGGGTTGGGTAGACTGCTGGCGGCGCTTCGAGTCGCGTTCATGGCGGCGGCCTCGCTGGATGGAAACTGCAACCAGCTTGCGCGCGACGTGGACCCCGCGCCAGCACGAAGGGCTGCGGGGACGGGCCGCGGGGACGAACCGCGGCAGGGTGGGACGAGCCGTGGGCCGAGCCGCGGCGGACCGGAGAAGCGATGACGCTCGACGATTGGCAGCGACACGAGACCCGCAACACGGCCCTGCTGTGGACCGGGTTCTTCGTCGTCCAGACCACCGCCAACATCGCCATCATCCGCGCCGACCTCGCGCGGATCGCGCTCGATTACCCGCTGTGGGCGGTACTGACCGCCGAGATCAGCTCGGCCGCCGTGCTGCTGGCGCTGATCCCCGTGCTGCTGGCCTTCGACCGGCGCTTTCCGATCCAGCCGCCGAACCTGCTCCAGCACGCCGCGGCCCACCTGCTGTTCACCGTGCCCTGGTCGGCCCTGCACGTGGCCGCCATGGTGGCGCTGCGCAAGCTGGTCTGGGCCGCGCGCGGCCAGACCTACGAGTTCGGCCCGCTGCTCGGCGAGTTCGGCTACGAGTACCTGAAGGACGTGCGGACCTACTCGGCGATCCTGGCCATCGTGTACCTCTATCGCTTCGTGATCCGGCGGCTGCGAGGCGAGGCGAAGTTCGTGCCCGAGGGGCACGCGCCCGACGGCGACCCGGACAACGACACGACGCGCGCGCCGGACCGCTTCCTGGTCAAGATGCTGGGCAAGGAGTTCCTGGTCCGCGTCGACGACATCGACTGGATCGAGGCCGCCGGCAACTACGTCACCCTGCATGTCGGAAGCAAGCCCTACATGCTGCGCGAGACCATGGCCTCGATCGAGACCCGCCTGGCCGATCGCGGCTTCGCCCGCGTCCACCGCTCCGCCATCGTCCGCCTCGATCGCGTCGACCACATCGAACCCTTCGACACCGGCGACGCCCGTGCCCACATGACCAGCGGCGCGCAGGTCCCGGTCAGCCGCAGCTACCGGCAGCAGCTGAAGGAGCGCCTGGCGTGAACCTGCTCGGCGCGCTGGCGCCGTTTCGCGGCCTGGCTGCCGCACGACTGAGCCGCACGACCTCGGCCGAGCTCCTGACCCTGGCCGGCGCGACCGTCGTGGCCCTTCTGGTGTATTGCGTGGGCCACGCCACCCTGACCGCCGAGCCGCTGATGTTCGGCCGCTCCCTGGCCTGGTCGCTGGCGCACGGCGCCGGGCTGGCAGCGCTGCTGGCCGGTGCGCGATCCGCCGAGCGCGTCGATCGAGCCTGGATGCTGCCGATCTCGCTCGTCGTCGGGTTGGGCACGAGTACGGCCGTGCTGATGATGGGAGGCCGGCTGCTCGCCGGCGCGTGGCTGCTTCCCGACTACGTCACGTCCACGACCTACGCCGCTGGCGCAGTCGCGCTGACCTGGCTGGTCCGACCCGGCCCCGCGTCGGAGCGTGTGCTGCTGGTCGACTTCGGAACCGCGCGCGAGCGGATCGCGATGGGCTCGATCCTGGCCGCCCACGGGGCTCGCAACTACGCCGAACTGCACCTGGTCGACGATCCCCGCCCGGCCCTGGTCCGCAGCACCCTGTCCGGACTGGAGAACGAGTGCGGGGGCCAACTGGTCCGCGTCCAGCGATCCTGGCTGGTCAACCCGGACCACCTGGAGCGGCTGCTCCAGGGGCCACGCGGCACGCTTCGGATCCAATTGAAGGGCGGGCTCGAAGTCCCCGTCAGCGCCCGCTACGCCGAGGCCGTCCGATCCGACCCGCGCTTCGTCCCGGCCCGTGCCGATTCGTCCCCGGAGGCTGGACGCGAAGCGGTCTGAGCACGATTCTCGGGGCACACCCCGAAGCCATCGTCTCGAAGGAAGCGCCCATGACCGCACCCTGCACCCGCGCCACGATCCTCGTCGCCGCACTTCTGCTGATCCTCCCCCCGGCCGCGCCGGCCGCCGGACTCGACGACCCCGGAGCCCAGGGCCCCGGTCCGGCAGAACGCCGCGACGCGCCCCATCGCCCATCCCCGGGCCCAGCGACCGACGAAGACCTCCTCCGCACCCTGAAGACCGAAACCTGGCCGCGCGCCTACCGGACCCGGGATGTCGCGCTGCTGGAATCGATCCTGGCCGAGGAGTTCGTGCTGATCGACGCCAACGGCGGCATCACCGACCGCCGCACGGAGCTGTCGACCCTGCCCGACTATCGCTGGACCCACGATCACTTCGACTACCGCATCGATCACCTGGAAATCATCGACCACCACACCGCCATCGTCGCCGGCACAGGAGAGGCCCATGGCACGCGCGACGGCACGCCCTATTGCCTGAGCTATCGCTCCAGCAACGTCCTGGTCCGGAGAGACGAAAGCTGGCGCGCCGTCCTGTCGCATGTCTCCGGCGTCGACACCGGGTGCGAGGACACCGACTGAGTCCGTGTGCTGATCAAACCCCGACCCGCTGTCCTCCAGTTGCCCCCACTGGATCGCTCGACTCGCGAAACCCACGATGCCCCCGTAGCCCGGGTAAGCGAAGCGCACCCGGGACCTGTCCTGAACCTGCGAAACCCTCGGGTGCGCGCAAGGCGCTTACCCGGGCTACTCTGGCCGAGTTCCCACCACTCGAATCGCACGCCCGGGCTCCCCTGTTCCGTCGTCCCAAACTTGATTTGGGACCCAGTGTCTTCGCCCTTGCCCGTCGTCCCAAACTCGATTTGGGACCCAGTGTCTTCCCCCCCCAGCCCGTCGTCCCAAACTCGATTTGGGACCCAGTGTCTTCCCCCCCCCCAACCCGTCGTCCCAAACTCGATTTGGGACCCAGTGTCTTTGCCTCCACGATTTCGAAGCCGATCCGAAAGATCCACCCAATACGGATTCCTCTGTTCGATCAGCTGCACCTTCCACCAACGCTTCCAGGCCTTCAACTGCTTCTCCCGCGCAATCGCCTCCATCGCCGTAGCAAACCTCTCGACATGCACAAGGCGGTGCACGCTATGCGTCCGAGTGAACCCGGCGACCGCTCCGGACCGATGAGCCTCGAGCCGAGCAACAAGATCACGCGTCACGCCGATGTACAGCGTGCCGTTGCGTCGGTTGGTCAGGATGTAGACCGCAAAGCGCCCGGAGTCCATGAGCGCAGGATGGCGGCGATTGGAGCGCAAGTCGTCGGGGAAACGACTGCATCGAGTGTAGGAAATCAGCCAGAAAAGCAAAAGTCGCTGGGTCCCGGGTCAAGCCCGGGACGACAGAAATTCAGACCGACCTTTCCTCTTTTCCAGTCGCCCCGCACTTGATGCGGGGCCCAGTGACTTCCCCATCCGTCGCCCCGGACCTGATCCGGGGCCCAGCGACTTCTTTTTTGCCGTTGCCCGCGCAAAAGAAAGCCCGAGTGCGCTGAGCGCACACCCGGGCTTCCTCATCCCGTCGCCCCGCACTGGATGCGGGGCCCAGCGACTTTGGAGTATTACCCCCGCAACTTCGCCGCCACCCCCCGCAGCACCCCACGCAGGCTCTCCACCCGCTGCTGGTTCCGCGCTCCACGGACCTGCTCGCCTTCCAGCGCCACGGCCAGCGACTCCAGCTGCCCGGCAATCGCCGTATCCAGCCGCTTGCTCTCCATCGCCACCGAAGCCCTCGCCAGTGCGCGCTCGAGGTCCACGATCATCCGGTTCTCGATCGCGTCCTCGCGCTTCAGCTGGTCGACGTAGGCACCGGCCACGACCGGGTGGTCGGGCCACTCGACCGGGAACTGCTGCTGCGGGTTGAACTCGGGGCCGGGGTCGGCGAGCGCCGCGGCGGCGATTTCGTTGGCGGTCAGGAACTCGCTGGGCTCGAGCGCGAACACGTCCAGCCCGCGGGCAATTTCCGAAGCGTAGACGCGGCCGTCGAAGAAGTAGGCCGACCAGTAGCCGCCCGAGACCAGGTGCTCGTCGCTGACCGGGCCGCGGTCGAAGTAGGCGATCTCGACCGCGTTCTCCGAATCGGTGAAGTCCATGATCGACAGCCCGCCCTGGTACCAGGCCTGCAGGAAGATGTCGCGGCCCGGCACCGGCACCACCGAGCCGTTGTGCGCCACGCAGTTCTCCGTGACGGTCTGCGGCGCCGGCATCTTGTAGTAGCCCCGGAACTCGAGCTGGCCGTCGACGATGTCGTAGATCGCGTCCGCACCCCAGGTCAGCGGATCGGACACGCGGCAGCGCGGCCGGCTACCGCCGCCCCACTCGTCGGTGAACACCACCTTGGTGCCGTCGTTGTTGAAGGTCGCCGAGTGCCAGTAGGCGAAGCCCGGGTCGACCACCGCGTCGATCCGCTTCGGGTTCATCGGGTCGGTAATGTCGAACAGCACGCCGTTGCCAGAGCAGGCACCCGCGGCGATGTTCGTTTCCGGGAACACCGTGATGTCGTGGCAGTGATCGGTCTCGTTGGTTTCCTGCGTGGCCTCGCCGTGGTCGCCGCCGCGCCACAGACCGGCCAGCGCGCCGGTCTCGTCGTCGGCAAATACTGCGGGGCTATCGACGATGCGCGCCGAGGCGGGATCGGCCACCGGAATCTCGATCACGTCGATCCGGAACAACGCCGTACGCTCGTCACCGGGCAGCTCGTCGACGCAGATCTCCAGCTCTTCCTGCTCGCGCACCGAGCTAGTGCCCGAGTTGTAGACCACGATGCGCTCGTCGTCGGCCGAGACCACCGAGTGCGTGTGCGAGCCGCGGCAGGTCTGCACCGCGCCGACCTGCACCGGGGCCGTCAGGTCGCTGATGTCGAAGATGCGGATGCCGCGGAAGCGCTCCGGCGAGACGTCGCCGACCACGCCCTGCAGCCCGCAGTCCAGCCGGCCGCGGTTCTCCTGGGCCGACATGATCAGCAGGTCGCCGACGATCGACACGTCGCCCTGCCCGCCCGGGCAGACCACCGAGCTGATCAACTCCGGCACCCCGTCGTCGCCCAGCCGGTAGCTGTTGAAGCCGTGGTAATTGCCGACCACCAGCACGTCGCCGGCTTCGTTCTGGGCGAAGGCCATGTCCGTGTTCGAGAAGCTGCGCGACGAACTGCGCGAGCTGCGGTCGCCCTCGCCCTTGAAACGGCGGAAGGCCCGGTCGCGGGAATCCTCTTCCTCGTCCGAGGTTTCTTCTTCGCCCTCGTCCTTGACCGGCTCCAGCGGCAGGTCGGCGGGGTTCTCCGGGTCGAAGAAGCCCGGCGGCTTCGGCAGCGCCGTGATCAGGCGCAGGTTGGCGATCGCCTCCTCGGCGTCACGGAAGCCGGCCGCCAGGCCAACGCGCGGGTCCGAGCTGATCTGGCTCAGCAGCAGGCTCATCCGCTCGATCTCGGCCGCCTGGTCGTTGGCCACGTCGCTGACGAACTCGAACAGGATCGGGTCGTAGGCCGAACCGCGCTCCTCGAGCAGCTCGTCGACCATCGTCAGCGCGCCGGCGTGGTGCGAGATCATCAGCTGCAGGAAGGTCCGGTCGAAGTCCGACCCCTGCGCCGCGGCCAGCGCCGCCATCTCTTCCTCGGAGGCCATGCCCGCCATCTCGTGGCTCATGTGCATGCCGTGGTGGGCCGCCGGATCCGGCACCGGCTCGCCCCGCTCGGCCAGCCAGCCCTGCATGAACTCGATCTCGTCGGCCTGCGCCGTATCGATCCGCTCCGCGATGTCGACCAGCTCCGGTGTGTTCGTCCGCTCCGCCACCAGCGCCGCCATCTGCGTGGCCTGGTGATGGTGCGGAATCATGTCCTGCATGAACTGCACATCCGCCGCCGAATACCGCGACCCCGCAATCCGCGACGCCTCCTCGGCCGACAGCGTCTTGGGCGGCTGGCCGGGGGCACCAGGGTTGATGATCGGGGCCTGAGCGAAGGCCGAAATGGACAGAAAAGCAAACGGAATCAACAGCGTGGGGCGCAGGAAACTGTAAGACATGCTTGGTTCTCGTGGATTGGACGGATGCCTGCCGGGCGGGCAAGACCCCGAAATGTAGCAAAGGGGGTGGAGCGGGGCGTATGCAAGAAGTCCTGCAGTGTGACGCTCATCAAGCTATTTCTGTCGCCCCGGACGCGATCCGGCGCCCAGCGACCTTGAGTCACTCATTCTCAAAATCGAATTCGGCGCCGCACAGAAAATCGCGATAAAGTCCTTCAGGAAGCTGTACAAGGGAAGAATTAATGGCGTTCTCACAGCGCTCGTCGCAGCAAACGAATTTCTTTATCACTCATCGCTGCATCAATTGCACCTGATGCAATAAGGACTCTCAATGACGAACAATTACGTAGAGGTCATGCGAAAAGCGACCATAGAGTCAATGTTTCGCTTGGATAGTCTCAAGAAAGTCTGGCCAGTCTGGCAGCCACTTATTCGCTCTCATCTGCAGGAGCCGGGTGAGACGTCAGCCAAAGACATAGCAAGTCTCGGAAAAAATCTGGCTTTAGTGTTTAAGAGCACCGGCAAGAAAGGGCGAAGCCAAGAAGACATCTCAGGAGGGGGAAACGCTTGGGAGTGCTTAGTTTGCTGGTACTTGAATCTCTGCCTAGTCGGAAGCCCAGCTGTTGTGATTCGGCCGACGAAAGCTTTTATTCCGTCATGCGTTAAGGACGCTTTGACAGTCTCGTATGGGTCAGTCGCCTCCAATTCAGAAAGTGACCTCATTGCAATAACTGTACCCAGAGACGGGGATTACGCATTAGAAATGAATCCTAAAGAAGCAAAGAGGGCGTTTTTGCGCGAGCTTTGCTACAAGGTTCCAAACTGCGAATTAAACGTAATTCAGTGCAAGACAAATTGGAAGGACAACGCACAAATCCCGATGCTTTGGGATCTAGTCTATACAGCCAAGAAACTGAGATCAGGGGCCTCGGTAGGGAACAACGGATACAAACCAAGCTCTTTCAAGGACTTCTCTTATTCGTTTGTGACGGTACCATCAAACAAGGCTGATGCATTGAAGCCGACATCGCTCTCTACCCTACGAGTTCGGCTCCTTTCCGGAGGAGTTTATTGGGGGCTTCCAAATAAGGAGGGCGTTGCTCGCAACATATTTGGGATGATCTCTTCGCAATTTGATACTGCAGTGGGCGGATCTTGGAACTCAACCATCGCGAGCTCAATCGCACGGGAACTCGCATTGTCAAACTACTTCCGTTACTAGTCGAGCACGATGCCGCCAACTCGGGCTGAATAGCGGCATCGGGAGGATGCAGGGCACATTCCACATTTTGGATCTTGCGCCCGACATATCCCGCTTGCGAAATCAAATACCGCCCAGTTTGTGGCTACTGCATCTCCGCCATTTATCAACAGGTTAGACGCTGTTTGGAGTCTTTCATCGTAACGGTAATCCGAATTACACATATATCCCAAGTAGCGATCCAGCAATCTGACAAAATTTAAGTCAATCAGGGCTTCTGGAATTTGATGCTGAAACAATCGAATAGCACTTGCCAGATATTGACCAATACCAGAGCATGCCTCCAGCTCTTTTCGCTCTACAGGAAACGTACCAGAACAACGGACAGCGAGCTTTGCCAATGCCTTCAGGCGTTCTATACGCCGGTTTTGAAGGCCGAGTTTCGACACTTCGTCGGTCAATTTTTCGATCGGAGCCGAATCTATTGATTCCCAATTCGGATATTTCGTGAAAAACTTCCTGTAGATCGAAGCAACTCGCGCTGCGGATGTTTGCTGGAGTAATACTTCAACGCAGATCAATTCGAAATTGCTAGCGCCTACACTTCGCCAAGGGAGATGTCTACGGCCTTCCTTAAACCAATGCAGAAGATCACGTCGAAGCGCCTTTACCCGCTTCACTTCGATCAAATCGAGTTGGGCACTCACACCAATTACCTAGGGAAATTCCTCAATCACTTGGTTCTAGAATCAGTCGGAATTGCTTGCCCACAGCTTCGGCCAGCCCCACAGGAACTGCATTTCCTATCTGGGTATACTTCGGAACTTCTCGATCAAATATTCCGAGCTGCGGGTTCCCCGCTCTTCTTATCCCACCGGTAGTTCGCTTTCCACAGAACTGATACCAATCCGGAAACAGCTGTAGGCGCGCCCATTCGCGAACCGTAAGGACTCGTGGCTGCTCATAGTGAACGTAATCGTCCGCGAGTGAAGTCGCCGTAATGTTGGGCCCCTGATCGTCCCACCGCCTTTTAAGAACCCTTTGAGCAAACTTCTTCGTCTTGAACTCTGCAGGAATCGCGCCATCGTTCGCAAGCATGTGATCAAATTTCTCAACCACTTCTCTTCGATGCTTGCTGTATTGATGCTCAGACAAGTTCACCTTCTGGGTTGGCTCCCAAGGCGGCCCGGACCGAAGCAACTCTTGAATGGTGCCCTTCTTAGGCTTCTTGGGGTAATCCACGGTTTCAAATGGGCCTTTTGGAAAGGTCTGATCTCGAAGAACTTTGGCGACGGCAGGATCCAGCAAGTCTCCCAACAGATCTTCTAGGTTGGGATACTCCTGCGGCCTCCCCTCCGGCAAGAATCCGCAGGAGACCGCATCTTCAGGATCCCGTTTCGGGTCCACCAGACCAGACTGCTCAGCGACATCGCAAATGTCTTTCCGAATCCCTACAAGCAATACTCGCGGCCTGTTCTGCGGCACTCCATAGTCCTTGGCAAAAACCAGCGACCACCGGACCTCGTACCCTGAAATCGACTGAAATGCCTTGACGACATCGGGCCAGATTTTCTTTGACCCTCCCTTGGTCCATTTGGCATTTAGCAATCCGCGAACATTCTCAAAAAGAAAGATCTTGGGTCGTATTTTTTGAATAATCAGGGCCATGCGACCGTACAAGTGATTTGACGGAATATCCTCGCGGTCGACTTCATACGAACGCCTGATGCCTATCCCTGAATAGCCCTGACATGGGGGGCCGCCTGCAATCACGTCTAGCGAACTTCCTCCTCCTGATGCCGAAAGTGTGTTCTCTATTTGGAAATCGAGTTCGGGAATGTTCTTAAGGTCCGAAATCAATTGCTCAAGCCGTTTTCCCTTTAGCTGTTGGGCATCATTAAGGCGCAAGGCGGGATTCTCCGCAAAAGCGAGCCCCCCAAGCTCGTGGTGGCGGTTCGCCAAATAAGTTTCGAGGGCATCCTGATGGAGCTCATTGACGAACACGGGCGTAAATCCTGCGTTTTCGAACCCCAGAGACAGGCCTCCGCAACCCGCAAAGAGGTCAATCATCGTCAACTTTACTTTCTGACCTGAAATAGGCATTTTGGTTGGTCGTTTCTTGATCACTTTTTGGTCAACTTCTGGCCAATTAGCCAGTCAATCAGACTGAATCGCCAGACTGGCAGAACTAACTCTCAATTTTTGAGAATACGCACAACGTTGTTTTGCTTGGATTTAATGCAAATACTGTTCCGGCACGCCCAAACTGGGGTCGCTACTGGACTGTATAGAATTTCCGGCGAATTGTCCAGGCCCAGTAGATCTTTGGCCTTCAGCCGAGCAAGCCTGCGAGGATGGCCAGAGACGACAAACGCCGTAGGAGTGTCGACTCGGAAAATACAGTGTCTGTGCAAGCAGATCCGCCTTAGGAATGAACGACCGGGCCATCAATCTTCATTCCGCGGCAGTGTCCCCGTCGGCCGCTTTAACCGCTAGGCTATCCCCAACTTCTCTGGCTCGTCTCGCATTGTCTAACGCAACGCTACAGTGGCTGGATCTAACTACCTCGGACCGCGACAAGATCCGACGCGTCCTCGACCTGTTCAACGAGCAGGGCACAGTAGACGAGCTCGGACTCGGCAGCCTGCGCGACACAATCTCCAACGCCCTGTTCCCCGGCACGTCGGTGCTGCATACCCGCCTGCGCTACGGACTGTTCATCCCGTGGATCTACCAGGAATTCGAAACCTGGAAATCTGGCTGGGACTGGGCGCACAGCGCGCGTGAGGCGGAAATCGCGCTGATTGGCGCTCTGGCCAACAGCGACGATACGGACGGGGTAATCGGCATCTCGGCCGGCGCGTCGCTGGCGCGGCTGGCGAGTAATGCGTATTGGGCCTTTCTTGTCCACCTTGGGCTGTTTGTGCCGGCACGGCCGCAGTCCTGGTACCACGCCAATCTGGATGCGTTGATCCGGCAGCGCTCGCACGCACCGAAGGCCGACGACCCCGGCGTGGTCTGGACACAGGAGCCGACGTGGCATCCGCGGCTGCCCGGGCCGCCGGACGATTTTCCGGACTCGGCGGATTTTGCGCTGACCTTCTACGAGGCCGATTTCCTGCAGGACCGCATCCTGGACCGGTGCAAGGGATCCTTGTTCGCCCACCTGGCCCAGGTGGGCTCGACGCAGCTGGCCGATGAGCTCTGGGAGGAGCCGGCTGCGCTGCAGGCGCCGGAGGCGGTTTCCGGCGTGGTCGAGCTCGCGCGGCGCTTTTCGCTACACGCCGAGGGCGCACCGCTGCTGTACAACCTGATGCTGGCCGAGGCGCGGCAAGCCCTGCAGCCCAGCGAGGGCGACGAAGAGCGGATCGAGACCTACCGGTCCGAGTTGGCCGAATGGGCCGAGCGCGAGGCCGAGGAGGTGCCGTTCAACACGGACGAACTCTGGGCGCTGCTGGCCAAGCACGGCGCGCGCCTGCGGGAGCCGCAGCGGCGGTTCATGGAAGGATGGGCCAATGCGGTCCGTGAGCACGGCGCGGCAGCGGTTGCGAATCGGGACGACCTGCGCCGACTGATCCGCCGTCGCGAGATCCAGCTCAAAGGCCCACGCGCCCGGCTGACCAACCAGGGGCGGCTGCTGGACTGGAGCGGCCGCACCGGCACCGGGCGGATGCGGTTTCGCTGGCCGAACGTTCGCCAGCTGCTGATCGACCTGCACACCGGACTGGCGGCCTGATGCTCTCTCCCGAAGCCCGGACGATTGCGACCGACATCCTGCGCCCGCCGGCCGGCTATGCGCTGGACCACGCGGCGATCACAACCTACTCGCTGGACCTGGACGTGATCCTGGCGCTGCCGCTGGCCGTGTTGGCGCAATCGGACCGCGGCATCGACGAGCTGCTCGAGGACCCGATGCTGATCCTGGAGTCGCTTCGCGAAGCCGGCAGCAGGCTGGACATCTTCGTTGATGCCGCGAGCATTGCCGTCCCCCACTCCAACCGCGCGCTGTACACGCTGCTGGAAGACTGCGTACACCCGGTCCGCGCGCCCAACGGCGGCGCCTTCCACCCGAAGCTGTGGGTGGTCCGGTTCACGCAGGACGAGGCTCCTGCCCTGCTCCGCGTGGCCGTACTGACGCGGAACCTGACCTACGACCGTTCCTGGGACGCCGCACTGGTCACCGAGGCGGAGCTGGCTGACGGGGGCACCCAGACGTCCTCGGCGGCGCTGAGCGACCTGCTGCGAACGCTGCCGGAGATTTGCCTGCAGTCGCTGGATGCCGAACGCGCTTTGGCAGTGATGAACCTGGCCGAAGACGTCGCGCGCGTCGCCTTCCCCGCGCCGGAGAAATTCAAGAACCCCGTCCAGTTCGAGGCGCTGGGGCTTCAGGACGGCGCAACCGCACCGTGGCAACCCGACCGCTACGGCGACGACGCGCTGGCGATCGCCCCGTTCGTCAACCGGACCGGACTGGACGCCCTGTCGGAGACGAGCAGCGGCCACCGAACGCTGATCAGCCGCCGAGAGGCGCTCGATGATCTCCCCGACGGCGCGCTCGTGCCATGGAACGAGGTGTTCGTGCTGTCCGAGGCCGCGCTGGACGAGGGCGAGGACGGCCAGACGCAGAGCTCGGACCTGCACGCGAAGCTGTTCGCGCTGGAGCACGGTCGGCGGGTCACCTGGTACCTGGGCTCGGCGAACTTCACGGCGGCCGCGTTTACGGGTCGGAATGTCGAGGTCATTGCTTCGATGACCGGTCCTCGCGACGAGCGCGCCCGGACGAAGGGCTTCGGCATCGCGCCTTTCAAGGAGGCAGGCTTTCTGAGGCTCTGCGAGCCCTACGAGCGCGTCGATGCGGTGCCCACGGACGAGACGGTCAAGAAGGCGCGCGAACGGCTGGAGCGCGCCCGCGCGGCGTTGGCAGCGGCCGAGCTCCAGGTGCGGTGCACAACCGACGGGGAACGTTGGTCGCTGACCCTGGCAGGCGAAGCGACGCTCCCTGAAGGCGTAGAAGTGCACGCGTGGCCGGTCTCGATGAAGGAGGACCAGGCCCAGGCGTTCTCAAGCGACCGCACCTGGTCGCTACCGATGAGCTGGCTGACCGCGTTCATGGCCTTCCGGCTGCGGGTGGATGCCGACTTGGACGACGTGCGCTTCGTGCTGAAACTACAGACGCGCGGCATGCCCGAGGGCCGGGTCGCGCAGGTGCTCCGCCACCTGATCGACACCCCGGAACGGTTCCTCCAGTTCCTGCGCGCCCTGCTCGGCGGACTCGAAGGGCTGGTCGGCTGGGCCGAAGCCGAAGGCGGCGATCGATGGGAGGGCAACTGGGCCGGCGGCCTGGATGCCGAGCCGCTGCTCGAGGACCTGGTTCGCGCGGCGGCCCGAGACCCCGCACGCCTCGAGCCGATCCGCCGCCTGATCCGCGACCTGCAGGACGCGCCTGACGGACAGAAGATCGTGCCCGACGACTTTCTGGCGATCTGGGACGTCGTGGATGGCGTGGTGAGTGGGGAGCAGAAGCCATGAAGCGCCCCGACGTCGAAGCCGTTCTTGCACCGCTGAAGCCGTTCCAGCGACGGACCGTCGATCATGCCTTCGAGCAGCTGTTCGAAGCGCCGGACGCGTCGGCACGCTTCCTGGTCGCCGATGAGGTCGGCCTGGGCAAGACCCTCGTCGCCCGGGGCGTCATCGCCAAGGCAATCGACCACTACTGGGACGACGTCGATCGGATCGATGTGATCTACATCTGCTCCAACCAGTCGATCGCGCATTCCAACCTGCCCAAGCTGCAGGTCTCGGAAGGCGACGAGAAGTCGTTTGCGCTGGCGACGCGGCTGACCATGCTGGCCACCGAGCTGGCGCGCGATTCGGGTGAGGCCACGCTGGTCGACAGCAAGGTCAACTTCGTCAGCTTCACGCCGGGCACCTCGTTCAACATGGGCCACTCCGGCGGAATGGCGAAGGAGCGGCGCGTGCTGTTTGCGCTGCTGGACGGGCTGGTCGAGCCTCGGCTGGGGCTGATGAACCTCCTCCAGGGAGCAGTCACCAACACGGATTGGTGGCGGGAACGGCTGGAGAATCGGCCGATGCCGCTCGACCCGGGCATCCGCGATCGCTTCCATGCCGGCTTTTTTGCAAACGAGACGCTGCGGGCCGAGATCGATGGAGTCATCGACCAGTGGTTCCAGCGGATGCGCAATCCCTATCCCTTGGAGGCCAGGAGGGCCCGGAACCGGATCCTGGGCCGCTTGCGCCGGATGCTCGCCGATATCTGCGTCCAGGCGCTGGAACCGGACCTGATCATTCTTGACGAGTTTCAGCGCTTCAAGGGGCTTCTCGAGAATCGAGAGGGCCACGGCGATCCGGCGGCCGAACTGGCCCAGGCGCTATTCAATGCGCCGACGCCGGAGGGTCACCGAACGCGGACGCTGCTGCTTTCCGCCACGCCGTACAAACTGTACACCGCCGACGCGGAAATCGAGCATGAAGACCACTACCAGGACTTCATCGACACCACCCGGTTCCTGTTCGGCGGCGACGAAGACCGAGTCCAGGGACTCCAGGGCGCGCTTCGGCGGTTCGGTAGCGAGCTCAAGCGCGCATCGCAGAACCTGGCCCACGACGTTCCCGCGGCCAAGCGGGATGTCGAGCGTCGCTTGACGACCGTAATGGCCCGCACCGAGCGCGTCATGGCCAGCGACGAGCGCGACGCGATGGTGCGCGAGGTCGGAGAGGCCCTGCGCCTGGAAGCCCCCGATGTTCAGCAGTACCTCGCCGCCGATGCGCTGTTCCGGGCGGTCGGTGAACGCGACCCGCTGGTGTTCTGGAAGTCTGCGCCGTACCTGCCGCACTTCATGCACGGCTACAAATTCAACGAGCGCCTGAAGGACACGCTGGCCCAGTTCCCCGAAAAGGTCGCCGGCGTTCTCGAGACGCATTCAGGATCGATGCTGAGCGCGGAGCAGCTGGACAACTGGGAGCAGATCGACCCCGGCAACGCGAAGCTGCGCGAGATCGTTCACCAGCAGCTGGACTCCGGGCTTTGGAAACTGCTCTGGATTCCGCCGACGGTGCCCTACTGGCCTCTCAACGGTGCCTACCAGGGCCAGGGCCGACGCACCAAGACGCTGATGTTCTCAGCCTGGAACGTCGTGCCCGACGTGGTCAGCGGGCTGCTCAGCTACGAGACCGAGCGTCGGATGCTCGGCGGGAGCATGAAGCAGTACAAGAACCTGTCCGACCAGCAAAGCCAGCTCCTCGACTTCGGCTCGGCCAACGAGAACCGGACCAGTCATCGCTTGTTGCTGCTGCTCACGCCCTGCCTGCGACTGGCGGATGCGACCCAACCACTTCTTGCGGACAACGGGGACGTCAGGGCCTGGGTTCGGGAACAGGTCGAGGAACTGCTTTCCGAACTGCCGAATCCGCAGGACGGCCCAGTGGACGACCGCTGGGAATCCGCGGTGCTTCGCATGCTGGATCCAGGCATCGACGAATTCCTCCAGGAGTGGCGAGACCAGGAGTACGACCCCGAAAACCCCACCCGCCCCGATGCGGCCAATTTTGCCGGCCACGTCGACGATCTGCTCAACCTCCAGCTCGACGAATTGGGCCGGCAGCCTGAAGGGCTCGTCGACCTGGTCACCGACCTCGCGCTCGGCGCACCGGGCATTCTTGCAGCACGCACGCTCGCGGCGGCCCAGCTCGATGGCCTGGAGCGCCGACGGCAAGCAGCTCAGCTGGCAAACGCCTTCTGGAAGCTGTTCAACCGGCCGGCCGTGATCAAGCTCCTGCGCCAGCTCGCGGAGCAGGACACCGACGAAGACGAACGCGCGGCGCCCTACTGGCGGCTAGTTGTCCGCTACTGCATCGATGGCAACCTGCAGGCCGTACTCGACGAGTACTGGCATCTCGTGTGGGAACAGCATGCCTGGTCGCAGCGGCAGGACCGCGCGGAAACCAGCCATCGCTGCGTTCGTCAGATGGCCGACACGATCGAGCCCAGGCCCTCTCGGGTGCATGCGAGCCTGTTCAAGGTCATTGGAAAGCGCGTCAAGGAATCGACGGTTCGATTGCGGGCGGTGCTCGCGCTTCGCTTCGGCCGCACCAGCTCCGAGGAAGGAGCGATCAGTCAGGATGCAGTTCGATCCTCGTTCAACAGCCCGTTCCGCCCATTCTTGCTGGCCAGCACCTCCGTCGGCCAGGAGGGGCTGGATTTCCACCCCTGGTGCCACCGGCTAATCCACTGGGACCTGCCCGGCAACCCGGTCGACATGGAGCAACGCGAAGGCCGAGTGCACCGCTACAAGGGTCACGCGGTTCGCCGGAATGTCGCCGCCATGCACATTGGCACCGCCCGCAGCCTGTGGTCCGAGGGCCGGAACTTGTGGGACGTGATCTTCGACACCGCCAACCGGGACGCACGCGACCGCGGACTGAGCGACCTGGTCCCGCACTGGCTGGCACCGGGCGAGTTCAAGGTCGAACGGCGCGTCCCGCTGCTGCCGTATACAAGAGAAGTCGAGGCGTTCAAACGCCTGAAGCGGCAGTTGGCCGCCTATCGCGTCGTATTCGGCCAGCCCCGGCAGGAGGAGCTGCTGAAATTGCTTGATCGGTCGGACATCGATGTCAGCGAGCTGAACGCGTGGTCGATCGACCTGTCTCCCTCCAGCCCAGGACGACTCACAGATGGATGACGTCAATTGGGACGAGGTCGTGCGCTACCTCGACGACCTCTACGACGCGTCCGAGGGTCTGGAGCAGATGTTTCTAGGGAGAAAGTTCACTCTGGATGGCCACCTCGTCGGGAGCGTCGGCGAGGTCGTCGCGGCATACATCTTTGATCTCGACCTGTTCACCGCCTCGACGCTCGGACACGATGCCAAGAGCCGTGATGGGCGTAATGTCGAGGTCAAGCTTACCCAGAGGACCAGCGTTGGGATTCGGCATAAGCCCGAACACTTGATTGCCTTGCATCGAGCCAAGGGCGGGCCAGTGAGAGTGGTTTACAACGGGCCGGGCGCTTTCGCCTGGGAGAATGCGGGGCGCATGCAGAGCAATGGGCAGCGCTCGATTTCGCTTAGCCAACTGGAGAGTTTGGATCGCGAAGTACCCCACGAACTTAGACTCCAGACGGTCCGGAAGCCTCCAATTTAGCCAAACCAGCAATCCTGAGATGCAGCAAACAGCGAAGAACTCAAAATTGCACGCCATATTCAAGAACGACGTCCTTCAGCCCGTTGCAGAAGGACATTCGAATCGTTCCGAGGAGCTTTGCGGATTCATGGCTCTGGAGGGATCGCGCTACAGAGCCGGGCGAAAGCTGATGGTCGTCGGCCGGGCGGTGAATAGCTGGGGCAAGGGATATACGCCTAAGCAACTGACCTCTTCAAATCGGCAAGACGAGCTCATCGAGCAGCTGTTCTACGATAATGGCAAGTGTCAGATGGCCTGGGTTAATGAAGAGGCAGGAACTGACGACCGTTACAACACGAATCGATCGGCGTTCTGGCAAGCAATCCGAGACATTTCTAAGAAACTTGGAGTCTGGCCAGAAGATGAAGAGGATCGCTGGGCCTCTCGACTGGTCTGGAGTAATCTCTACAAGATTGCGCTGTCCGCCGGAGGCAACCCTTCGAACAAACTGTGCAACCTACAGGAATCCGGATGCATCGGATTGTTGCGAGAGGAAGTCCGCGTCTACGAGCCTGACTTGGTCCTGTTTCTTACCGGGATGACCTGGGCTTGGCCATTCATGCAGGGGCTGGGCTGCCGGTTGCGGGCAATACCTGGTCTTGCGGAGGCTTTCGGAGAAATCCACCTTGGAAAATCGGCCTCTCCGGTCCCCTTCGTGGTGGCGCATCACCCGCAGGGCAAGACGAGGGAAACGTTGGTAGCTGACGTAACCAAGGCTCTTGGCGATCTCCAGCTCAGGAGCAGCACCTGAGATTCAAGTTACACAGCCCTGTATCGACCCAAGCCCCCCAGCACGCACTCAATTCCAGAGTACGATTAGTACCGGGCGTAGGCAGGTTTTTCCGATGAAACCAAAAAAGAAGTCGCCAATAACCGGCGCTCCGTTGCGTTCGGCTGGGCAGTCGATTGTTGAGCAACAGATCAAGGTTCTGGAAGGCGTCGTGTTCTGGCCAATGATGACTTGGGCCGCCCTTGTTCCAATCACAGCGCTCGAGTGGATGCGATTTCTACGACCAGCTCAACCGATACCGGTCCTCTTCAGTGTTCTTCTTGCAGCGGCGACCGCCTTTCTTGCCTTTCGAGTCATCAGGGCTCGAGACACCATGAAACGGCTGAAAATGGCACGGGACGGGGAGCGCGCGGTCGGCGAGTATCTGGAGAAACTGCGATCACAGGGCTACCAGGTCTTTCATGACCTTGTCGGCGATGGGTTCAATCTGGACCACGTGCTGATCGGTCCCGCTGGCGTGTTCTCGATCGAGACGAAGACCTATTCCAAGCCGGAGAAAGGCAAAGCGGAGCTGAGCTTTGATGGCGAGCGGATCAAAGTCGGGCACTGGGAACCGGACCGGAATCCTGTGATCCAGGCGCGGGCGCAGGTTGGGTGGTTGCGGGCGCTGTTGAAGGAGACGACGGGCCGGGAGTTTCCGGTGCATCCGGTCATCGTATTTCCGGGCTGGTTTGTGCGGTCCGAAGGTCGGCCGAAGCGGCCGATCTGGGTGTTGAACCCGAAGGCTCTGCCCTCCTATCTTGCGAACAAAGAGCCAGTGCTGACGAAGGAGCAGATTCAGATGGCGAGCTACCACCTATCTCGGTTCATTCGGGTGGAGGAAGAGCGGCGGCGATTGAAGTAGACCGTTCGCAAACCGACGATACTGGACTCACGACCCCTTGGGCCGGCAGGCCTCCCAGCCTGGACTGAAATGAAACCGCAGCACTACGCCGTCATCGACTTCGAGACCACCGGGCTTTCGCCGGCGCACGGGGCGCGGCCGACGGAGATTGCGGTGGTGTTGGTACGCGGGGGCGAGATCGTGGATCGGTTCCAGAGCCTGATGAATCCGGGGGTGCGGATTCCGTGGGATATCCAGCAGTTCACCGGGATCACCGATGCGATGGTGCGGCGGGCGCCGCCGGTGCGCGAGGTGATGGCTGAGGCGGTGCGGGTTGCGGATGGGCAGCCGATCGTGGCGCACAACGCGGCGTTTGACAGGAAGTTCTGGGAGTACGAGGCCAGGGATCTGCCCGGTGGGCGGGAGAGCCGGTTCCTTTGCTCGCTGCTGCTGGCGCGGCGGTTGTTTCCGGGGGTGGCGAATCACAAGCTGGCGACGTTGGTGTCGGCGCTGGGGTTGCCTTCGAGCGGGCGGTATCACCGGGCGTTGGCGGATGCGGAGTGCACGGCGCATCTGTTCATCCGGCTGCAGGAGGAGGTGGCGCGGGTGTTCGGGGTGGAGGGGTGTGATTGCGGGTTGTTGGAGCGGATGCAGCGGGCGAACAAGCGGCAGTTGGGGAAGTGTGTGGAGGGGTGGTTGGGGGATTGCAAGTAGGCAGGGGAAAGGGAAAGGAGTCAGGAAAAAATCTCCGGTGCGCTTTGCTTACCCGGGCTACGAGAAGCAAAGTCGCTGGATCCCGCATCGAGTGCGGGACGACGGAAAGGCGAAAGAGACTGGGTTCTGAGCCGAGCCCAGGGCGACAGACAACTGCAAAGACACTGGGTCCCGAACCGAGCGGCAGCGCCGCGAGCTCGCTGAGCTGCAAAGCAGCGATGCCATCGAGTCCGGGATGACAAACCCCTAAACGGCAACTTCAAAGTCGCTGGGTCCCGGGTCAAGCCCGGGATGACAGTTTCAAAGCAAGCTCAAAGTCGCTGGGCCCCGGGTCAAGCCCGGGGCGACGGCGCGGTTTATTCAGTGCTAGAGGGTGGGTTGAGGCGGTTCAGCCAGGTGAGCTGGGTGGCGGCGACGGGCGTCACCTGCGACAGGCAGAGCGGTGGGAGCCGCGAGTTCCTCAGCGGCGGACCCAGTCGGGGAGTTCGCGGGCGCCGGTGCGGTTGAGTTCGGCGACCAGCTCGCAGGCTTCGGGGTTGGGGCGCGCGCCGGTCAGCAGGTTCATGCCCGCGGGCATCACGCCGGCCTGGATGCGCCGGTCGGCCGCGTCGTCGACGAAGGCCAGCAGCCAGGTGTTTGTCGAGTTGTTCGGGTCCGGGAGGTAGGTGTAGGCGCGGCCGGGCAGGAGTTGCACGAGGTAGGTCTTCGGGTCCGGGGCCATGCCGAGATCGGGGTTGCCCTGGAGGGTGATCGCACGCCATCCGGGCGCCAGCTGGAAGGACTTCGGCGAGGTGAAGCCGGGCGATACGCAGTCGATGTGGGTGACGAAGATCTCCGGCAGCAGCCGGGGGAAGGACATGGTCAGCACCGCCAGTTCTTCTTCCGCGAGGTGCTCGGCTGCGTCCATGCGGTAGGTGGCGCAGGCGGTGAGGAAGGTGGCGAGCGCGAGCGCGGTGAGTAGCGGGCGGGCAGTGCGGGCGGTCACGTTCGGGGCCTCGGGCAGGGGCGGTTGTGGTTCAGTATACGGAGGGGGACGTCGCTGGCCCCGGGTGCCTGCGCTTTCCGGGGCTACGAAAAGCGGAGTCGCTGGACCCCGCATCAGGTGCGGGGCGAAGGTAAAAGGCGAAAGACACTGGGCTCTGAGTCAAGCTCAAGGCGACGGCAAAGACCAAGTCGCAGGACCCCGCATCAGGTGCGGGGCGACGGAGTGGGGGGCGGGGCGACGGAAGCAGGCTGCTGCTCGCTTCTGCTTTTCCTCGGCGTCTTGGCGCCTCTGCGAGAGAGCGCTTTTCGCCTTTCCGGTTGGAGGGCCCCGGCTCAGGGCGACGGCAACCACCAAGGCCCCGGGTGCGCTGCGCTTACCCGGGCTACGAAAAGCGGAGTCGCTGGACCCCGCATCAGGTGCGGGGCGACGGTAAAAGGCGAAAGACACTGGGCCCTGAGTCAAGCTCAGGGCGACGGCGACAACAAAGGCCCCGGGTGCGCTGCGCTTACCCGGGCTACGTGCTGGATGATCGGGTGTGTTCGCGCGGCGGAGCCGGCCGCCCATGGGTGAACCGGAATCGCTCGCGAGCGGACGCCGGAAGGCCTTCGATCCGAGATGGGAGGCCGATTTCCGCACCGGTCGTGCCGATCGGGGCGGATGACATCAGTAACGCAATGCGGAGGACTCGGGCTGAGGGGGCTTACGGGTGGCTGGAAAGAACCGCGCCGGCACGGGGCCGGCGCGACGTTACTCGGGCGTGGAGAGGGCCCAACCCCTCACTCGCGAGCAGCGTTGGGTCGCCCGGAGCGCAGGACGGATGGCCTGGCGGCTCCGGGCGTGATCATCGACCTCATTCGAAGCCATTGCTGAAGATGACGCCCAGCGGCACCTCCAGTTCGTCGGAGCGGACCACCCGCAGCAGGTTGAAGCTGATCGTCGCGTCGTCGACGGCCAGGCCGACGGTGCCGGAGCCGATCACGGGCGTGCCTGCTGGGCTGGCCGGCGAGCAGGTGACCGCGCCCGGCCCCGGCAGCGCGCACATCGGTGCGCCGTCGATACCGACGGTGATCAGGGTCTGGCCGAGGATCTCGACCACATCGATCACGACATCGTATTCGGGTCCGACCAGCACGTCACGGTCGAACTCGCGCAGCACGTAGTCGGTGCCACCGACCCGCTGGGTCAGGGTCCAGCTGTCGAAGAACTCGTCGACGGTCAGGGCCAGGTAGTCCTGCCCGCTGCGCCACCACAGGTAGATCGTGCCACGTCCCTTGCCGAAGGCGTCGAAGCGCACCGTGCTCTCGACGCGGCAGATCGAACAGCCGGCAAAGGCGCGAGCGGCGATCGCTTCAGCCGTGCTCATCGTGGAAGCGGTCAGCCAGGTGCCGGCCTCGGACCAGGCATCGACCTCGGTGTAGTCCCAGCCGGCCGGATCCGGCGGCACGCCGTCGTCGAAGTGGTCGAAGAACGGATCTTCCTGCGTCACCTGCAGGTCGGTGCCGCCGGCACGCACCGTGCCGAGTCGGAACCCCGGCGAACCCGGCATCGGCTGCAGGTTGGGTTCGACGTCGATCTGGAAGCTGCCTGCGCCGTCCAGTTCGATCTCGCCGGCCGCGTTCGCGCCGACCAGGCTCAGCCAGGCCCGGCTGTCCTGGGCGATCGACACGGTCCAGCCGAAACTCTCGCATGCGCTCTGGTCGTTGAAATCGGCCTCGATGGTCCGCCGCCCGCCGATCGGGAAGAAGTCGGCGAACGCGGGCACGAGGTTCGGTCGGCAGTCACCACCTTCCTGCACCACTTCGAACCAATCAGGCACTGTTGCGCCGTTGAGCAGCTGCACGACCAGGTCGCGCTGCTGCGCCTGGCTGCCCCCTGGGGGAGGCAGGTTCTCCAGCGCGACGTAGCGAATCGCTCCGCCGGTGGATTGCACGGCCGGGTCACCGGCGTACGCGGCGCAGGCCGCCTGGGCGGCAGAAACCAGGTCCGGATCGGCGGAGGGGTCGGCGAAATCGACGCCGTCCAGGGTCAACCAGGGGGCCTGTCCCGGCCCGAGGTCGAGCCGCGTCTCCCACGGGCAGACGCCGAAGCCTTCCGGGTTGCGGATGCAGAAGAAGCCGGTGCGATCCGCGTCGGGGCCGCTGGCCGCCAGCACCGCGGGGCGCCCATCCGGATCCGCCGGATCGGGCAGCAGCAGCTCGGGCGGTGTCGCGCACAGGTCGTTGTCGATCACGTTGACAATGAACCGACGATCCTCCAGTTCCTCCGGAAGTCGCAGCTCCTGCGGCCCCGAAAGCACCACGAAGAACTGTTCGTCGAGCTCGCGGAGACCGTCGTCGACCAGGTCGATCGAGAGCAGGACCTCGGTCACGCCGGGAAGGAAGCCCAGCTCACCGTTGGTGGCAATGAAGTCGCCGCCGGGGGTCGAAGCCGCGCTGCCGTCCTCGGTCTGGAAGCGAACGCTGCCCTCGACGGCCTGCGCGCGATCGTTTTCCAGGTTCACGACGAGGTCCACCCGCGCCGGGCCGGGATCGGTCGAGCAGCGAGATGTGCCCGGCGGCGGATCGACCAACGGGAGTTCACCGTTTTCGCAGATCTCGACGACCGGGGTGCGGATCTCGACCAAGGACGGAAGGTCGTTCTCCAGGATCACGCCGATGCCGGTCCGTCGACGGACGATGGCCGAGGTCTCGCCGAACAGCTCGACCGTGAACGTTTCGTTGCCCTCGTAGAGATCGTCGTCGGTGATCGGCACGGAAAAGGAGCGGGTCAGCACCTGGTTCTGGCAGGGGTTGCCGAAGTTCAGCAGAAGCTCGGTGCGCGCATAGTCGCCGTCGATCGACCGAGCGGAGCCATCGAAGGTCAGCCCCTCGACGCTCGGCCCGAGGATGCAGTCGCTGCCCGGATAGACCTTATCGGCGGTCACCGTGAAGCTGGCGGTGGCGCGACCGGCCGGCCCCTCCAGAATGGCCACATCGTTGATCCGGAACTCCACCGGGCCGGTCAGGTTCTGGGTCACCAGGCTTTCGGGTCGAGTGCCCTGTGTCGTGACCACGTTATCGGCCATCCAGGCCGCCAGGATCTCGCCCTCGCGCAGCAGACCGATGGCTGCCGACTCGGCGCGCACTCCCTGGCCCTCGGCGCTGATGCGAGTCGGGTTCAGGGCAGTGGATTCGGGCGACTGGTAGTCGCGCGGAAGCCAGCGGAGATGGACGGTCGGCGCAGTGGCGCCGCGGACCGGGGCAGACGGCGCGTTCGCGGCCGGCAAGGGCATCGTGTCCTCCGGCATCGACAGCCCGCGTGCGGCCAGCTGTTCTTCACAGGTCTCGCAGCTTCCCGCTGTCGAACATTCCTGCTCGAGGGTCAACCGAAGCGGCTGTTCCTGTCCCTGGGATTCGACGAACACGCAGCGGTTGAGCGTGGTCTCGGTCGTCCGGTCGACATCGACCGTGATCGAGTTCGCGCTGAAGACGGTCGGCCATTCGCGCGGCTGGTCCGCCCGGAACGAAACCCAGTCTGTGGTGCCGGTGGCCGGATGGGGACGCAGCCGCAGGCCTCGCCAGCACATCCTGGGGACGTCCTCGGCGGTCGCGATTTCAACGTCGCAGCTCGATGCAGTAAGCGGCAGCGTTCCACAGGAGGCTCGGATCTGCCATTCGAATTGTGCGTTGATCGTCGGGCATTCGCTCGGCTCCTGGGCCCACGCGATCGCGAAGTCCCCGTCGATGTCGTCGTCCGACACCGTGGGTGCTCGCTTCGGCAGCATCCGGGTCGGGTCGCTTGCAGCGTCGAGGCTGATGACCTGCCCTGCATCGAGCGCGTTGCCGTTGGAATCGAAACGCGACATCAGGATGTCGGAGCGGGCATCGGTGTCGTTCTGGGCGTCGCGGTAGCGGTGGCGAGACCAGACCACCCGGAACACGCCGTTGGCCTCCGCTCCGACGTCCGGCGCATGCAGGCTTTCCTGCGTGGAGATCGGCGCCGGTGCCACGACGATCCGCGGCCCGACCAGGTCGCCGTCGAGGTTCAGGAGCTGCGCCTCGATGGCGCCTCGATGCGTTCGCCAGGTGACCAGCGACGTGTCGCCGTTGAACCCGGAGGCGATGCGCGGCTCGACCCGGTAGGCGCCGTTGCCGGCCACTCGCGTGGCGATGGGCGACGCGATCAGGTAGGCCGCAGCCTCCGGCGAGCCCGGCTGGCCGTCCGGGCAGGCCGATTGCTGCGGATCGGCGAAGGTCTCGAGCAGGCCCCGGACGACGTAGATGCCCCACTGCGGCTCGGCGCGGTGATCGGGAAACACGATCCGTACGCGTCCGGACGCGTCGGCGACCGCATCGAGCCGGATGCCGGCGTCGTCGTGCAGGCTGAACAGGCCAGCATCCTCGTTGAGCTCGGGAATCAGCGCGGTGTCGAACAGGACCCCCTCGTCGTCGAACGGGTCGGCGTTGGCGGTCGAGGGGTCGGGCAGCGGCAGTCCGTCGACCTGGCACAGCGCGGCCGACGGCGGCGTCTTGCGGAAGGTCCGCGAGATGATGCGTTGGCGACTAATTTCGTTGTCCGACTCGTCTTGCGTCAAACCGCCGGGCGTCGTGATGCTCCAGATCACCGAAAAGTAGTCGCTCTCGTCGGCCACGATCGTCGGGGTGCTGGGCGAATGCGTGAACTGGGACGAGTAACTCGCGACGACCTGCGGGGGCACGACGAGGTTGCGATCGCCATCGATGATCGCGACCAGGACGTTCGTGAAGCCTAAAAAGGGGTTCTGCGGGTCGGACCCGATGCGCTCCTCGAGCCACGCCACGGCGAAGGTTCGCGTCGAAGGTGTCGGCCCGGGCACCTTAAGGTCGGCGATGGCCGGCCGATTCCGTTGGACCGGCGACTGCGTCTCGCCGGCGAACAACAGGGTCGGGTGGGTCTGATTGTCGCCGACGCGCGGAAGCACCTCGGAATAGACCGATGCGGAAGCCGACAGGCAAAGGGTGAGTAAGAGAAGGCGTAGGTTCATTGGACCAACTCCAGGTAGGCCATGCGGTAGTCGGCGAAGGCAGAAGCGAAATCCCCGTTGTTCAGAAACTGGTCACCGCTGCGTAGGAAGTCGAGAGCCTGGCCAACGTCGAGGGCGGCCTGCTGACTGGCGACGATCGCATCGGCAACCACCTCACGGACCTCCTCGAGCGCGCCGCCGAACGCGAGAGGAAGTTGGTACTGGAGCGGCACGCCTCCGGTCGGCGACGAAAGCGCGGCTTCGATGTCCAGCGTCCGGGTTTCGTGCTGAAAGTCGATCCGCAGCTGTGCATCCGCGCCAAGACGATCGTCCAGCCCATCGATCTGACCGAGCGTGGCTGCAACCCGTTCTTCGATGAGTTCACGTGTCTCGACCAGACTTTCCTGGCGCACGACGTTCTCGTTGATCGTTCGTAGCGTCGGTGTAATGCTCTGGGTCAGGGACGACTCGATGTCCAGCAAGGTGCCGGAGCCGACCCGTGATGCGCGGCATGCTCCGTTCACGTTCTGGCAGTAGTCCCGCATCTCGCTCTCGTGCAAATTCTCACAAGCCTCGATGTCGGACTGAAGCTGGTATTCCAGAGAAGGCATGATCAAGCCCGTACCGAGGGTCGACAGACACGAGCGGCATGCACCAGGCCAGCACGACAGCGAATCGCAGAGGCCCTGCAGGACAATGTCGACGGTGCGTACGACCGAAAGCGTGACGCGAAACCCGGTGAAACCGCTGAGATCCCCGCAGCTCGCACCGCCTTTCGAGTTCTTGCCCGGAGGGTCGGCGCTCCGGAACCAGGAGGCGGCCTCCGGTTGTGCTAGGCGCTGATTGGTCTCGCGAAGCAGCGGCTCGAGTGTGGGGAAATTGCCCAGGATGCGGCAGGCGCTGTCCCGGGCCACGGGATCGCCATCGGCCACCCTGGCGCGGAGTCGAGCCGTCTCGACGCTGACCTGCGGCGAGTACCGACCGGTGAGCGCGTCGACCTGCTCGAGCAGGAGAGCCATTTCAGACAGGATTCCGTCGAGGCGCTGCTCCGAGAAGCCCGCGCAGGACGAGGCACGTACCGATGCCGAAGCGAGCGCCACAGCACCGGCCAGAACCAGAAAAGCAAGATGTTTCATCCAGATTCTCCTCGAATCGTCTGACCCAGTGCCGTGTAGGCTGCTCGGTAGTGCGCGAGCGCCTCGCGATACAACCGAGCGTTGAATGCCGCGTCGCCAAGCCGGAAAGCCGACAAGGCGGACGCGATGGGACGCCCGGCCGCAGCCGCATCCCGGATCCGGGATGCAACCAGTTCGCGGACATCGTCAAGCCGACCGTCATGCTCAGCCGGTCGCTGCATGCGGCTGTAGCTCACCCCGCTGGCCAGGGCGGACTCGAGCCTGGCGTTGAGGGCAGCAGCTTCGAACGCTCGCTGTTGCTGCGCTCCCAACTGGATCGAAGCCTCCAGAGACTCGAGTCCCGGACCGATCGCAGAGGCCTGGTTCCGATTGCCATTCGCTCCTTCGGTGCCAAAGAAGCTGTCGAGAAGAATCTGCTGGTTGACGACCCAGAATTCCTGGCGCCCGCCCTCGTTCTGGGTCTCTTGGGCATCCTGGGCGATCTGCTCGGTGGACGTGTTGGCGCGCTGAATCGCCGTGATTCCTGCGAGGCGCATGTTGAACATTTCAGCCGTATGCTGCGCCAGAGAGCACCTGTCGCCGATATCGAGCACCGTGCTCATGATCTCGCTGGCCAGGTAGATCGCGCCGGTGCCACTGCAGAGCACAGCGCAGGCCGGCGTCTCGTTCAGCAGCGGACAGGATGATGAATCGCAGAACGCCTGCGTTACCTCGGCGATCGTGTCGATGGAGGTCCGGGCGATCAGCAGGTCCTGGAATGTCGAGTCGGAAATGCAGTCGGAGGAACCCCGCCCCCCCGCTCCGCCATCGCTCAGGCGCTCGAACACCAGCAGCTCGGACTCCACCTGCTCGAGCCCGTTGCAGACTGCCATTGCGTCGACTCCGCTTCGCGACCTCAATTCCTCAGACACATCGACGACCAGCCCGACAAGCTCCAGCGGGAGAATTTCGATACCGGTCACTGCCTCCTCGAAGAGATCGCCGAACCGCTGCGCTCGTGCCGAGGCATAGCGGGGGTCGAGACAAGGACCGGACGCAAACGCGGCATCGAATTCGGAGTCCAGCTCGGTGTCGAGCCGCGATCCGGAGTGTTCACCAGACGGTTCTTTCGCGAGCGTCGAGGTCGTACTTGCGACCAGCAGCAGCGCTGCGAGGAATGAGACGGTTCGGATCATGAGGGCTCCATGAGCAGGTCTTGCTGAATCAACTGCACCTAGCTTGGGCACGCTTGCCGATCGTGTCCTGTGCAAATCATGAACCGATGAAAGAGTAGTGCTTTCAGGGACATAAACACCCCCTAAACGAGCGGCCGGGGTCGCGGGTGGAGGGGTCTCCGCTCGAGCTTCGGGTCGGGGCGACCGCGACTTCGCTTGCGGGGCCAGCTCCCATGGCATGAATTCGCTCGCGCGCTCGCTCCCACGGGCCGCCCGGCGTCCGGCACTGGGTGGGTGGCCCGGAGACGGTGCTCGAAGGAATGATCCCGGGTGCACGCGGTGCGCTTACCCGGGCTGCGGAAGGCCCGCTTCAAAGTCGCTGGGCCCCGCATCACTGAAGTGAGGTCAGCACAGGCTACGTGCGGGGCGACAGAGCGGGTTCGCATGTCCGCCTGCAGACAGCTGCGACAGGAAAGCCATGGATCGCGGCCTCGGGTCTGTTGGAGGGCGCTTGCGCGCGAAAGCCTTTACGAACCGATTCTTCGCCCGCAAGCGGCCTCCAACAGGAATTCTTCCGTCAGTGCGCAGCGTGTCCGGTTCGAGGATGCGTTGGCCGGGTTTTCGAGGATTCGGCGTAGTCAGGGAGGAGAGGACCGGTGCGGTGTGTAGCCGCGGCCGGGTCGGCGGAGGATTGCGATGGTGGTGTTCAGGGCGGGTTCGATTGTGGTTCTGGTGGCGGCGATGGTGGTCGCCGGGGCGGCGCAGGCGGCGTGGCCGCCTTCGCGCTGCGACCACGTGCGGGTGCTCACGGCGAACGATTCGGACGAGATCGTCGCGTACGACGGGGCGACGCTCGAGGACGCGGACGACGAGCAGCTCGATGCGCTGGGCAACGCGCTGGAGCTGATGCCCGAGGTGCTGTGTAAGGCGGTGCGGCGGGTGGCGTTCATCGAGCGGCCGCCGGAAGACGACGACGACACGGTGGTCGATGCCTGGACCAACCGCAACGAGCACCAGGACCTGGTCTACCTCAACACCTGGAGCTACCTGCCGTGGAACCGTACCGTCGTCAACCAGTCGCGGGGGCAGCGCGGCAGGGCGATCCAGCGCTTCATCCACGAATCCACCCACGCTGCGATCCGGTTGCTGCAGTCGCAGCAGAAGGCCGAGCCCTATCGCTTCCGTCAGGAGCGCGCGAATCCGGCGTTGTGGCCGGCGGACGTCCGGCAGCTGGCCGACGAGGTCGTCGCCCGCAATCGGCTCGATACGGGGGTGATCCGCGAGTGGCAGCGCATCCACGAGGCTTTCGTCGCGGTCGGCATGGCCGAACCCTACCTGGACGACGACTGGACCTCGAACGAAGGCGCCAACGCCGCGTACCTCGCCGGCGCCGGCTGGATGTCGGCCTACGGCGGCGAGCAGGCCATCGAGGACATTGCCGAGATGACCAGCTGGGCGATCATCCGCGACGCCCCCGACAATCCGGAAGACCATGCCTGCCAAGTGATGAACGAACGGAGCGGCGCATCGATCCGGTCGGCCGACGCGGCCGTGTTCACCAAGCTCGGCTTCGTGCGCACGCTCGGCTTCATCGACGAGTCGCACTACCGCGACTGCGTCGGCGCGCTGACGATCGACGCGCCGGACGACGGCTTCCACTCCTTCGTCGGCGGCGAGGCCAGCCGCCGCTACACCGAGAACCCGCGAGCGGGCGTCGGGCGCGGAGAGGGTGACGACGAACAGTGGCTGATCGCCAACATCACCGCCGACGGGACCGCCGAGACCAGCGCGGGCGAGTTCGCGGCCACGATCCGCCTGCAGTTGAACGTCACGCCGCTGGTCGACGCGATCACCGACCCGGGCAAGCGCGCCGATCGCCTGGCGATCCCGCTGGAGGACGTGAGCTACCCGCGCGGCGTGTACCTCGTGGGCTTCCGGCACGGGCCGATCAACCGGCTGCAGATCACCAATCGCGCCGACGACAAGCTGATCATGGACGTCGGCCAGGGCATCGCGCTGGTCGGCCTGGCCAGCACCGACGGCATCGTGGGTTCGGTGGCGGTCCAGCGGATCTTCAACTTCTCCGGCGGCCTGCTGTCGTCGATCGCCGGCGACGAACCGGTCGCCGAGCCGACCCGGATCACCTTCCGCTACGATCCGCGCTAGGCGCTCCGGCGGCTCGGGAAATACCCGGTCAGTTTTCGGTTGCCGAGGTTCGCTCGGCGGCCCAGGCTGCATCATCGACTCCGGAGATCCAACGATGGCTGCTACGCTCGAATCCATGACCGCACCGCCCCGCCCCGCTCGCCCGGATGCGTCGCGCGACGACGAGTTCTACGATGCGCTGCTGCGCCGCGATCCGGCGTACCTCGGCAGTTTCGTGGTCGGGGTGAAGACGACCGGCATCTGCTGCATCTCGACCTGTCGTGCGCGCAAGCCCAAGCGCGAGAACGTGGCCTTCTATCCGGGGCTGAAGGACGCACTGGCCGCCGGCTACCGGCCGTGCAAGGTGTGCCGTCCGGCCGAGCCGGCGAGCGAACTGATCGAGGACGCGCGGATCGCGCTGGACGCGGTGCGCGCCGAGCCCAAGCGGCGCCTGACCGACGCCGACCTGCGCGCGCTGGGTGTGCGGCCGCAGGCCTTGCGAGCCTGGTTCAAGGCCCACTACGGCATGACCTTCCAGGCCTACCACCGGATGCTGCGCATCAACCTGGCCGCGCAGGAGCTGCAGTCCGGCAAGCCGGCGACCGAGACCGCGCTGGACAGCGGCTACGACTCGCTCAGCGGCTTCGGCTACGCGTACCTGAAGCTGCGCGGCGCGGCCCCCACGCGCGACGATGCGTCCTCGCCGATCGTGATGGAGCGCTTCGACACGCCGCTGGGGCCGATGTTCGCCGCGGCCACCGAGCGCGGGCTGTGCCTGCTGGAGTTCACGGACCGGCGGATGCTCGAAACCGAGCTGCGCGACCTGCAGAAGCGGTTGAAGACGACGATCGCCTACGGCAGCAACCGGCATACGGAGCAGGCGCAGCGCGAGCTCGGCGACTACTTCCGCGGCGAGCGGACCGCCTTCACGCTCGCGCTGGACGCGCCGGGCACCGAGTTCCAGCGCCGCGTATGGGACGCGCTGCAGACCATCCCCTACGGCTGCACGGCCAGCTATGCCGAGCAGGCGCAGCGCATCGGCAAGCCGAGTGCCGTGCGCGCGGTGGCGCGGGCCAACGGCATGAACCGGATCGCCATCGTCATCCCCTGCCACCGCGTGATCGGCAAGGACGGCGCCCTGACCGGCTACGGCGGCGGGCTGGAGCGCAAGCGCTGGTTGCTGCAGCACGAGGGCGCGATCACCGGGTAGCCGGGGTTCGAGGGGCACGGCGGAAGTCGCGGGCCCCGCATCGGGTGCGGGGCGACGGGAGGAGGGCCGGGCGAGCGGTTAGTGCGGTCGGGTTCATTTCCAGGTTCGGAGACATCCCGGGTGCGCTTCGCTTACCCGGGCTACGAACTTCAAAGTCGCTGGGCCCCGGCTCCGGGGCCGGGGCGACGGAGAAGCGTTGAAGACACGGGGCCCTGAGCAGGCTCAGGGGGACGGAAACAAGGGAAGACCCCGGGTGCGCTTCGCTTACCCGGACTAAGGTGCTGGGCGGCACCCTCTTCCCTTGTCGTCCCGCACTCGATGCGGGACCCGGTGACTTTGAAGTTGCTTGGGCCGGATCGAGTTTCGACGGCGGAAGTACAGGAAGACACTGGGCCCTGAGTCAAGCTCAGGGCGACGGCAACAACAAAGACCCCGGGTGCGCTTCGCTTACCTGGGCTACGGTGCTGGGCGGCACCCTCTTCCCTTGTCGTCCCGCACGTAGCCTGTGCTGAACTCGATTCAGTAATGCGGGACCCGGTGACTTTGAAGTTGCCTGGGCCGGATCGAGATTCGACGACGGAAGTACAGGAAGACACTGGGCCCTGAGTCCAGCTCAGGGCGACGGCAACCACAAAGGCCCCGGGTGCGCTGCGCTTGCCCGAGCTACGAACTTCAAAGGCGCTGGCCCCCGCATCCGGGGCGGGATGACGATGCGGGGCGAAGAACGCTGCGACGCGCACCATGTTCGAACCGCACTCCGCCCCCGCAAGTCGCGCCGCCCGGCAGTCCGGCGGGCGTTTGACCGCTCCGGAGCCGCCCGGTACACTCGAGCCGGAAAACGTGATATCCGTCACAAAAGGGGGCTCGCGATGCGATTCCTTGTCGGCTTTTCCCTTGGGGCCGCCGCTCTGTTCGGCGGGTCCGCTGCCGCGCAGCCTACTCCGGAACAGCTCGAGGAGGTGATCCGCTGGCAGGACCGCCGGGCGGCCCTCCCCACGCTCGATGCGCCGCCGGTCGACGGCCGGTCCGGTGGCATCGTGCCCCTGTTCGACAATCCCGAGCGCCTGCATCGCAAGGATCTGCAGAGCGGCGAAGTGGACGTCGTCCCGGGGTCGCGTCCGCCCCGGCTGCGCCGCCTGATCGCGCCTTCGGTGCCGGGGAGCATCGAACGCCGGACCATGGCGTCGGAGCCCGCCGTCCCGCTCGTCGAGACCGCGCCCGCTCCGTTCCTTTTCCCGTACACGTTTCCGTGGACGTCGCACGTCAAGCTGGTGATGGAGTTTCCCGGCGGCGCACGCTACGTGTGCAGCGCCGCCACCGTGGGGAGCTTCCACCTCATCACGGCCGGGCACTGCATCTACAACCACGGCGAGGGAGGCTGGGCCGACCAGGTCTACGCCTACGCTGCGGCGACGGACGTGCTGGACCCGACGTTCGAGTTCGACTACCCCTACGGAGAGGCCCGGACGCTGACCATGACCACCTACAACGGGTGGATCAACAACCAGGATCTCGATCACGACTTCGCGATCCTCGAAGTGGACTGGCGACTCGGCTCCAGGACCGGCTGGATGGGGCGGGAAACCAACGTCCAGGCCGCGTCCCTGAACTACAACGGCTATCCCACCGAAGCGGCGTACGTTCCGTTCCAGGATCGCTTCTTCCAGCACCCCGGGTTCAAGACCGTGTCCGGCTATTCCACCTACCGGATCGGGATGAACGCCTTCGTCTACGGCGGCCACAGCGGCGGGCCGGTGTGGCGTTACGACGGCACGGACCACTACACCCAGGGCGTCAACTCGACCAGCGACCGCGTCGGGTCCGCGACGGCGACCCGGATCACCAACACCAAGTTCACCGACATCGACTCGATCATCGCCGACGACGAAGCGACCTCCCCGCCGGACGATCGCGCGGAGCTCGTGGAATACAGTTTTTCCAGCGGGCTGAAGGGCGTCGTCCAAGACGAGGTCCGCCCCGGCGGGGTGCTCGACGTGACCTGGAACACCTTCAACGTCGGCTTCCTGCCGAGCGGCGAAATCGACGTGTTCTTCTACCTGAGCCCGACGCAGGACTGGGGCGCGTCGTCGATCTTCATCGACCAGACCTCGCTGCCCGGCGGGCTGGGCCCGAACGTGTACACCTGGCGAACAAACCAGGTGTCGGTCCCGCCGACCGTACCGACGGGCTTCTATTACCTGCACTGGTACTTCCTCGCCGATTCGCCGGAATACAACTACGGCAACAACGTCGGTCTTGCGTCCACCGACCTGGTGCTGGTCGACCCGAACGTCTGTCTGGCCGATTTCTGGGAGGCAAACGAGCCGACCGTCGCGCCCTTCCTCAACGGCACGGCACCGCTGCAGCGCAGCCTGTGCCCGGGCTTCGACACGGACTGGTTCGAGATCGGGCTGACCGAACCGCTCAGCGGAATCTCCCTATCCACCGGCGGCGACGCCGGCGGCGATACGGAGTTCGACCTGCTCGACTCCTCCTTCGGCTTCGTGGCCGCCTCGACCGATATCGCGGGGAACTACGCCGGCCTGACCATCGATTGCCAGTCGCCGCTGGCTCCGGATCAGCGAATCGTTCGAGTGCGTTCGGGAAATGCCCAACGCATCGACAGCTACTGGCTCGACGCCGAGATCCAGCCCTGCCACCACGCCAGCGACGTTGCACTCGTACCGGGCATCGACCACCCGGGCTCCGTCACCGGGAACGGTCCCTACGATGACTGGATGTTCTTCTACATCGAAACCGGCACCATGCCGGTCGACGTCACGGTCACGCTGCACGGGCTCGGCGCCGACGCGGATCTCTATCTCCGCGCGGGCAGCAAGCCGACCGCAAGAACGTGGGCCTGCAGGCCGTTCATCGGCGGATCCACCAGCGAGACCTGCGAGATCTCGACCACGTCGCCCGAGCGCATCGATATCGGCGTCGTCAATTGGGACGCGGGGACGACCGATTTCCTCGTGACCGCGACGATGACCGAGACCCCCTTGTTCGAGGACGACTTCGAGTCCTGAGGCGGCCGAGGCGCACAGCCATCCGCTCGCGAGCTCGCTCCCACAGGCGCGGTGGTCGAGGGCGACGGATGCTTCTGCTTCGCCCGCAAGCGGCCTCCTACAGGGCGCTTCGATCGGCGGATGCGGCGCGGCCGTTCGCTCGCAAGCTCACTCCCACAGGCTGCCTGTTGTCTTGGCCGTTCGCTCGCGAGCTCGCTCCTATAGGCACCCTGCTGTCGTCCCGCACTCGATGCGGGATCCAGTGACTTTGAAGTTGCCTGGGCCGGGTCGAGAATCGACGACGGGCATACGGAAAGACACTGGGCCCTGAGTCAAGCTCAGGGCGACGGCAACAACAAAGGCCCCGGGTGCGCTGCGCTTTCCCGGGCTACGGTGTCGAGCGACGCTCCCTTCCCCCGTCGTCCCGCACTCGATGCGGGATCCAGTGACTATGAAGTGGCCTGGGCCGGGTCGAGAATCGACGACGGGCATACGGAAAGACACTGGGCCCTGAGTCAAGCTCAGGGCGAAGGCAACAACAAAGGCCCCGGGTGCGCTGCGCTTACCCGGGCTACGGTGTCGAGCGACGCCTCCTTCCCCCGTCGTCCCGCACTCGATGCGGGATCCAGTGACTTTGAAGTTGTCTTGGCCGGGTCGAGATTCGACGACGGAAGTACGGGAAGACACTGGGTCCTGAGTTATTGAACCGAGCAGCTTCAACGCGAGCTCGCTGAGCTGCGCAGCAGCGACGCCATCGAGTTCAGCACAGGCTACGCTCAGGGCGACGGCGACAACAACAAAGGCCCCGGGTGCGCTGCGCTTACCCGGGCTACGAACTTCAAAGTCGCTGGGCCCCGCATCGGGTGCGGGGCGACGCAATACAGCAAAGACTCTGGGACCTGAGTCAGGCCCAGGGCGACGGGGAAGCCGGCTCTTTCTCGCTGCTGCGTTTCCTCCGCGTCTTCGCGCCTCTGCGAGAGAACGCGTTTCGCCGTTCCGGTTTCGGGACCTGGCATCGAGTGCGGCCGATGGGATGCTCGAAAAGCCCTTGACCGGTGCTCAGAGTTTGCCGGGTTCCAGCGGGCGTTCGCGGTGGATGAGGATCCATTCGGCGTGCTCGTCGAGGGCGGCTTCGCCGAGCGCGCGGAGCAGGCCGCGCTTCTCTTCGACGCTTTCGCAGCGGGCCAGGCGGAACTGCGCGGTGCGGTATGTGGTGAGCATGAACCGGTACTGCTTCAGCAGTTCCTTCTCGGCCACCTTGTGGGCGTACGCCTCGCGCACGGCGGCGGCGAGCGGCAGGATGCCCATGGCGGCGACCATGGCGGTGACCAGCGTGTCTTCCAGCCGCTGCTGGAACAGGGCGAGAACGACGGTGATGCCGATGCCTGCCCACAGGGTGACGGTGACCAGGCGCTCGGTGCGCCGGACGTGCCGTCGGTGCGTGCGGCAGCGGTCCTCGAAGTAGCCGAGCTGGCCCCGCCCCCCGGGCTGGCCGATCCAGTGTTCGATCACGGCGTCGACTTCGCGCTCGCGATTCGACGCGGGTGCATCGGGCGCGCCGGCGTAGCGCATCACGTTGCGGATCCAGCCGATCTCCACGTCCTGCTTCTGCAGGAAGTTGTCGTAGGCGAAGTCGTTGCGCAGCTGGCCCGACACGCCGGCGAGGCGCCAGTAGAACTGCACCCGCAGGCCCTCGGCGAGGGCGCGGTAGTCGAGGAACTTGCGGTGCCACTCGCGTCGGGCGGCGATGCGGTAGACGACCCATCCGACGAAGAACAGGCCGAGGTAAGCGGCGATCATCTCCGCCCGATCGAGGTCGGCGTAGGCGATGAAGGCGACGCCCATCAACGCGGCCAGCAGGTAGAGCAGGCGCAGCGTGGTGCGGTAGCGGCGGCGAAAGCGAGCGGCCAGCCGATCGGCGCGCGAGAAGTAGGTCGCCGTGCGGGCCAGGTCCGCTTCGCCGCCCAGGTCGTCGCGCCAGCCAGGCAGCCGTTCGGCCAGCGCATCGTCCGGCGGCAGATCGAGCTGGTCGCGGTTGAAGGCGCCGGTGCGCTTGAGCATCAGGTCCTGGGCGATCGGGATGTCGGGGATTTCCTTGCGCTCCGGGTCCGTCACCAGCCAGCGGGCCGTGCCCGGCTCGAGGCCGTCGGCGGGCGCGCCGTCCGCTCGATCGCGGGAGCAGACGATGTGGAACACCAGGTCCGTGTCGTCCGGGGCGAGGCCGCGGCGACCCCTGGAACCATCGTCATGACCGTAGTTGTACCCATCGTCGTCGCCGAAGGGGCGCGGGGTCATCCGGCCGAACTGGTGATAATCGACGACGTCGGCGGTTCCGCCCCGGGAGTCCGCCGGCTTGCCGTCCCAGATGGCGATCAGGATCTGGCAGTGGTCCGAGGTGTAGACGCCGACGCGTGCGTAGGCCTGTACGCGGTTGCCGTCGCGGTCGTGCTCGATTTCATCCGCACCGGCCAGTGCCGGCAGATCGACCACCCGCGCGGCCTCGAGCAGGTCGCGGAATTCCCGGCGCGATTCGGGGTCCTCGAAGTCCTGTTCGTACTCTTCCAGCGGCAAGGGCAGCGGCACGACCAGTTCGATGCCCCGGGCCCGTGCGACGCGCGCGGCGATCCGGTCACCGCCGTCGGCCAGCGGGCTGATCAGGCGCAGCGGGGTATCGGGATAGCGCTCCTCGAGCGCCTCGAACAGGGCCTGGAGCTGGGCTTCGATCGCGGTGACTTCGTCGTCCGGCGGGTCGCGGTGAGCGGTCACACCCAGGGTCAGGGGAATCGGCCCGGCGGAGGTTGCGTGGTTGGCGTCTGCAGGCATCCGGCGCTCCTGGACCCGATTCGAACGTCGCGGTCACCGCCGACGCGTGTCGGGAATATAGCATCGGGACCCGGGCATCCGTTCCGGAGCGGCGCCCCGCTGGGCCTCGTGGGAGCGGGCCTTGTCCGTCGTTCTGCCTCGATTTCCCGTTCGCTCGCAAGCTCACTCCCAGAGGCGCAGGGTTCGAAGGCGGCGGATGCTTCTTCGCCCGCAAGCGGCCTCCAACAGCGCGCTTCGGTCGATGGAGGCGGGGCGACCGTTCGCTCGCAAGCTCGCTCCCACAGGCACCCTGCTGTCGTCCCGCACTCGATGCGGGATCCAGTGACTTTGATCGTTCGGCGCGTGAAGACGCTGGGCCCGGGGCGACGGTATATGGAGATTCCCCGGGTGCGCTTCGCTTACCCGGGCTACGGTGTCGAGCGACGCCCCCTTCCCCCGTCGTCCCGCACTCGATGCGGGATCCAGCGACTTTGAAGTTGCCTGGGCCGGGTCGAGTTTCGATGGCGGAAGTACAGGAAGACACTGGGCCCTGAGTCCAGCTCAGGGCGACCGGAGAAGCAGGTTTGTTCTCGCTTCCGCTTTTCCTCCGCGTCTTCGCGTCTCTGCGAGAAAACGCTTTTCGCCTTTCCGGTTTCACAACATCGCCTCGAGTGCGGGGCGACGGAGTGAGGGGGGGGTCGGCCAGAAGAGAAGCCGACCGAGCCGGCGCAGGAAGGCCTGCGCCGGCGGTCGCGGAGATTACTTGAAGATGGTCAGCGTGTAGTCGCCGCTGTCGTCGGACAGTGCGGTGACGTAGATTTTGTGCGTGCCCGACTCGTACAACCGCACGATCAGTTCGCTGTTGGTGCCGTCGTTGCCGTCGTCGTTGCGGCCGAGGTTGGTGCCGTCGGGGTTGGAGACGTAGACCACGGTGTCGAAGTCGTCGGACTCCAGGGTCACCGACAGCGTATCGCCGGCTTCGCCGTCGACTTCGTAGACGTCGAACAGCTTGCCGTCGTAGGCGCGCTCGTCGCCGGCGCCCAGGCTGCCGTCGTGCTGGGCGACCTGCTCGCTGTCCAGGCCCTCGACGCTGAACTCGTAGCGGCCTTCGGAGCCGCCGCCGAGGCTGCCGGCGGTGACGGTCACGGTGCCCGCTTCACGGAAGTGGTACTGCAGGCGGCTGTTGTACCCCTCGTCGCCGCCGTCGTCGTCGCTGATCTCGTTGCCGTCGGCGTCGACCAGGGTCAGGTAGGCGTCGAAGTCGTAGGACTTCAGGTCGATGATCACGCGCTGGTCGGCCTCGCCGGTGATCTGGTAGCGATCGCCGCCGCCTCCGGTCAGGCGCCCGGTGACGCTCTCGCCGATGGCCACGTCGGCCGCCGGCGGCAGTTCGCGCACGACCAGGGTGTAGCTGCCGGTCTCGCCCGACGACAGCGGGCGGGCTTCGACGACCACGGTGCCGGCGCTGCTGAAGGTGCGCACGAAGCCGGCGTCCAGGCCGTCGTAGTCGTCGTTGTAGTAGCTCTCGCCGTTCGGCAGCTGGGCGTTGAGCGCGGTATCGACCCCGTCGCCGCGGACGATGACCTCGATGGTCTGCCCGGCCTCGACATCGAAGGCATGCCGATTGGCTTCGTTCGGGGCGCCGGTTTCGAAGGTGCCGTCGACGCTCATGATTTCGGTCTGCGCAAAGGCACTCGCGGAAACCAGCAGGCCGATGGCGGCCAGCGAGGACTTGGAAATTCGGTTCATGGTGTGCTCCCGGTGGTGGACTCCAGCGAAAAGTATACGCCGCCGCCGGTGCCGGCCGAGGCCCGGGTCGACGAGGTCGCCGGCTCCGCCTTTCCCTGTCGTCCAGCACGTGATGCGGGACCCCGGGCCTTTCTTGATCCACACCCGAAGTCACTGGACCCCGAATCGAGTGCGGGGCGACTAAGCAATTTCAACGTCGCCGGACACGCTTCGAGTGCGGGCGACGAAATCTGCAGTTCCGCTGCGTCCCGTCTCGGATGCCGGGACGACAGCAAGACCCTCTGCGCTCCTCACGTTCTCACCGCGTGCCCGCACCCCCCTCGTCGCCCCGCACTCGATGCGGGGTCCAGCGCCTTCCTTTCCAATCGATCAGGGTTCCACCGGTCGCCTGCAGGGCCGCGCCTGTCTGGGTATCATCGATATCCTCACCGCGAGGGAGTGCAGCGATGGATCGCCGGGAACTTGTTCAGGCCCTGTTCGAGGAATTCGACACCAACAACGACGGGGTGATCTCGCGCGCCGAGTTCGTCGACCTGATCGACTGCCTGCTCGGCAAGCACGGGGTGAAGACCCGCAACGAGATCTTCGACGAATTCGACGCGAACCACGACAACGTCATCTCGCGCGACGAACTCACCGACCTGATCATCGAATACGCGATCTGATCGGCCGCGTGACCCCAGGTCGTCCGTCGACGACCGCATACCCGCCTCGAAGCCCCGGAGCCGCCGCGCCGTAGCGAATTGCGGCATGTCCGATCGCTCTCTATACTGGGCTGCGGTTTCAAAGGCCACGAGCCGGAGTACGATTGGACTTCCTGGCCAGCATCGACACCCCTTCGGTCGCAGCCGCGATCTTCCTGATCTCCTTCACCCTGGCGGTCGGGATGACCTCCTTCTGGCAGGTCGGGCGAACGGAACCGGGGTTCGGCTACTGGGTCGCGGCGCAGTGGGCGCTGTCGCTGGGCCTGGTCATGCTGTTCGCGCGCGGCATCGTGGCGTTGCCCGTGTCCGTAGCCTGCGGCAACGGGCTGTTCTTCCTGACCCTGATCCTGGTGCGCATGGGCATCGGGCGCTTCCGCGAGCGGACGATTCCGATCTGGCCCGACGCGTCGATCGCCGCGCTGATCGTGGTCGCCATCACCATCAACGCCGCGAGCGGCGGCCAGATCGAAACCCGCACGGCCCTGATCGGCGCCACCCTGAGCCTGCTTGCACTTCGCTGCGCCAGCGCCCTGCATGGCCTGAGCGGACTGATGCGACCGATCGGCCGGTTCACGCAGCGCGGTCTGCTGCTGGTGAGTTTCCTGATGCTGCTTCGCGGCGTGATCGCGGTGTTCTCGACCCGGGGCGATTACCCGCTGTTCCAGCCGGGCCTGGTCAACACGTCGCTGTTCCTCACCATCGCGGTGGCCAGCGTTGCGCTGCCGTTCGTTCTCGTGGTGCTGAACAACGCGCGCACGATGCAGCAGCTGCACCAGGCCCGGGAAGCCGCCGAAAGCGCCTCCGAGACCGATGCACTGACCGGCCTGATGAACCGGCGTGGCCTGTTCCGGTCGATCCGCGACTTCGATCGGACCCAGCTGATCGGCGTGTGCTTGATCGATCTCGATCATTTCAAGCGGGTCAACGACAACCACGGCCACGACGTTGGCGACCGGGTGCTGATGGAACTGGCCCGCTTGCTGCAGGAAGAGGCGTCCGACTGCCTGATCGCCCGCATGGGCGGCGAAGAGTTCCTGATGGTGGTGCCGGATGCGGATCACAGGAAAACGCTGGAAACCGCCGAGCGGATCCGCGTGGCCATCGCGCAGCGTCTCGGCCCGAAATCCGGTCTGAACACGCTGATCACCACCAGCATCGGCACCTGTTCGGGACCGCGGCTTCGCTTCGACGAGCTGCTGACCAGCGCCGATCTCGCGCTGTACCGGGCCAAGAACGCCGGCCGCGACCGGGCGCTGGGCTCCGCGCCGGGCGACGCCGCCCTCACCCCCAGCGGCCGCCAGGTCCGTTACCGGACCGTTCGTCATCCCGAGCGGTCGAGGAGCTGATCCGGGCTCGAGAGAGCGGATGGGTTCGGCGATCGTTCTTCGCCCGCAAGCGGCCTCCAACAGGTGCTTCGGTCGATGTAGGCGAGGCGACCGTTCGCTCGCAAGCTGACTCCCACAGACTCCCTGTTGTCGTGGCCGTTCGCTCGCACGCTCGCTCCCACAGGCACCCTGCTGTCGTCCCGCACTTGATGCGGGATCCAGCGACGTTGATCGATGAGGGAGTGAAAGCGCCGTCCTAGGGCAGCGCCACCCAGACCAGTGCGCCGGTGGCGGCCAGGATCGCGCCGATGATCCACCACGCGGCGGGCCGCCCGAAGTTCAGGGTGTAGCCGACGCCGAAGCGCTTTTCCAGCCACAGCGCGGGATCGTCGGGGTTGTAGTAGATCAGCCCCAGCTTCCAGGCTGCATCGGGCGAGCGATCGCCGTCGTCGGGTCGACCGGGCCGGGCGAAGCTGCCGGCGCGCCACATCACCACCGGCACGAGCAGCACCGCCAGCGTACAACCCAGGTTGACGGCCACGCCGAGCGCGCCGCCGATCCAGGCCTCGCCGTACAGCACGGCCAGCGCGTTCCACCCGCCGAGCAGGCCCAGGAACAGCATCATCCACAGCACCATCCGGTTGATCGCCTCGACCCGGGAGCGATGTCCGGGAAGGCGGCGGATCAGGAGCCCGAGCGGCATGATCAGGTGCATGAGCGCCAGCGTCGCCAGCATCAGCAGCGGCAGGCCGTAGACCACGGCCGGGTCGATCGGCGCGGACGCGGATTCCGGGCCGACCGGCGCCCCGATCCGGGCGGCCAGCCAGGCCATCGCCGCCACGACCGGAAGGTACGGCACGGCGTGGATCCACAGGGGACGGGGCACGATATCGCGCAACCGATCCGGCGGCATCAGCTCGATCCTCCGCTCGGCGGAACGGTCCCGGCTGTAGGCCATCGCCCGCTGCCGGCAGACAACGAAGACCGCGATCGCACCGAAGCTCACGCCCAGCGAACCGATCGTGCAGGCCACCGCCAGCGCGGGCTCGGGGTCCAGCCACCGCCACAGCGGCGTGATGGCCGCCAGGCTGAGCAGCAGCGCGGCCAGGGTCCCGAAGCGGTAGGTGCGCCGGATCGCCCGTCCGGCCGGAGACTCCGCGAAGCCCGCCGGCACGGTGACGGCGAAGAACGTGCTGCCCCGGCCCAACCGGGGCATGGCCAGCATCAATCCGCCGAGGGCGGTGGGCAGCAGGTAGGCAAAGGCAAGCATCCAGGCGTTCATTCTTCATCTCCTTTTCCGGCCGGCGTCCGTGCCGGCGCGCGTTCCGAAGTGCCGGATCGATCCAGCACCTCGTCGATCCGGTCCTCGAGGTCGGCGCGGTCCAGGCCGCGGGCCTCGTAGCGGGCCAGCAGGTCGTCCAGCGCAGCGCCGAAGCGGCGGGCGAGCCGCTCTCGCTCGCCGACGCCGGGCCGGGGCGCGCGACGCTCGACGACCACCGTGCCGGCGCGGCGCCGGAGTTCGAGCCATCCCTCGGCCTCGAGCTCGCGATACGCCTGCACCACGGTGTTGAAGTGCACCCCGAGGTCGCGGGCCAGTGCGCGCGACGACGGCAGCGCATCGCCGGGGCGAAGGTCGCCGTCGAGCAGGCAGCGGCGCAGCCCGCCGGCGATCTGCTGGACCACGGGCACGGAGCTGTCGAGATCGACCACCAGGGTCGGCGAATTCTTTTGTACGGCCATCGTGTACAAAGAATACGCCGGGCCGACCCGGACGTCAATGTATGCGGCCACCATACAAAGTTCGGCGCCGCGGGGACTGCGACACCGGTCACGGAAACCAGGGCGAATCCGCAGGCGCGCCACAATGCCGGCCGAACGGCGCTGGCATATGGCTCGGTTTCCGTGGCATGCTTCGTGGTTTGCGGCCTCGGCCGCTTCCCGGGGGTTCCCGTTCCGTTCATGAATCTGCCGCGCCGTTCGTCCCTGGCCCTGACGCTGATCGCGCTCGTCGGCGTGACGGCCAGCACGTGGGCGGCCCTCTGGCTCCACGAGTCGGAGCACCGGCGCAATCGCGCCGAGCTCTCGGAGCAGATGGAGCAGATCGCCGGCACCGTCGCCAGCCAGTTCGCCAAGTACGAAACGCTGCTGCTCGCCGGGCGCGCGCTGTTCGCCGGGTCCGACTTCGTGACCCGTCCCGAATGGGCCCTGTTCACAGCGGAAGTCATCTCGGGCCAGGCCCTGCCCGGCCTGCTCGGCCTGGCCTGGGCCCCCTACGTCGACGATCCGATCGGCCTGGACCTGCTCTCCGACCAGCGCGCGGAAGAGGGGCTGGCGCCGCTCGAGGTCCGACCGGAGGGCGAGCGACCGTTCTACTGCCCGATCTTCTACAACGAACCGCTGGAAGACAATTCCTCCTCGATCGGGCGCGACATCTGCGAAGTCGCACCGCTGCACGACGCGCTCCGCCTGACCCGGGAGACCGGTTCGGCCCTGCTGTCGGCGCCGCTGGACTTCCGCACCGAGGACGGCGAATCCACGCTCGCCGGCTACGTGCTGCTGATCTGGGTGTCCGAGAAGTCGGCCAGCCACACGGGCTGGATCGCCGCGTCGATCGCCAACGAAGACCTGTTCGGTGCACCGACGGCCGCGCTGTCCGGCCTGCACTTCGCGGCCACGGACGTCACGGACCGGCCCGAGGTCATCTACGGGGCGACGCCGCCGCCGAACGACGACTGGCTGCATCGCGAAACCCGCGTCGAACGCGAGATTCCGGTGGCCGGCCGGACCTGGCGGCTGGAACTGGTCGAACCCCCGGTCCCCCTCGGCGCGGCGGCGCTGGTGCTGGTCGGCGGGCTCACGCTGACCGGGCTGCTCATCGCCTACCTGCTGGCCCTGTTCCAGACCCGAGGCCGGGCCGAACACCTGGCCCACCGGATGACCGAGAAGCTCAGCGAGAGCGAGCAGCTGCTGGCTTCGATCACCGACAACATCTTCGAGGGCATCTATCGAGGGCGCGCCGAAGAAGGCCTGATCTATGCCAACGAGTCGTTGGCGAAGATGTTCAACTACGACACGCCCGCGGAGATGATCGAACATGCCGGACCGATCCTCTATGCGCGCAGCGAACAGCGCGACGAACTGCTCGAGCTGCTCAAGCGCGACGGCTACTACCGGGACATCGAGGTCGAGTTCGTCCGCTCCGACGGGACGCGGTTCATCGGGGTGAACAATGCCGTGGCCACGCGCGACGACGACGGCAACATCCAGTACTTCGACGGCGCCATCTACGACATCACGGCACGCAAACGGGCCGAGGAACAGGTCCACCGGCTGGCCCACTACGATGCGCTGACCGGCCTGCCCAACCGAGCCATGCTCGACCGGCGGCTACGCCAGGCGATCAACCATGCACGCTCGTCGAAGCAGTCGCTGGCGATGCTGTTCATGGATCTCGACCACTTCAAGACGATCAACGATTCGCTGGGTCACAGCCTGGGGGATCAGCTGCTGGTCCAGGTCGCCAAGCGCCTGGGCGGCGGGCTTCGCAGCGACGACTCGGTCAGCCGCCTCGGCGGCGACGAGTTCCTGATCCTGCTGTCCGACGTCAAGAGCGAAGGCGCTGCACGGGGCGCGCAGCGCATCCTCGGCTTGTTCGCCGAGCCCTTCGACCTGGAGGGCCACGAGCTCCGCGTCACGCCGAGTATCGGCATCTCGATGTTCCCCAACGACGCGATCGACGCCGAGACGTTGATCCGGAACGCGGACGCCGCGATGTACGCCGCCAAGGAGAAGGGCCGGGCGAACTACCAGTTCTTCACGCCGGAGATGAACGACCGCGCGCGCGAGCGCCTGACCCTGGAAAGCGACCTGCGCCAGGCGCTGAAGACGGGGCAGCTGTCGATGCACTACCAGCCGGTCGTGCGGCTGGCCGATCGCCGCATCGTCGGCGCCGAGGCGCTGATGCGCTGGAACCATCCCGAGCACGGCAACATTCCGCCGTCGCGCTTCATTCCCATCGCCGAGCAGAGCGGCCTGATCATCGAGATCGGCGACTGGGCGATCGCCGAGGCCTGCCGCCAGCTGGCCGTATGGATGAAGGAGGGCTTCGAGCCGCTGCCGGTGGCGGTCAACGTCTCGGCCCTGCAGTTCTGGCGCGGCGGCCTCGTCGACCAGGTGCGATCGGCGCTCGACGCGAACGCGCTCGACGCCGAGTGGCTGGAGCTCGAGCTCACCGAAAGCGTGATCATGCGCGACGCCGACACCGCCAGCCGCGTGATCTCCCAGCTCAACGGGCTGGGCGTCGGGCTGTCGATCGACGACTTCGGCACCGGCTATTCCAGCCTGAGTTACCTGAAGAAGTTCTCGATCAGCAAGCTGAAGATCGACCAATCCTTCGTCCAGGATCTCGGCCACGATCCCGACGACGCCGCGATCGTTTCGGCCGTGGTCAGCATGGCCGCGGACCTCGGCCTGCAGGTCGTCGCCGAGGGCGTGGAAACCGAAGACCAGCGCTCGATGCTGATCGCCCGCGACTGCGAACTGGCCCAGGGCTTCCTGTTCGATCGGCCGATGCCGGCCGACGCCTTCAGCGCCCGCCTCCGCGCGGTGGCCACCGAGGCCTGAGCCGGCTCGTACGTCCTGCCGCGGCCCTTCGCTCGCAAGCTCGCTCCCACAGGCGACTGGATCGAGGGCGCCGGATGGCTCTCCGCCCGCGAGCGGTCTGCAACAGGCTGGGTTCCGATTGGAGCCAGAAGCCAGAAGCCTGGAGCCAGGAGCCTGTAGGAGTGAGCTTGCGAGCGAATCGATCCAGTCCGCCCACCCTCCGCCCGCGAGCGGTCTCCAACAGGCTGGGTTCCGATTGGAGCCAGGAGCCAGAAGCCTCGAGCCTGTGGGAGTGAGCTTGCGAGCGAAGGGCCGGGTCAGAAAAGCGTTCGCCCGAAAGCGGCCTCCAACAGGTGCTTCGGTCGGCGTATGTGGGGCGGCGGGGAACTGCGAATACACTGGGCCCTGAGTCAAGCTCAGGGCAACGGGGGAAGCAGGCTCTTTCTCGCTTCGGCTTTTCCTCCGCGTCTTCGCGCCTCTGCGGGAGAACGCTTTTCGCCGTTCCGATTCGAGAACATCGCGTCGAGTGCGGGGCGACGGAGAGAGTCTGCTTGTTCGCCTGCAGGCAAGCTCCCAAAGGCGCCTTGTTCGCGGACTCAGGAGCGACCGGTTCGGTCGTGATGCGGCGCTCAGACCTCGATCGTTCCGTTCATGACCGGCACCGCGTGGCCGCCGACCCGGAGGGCGCGCGGAACGCCGCCGTGGACGGTGAGTCGCACGAAGATGCGGCTCGGCCGGCCCATCACCCGGCCCTGCTCGATCGACCATTCGTGGCGGCCGTCGTCCAGCGCGCCGGCGGCGACGAGGTGGGCCGGCAGACCGGCCGCGGCCGATCCGGTGGCCGGATCCTCGGCCACGCCGATATGCGGCGCGAACATCCTGGCCGAAAACGCCCCGCGCGCCGGGTCGTCGCTGCTCCATGCGAACACGCCGCAGGCGTTCCCCAACGCCAGCGCGTCCCAGGACGACGTATCCAGGCGCGCCGAATCGAGCGCTTCGCGGTCGACCCGGGCATACAGGAAGTCGATGCCGGCACCGGCGAAGCGCGGCCGGTAGGCTTCCCTTGCAACGCTGCCCTCCGCCAGGCCGAGCGCCTGCTCGATCGCGGCCGGATCGGCCGTCCGCTCCAGCAGCCGGGGCCGATTCGGATTCTGGAACTCGGCGTACGGTGCGCCGTTCCGGCTCAGTCGAATCGGGAACCGACCGGCGGCCAGGTCGAGCTGGAGCGCGTTGCCGCCGCCGCGGGCTCGGGCGAGGGCACAGGCCGCACCCACGGTCGGGTGGCCGGCGAAGGGAAGCTCCCCGGTCGGGGTGAAGATGCGGATCCGCGCATCGACCTCGTCGTCGTCCGGCTCGAGCACGAACACGCTTTCCGAATAATCGAACTCGCGGGCGACGCACTGCATCTCCTCGGTCGACAGGGCGTCTGCACCGAACACGACGGCAAGCGGATTTCCGGCAAATCGACGGTCGGTGAATACATCCCAGGTTTCGTACGCAAGTCGGCGCATGGCGATCATCTCTTCCCGGGTTCCGATTCCTCATGGTACTCAAAGGTCGTCGATCCACTCTTGACCCTCGGAAAACGTCCCGGCCTTCCGCGTGCCGTAATGGAATTCACAGGCCTGGCGTATGGTCCTGAAGACCTCGGACCATTGCAACAGGGTCCGCGTCCCCGTCCCCTGCCGAAACGATTCCCGGTGGAGATGCGGCAGTCGAGACCCGGGTGATGGCACCGGTGGTAGATCGCAGTAGAGGGAACGCCCTTGACCGAATCGCCCGACAGCCCCGCGCGAGACCTGCTCGACGCGCTTTCGGATCTCGATGACTCGGGCTGGACGTCCCTGGGCGATGCGTTTCCCGATGGGTATCACCGGCTGATCGACGTGCTCCGCGGCGAGGTGCCCGGCGCGCTCCAGGCGCTCGACGCGCCCGGCGACGCCCGTCCGCATTCGACCCGATCGCTGGACCATGCGCTGCTGCGCTTGCAGGCGATCTACGATGTCCTGCCGGTGGGAATCACGATTCTCGACGAGCACGGCGACATCGTCGACTGCAATCGAACCGCCGAACACCTGCTCGGGATGTCCCGGACCGAACACCTCTCGCGCAACTACGCCGAGGGCTGGGAGATCTACGACCGGGACGGCGCCCGCATGCGCCCGGACGACTACGCCGGAGGAATCGCACTGCGGACCGGGGAGACCGTCCGCGACCAGATCACGCAGGTCGAGACGCCGAAGGGCCGGATCTGGCTGTCCGTGAGCGCGACGCCGATCCGGGCCGGCGGACTGGGCGTGGTCATCGCCTACGCCAATATCACGGACCTGGTCCGTGCGCAGCACCAGATCGAGGCGCTGGCCTTTTTCGATGTCGTTACGGGCCTCGCCAATCGTTCCCTGTTCATGGATGCGCTGCGTCGCGCGGTCGCCGACCGCCGGGCCGGGGCGGCCCCCGATTCTCGATCCGTGGCTGTGGTGCTGATCGACCTGAAGGGCTTCGCGGAGGTCAACGAGGCCAACGACCACTCGATCGGGGACGAGCTCTTGCGCGCCGTAAGCCGCCGGCTGAGCGACGCGCTACCGGCCACCTGCAGCCTGGCGCGGATCTACGCCGACGGCTTTGCCGCCATCGTCGAGGGGCCTCCCGACGCGCTGGCCGATCGTGCGCTTCGGGCCATCCGGCATCCGATCGAGGCCGGGGGACGCACGTTCCGGCTCGACGCACGCGTCGGCATCGCACAGTACCCCGCCGATGGCAACTCCGCGGAACTCCTGCTGAAGAACGCCGAGATCGCGCTCTGGCGCGCCAAGCAGACCGGCCAAGCGGTGCGGTTCTACGACCAGGCACTCGGCGATCGGCTGGCCCGCAAGATCGCTCTTGCCCATCGGCTCCAGCAGGCGCTTCGCGGGGACGGACTGGCCCTGTGCTACCAGCCGCAGTTCGAGCTGGCCGGAGGGCGGCTGGTCGGTGCCGAGGCGCTGCTTCGTTGGACCGATCGCGACTACGGTGTGATCGCGCCCTCGGAGTTCATCGGCATCGCCGAGGACCGCGGCATGATGCCGCAGCTCGGTCGATGGGTGCTCGAGGCCGCCTGCCGCCAGCTGGCGCGATGGGACGAGTCCGGTCTCGAGCTGCCGGGCCGGCTCGGCATCAACGTGTCGCCGCTGCAGCTCGATCGGCCGGAATTCGTCGACGACGTGCTGGGCATCCTCGAACGGATGGGGACCGACCCCGGGCGCATCGAGCTGGAGATCACCGAGAATGCGGTCGCCAGCGACCCCGTACGCGCGGTCGAGGTGCTGAACGCGCTGGCGGAAGCGGGTTTCGCGCTGGCGATCGACGACTTCGGCGTCGGCTACTCCTCGTTGTCCTACCTGCGCCGGTTTCGCCTGGACAAGCTGAAGATCGACCGGTCGTTCATCGCCACGATGACCGAGAACGAAAGCGACCGCGTGATCGTGGAGACGACGATCGCCATGGCACGGAGCCTCGGCCTGGACACCATCGCGGAAGGCGTGGAAACGCGGGAACAGGTCGAGGCGCTGCTGGCGATGGGCTGCAAGGAGGCACAGGGGTTCCTGCTCGGCAAGCCGGTTCCGGCCGACGAGTTCGTGCGGCACTGGCTTTCCGACAGCCGAGCATTGCGAGCTCGCTAGCCTTCCCCGGACCGGCCGTGTTGCGGAACGCAGGGCTTGACTGCATCATCGTCGGATGGACGAGTCCTCCCACCGCACCCCACCGGACGCGTCGGCCGATGCCGGCGGCTCGTCGGACCGGGTTCCCGAACACGTCCACCTGGTTCGTGCCCTGGCCAGCCTGGCGCTGGATTATCTGCGCTGGACCCAGCTGGTGCCGATGCTGTTTTCCTGGACCTTCCTGCTGCTGATGGTCGCGGCGCTGCTGCTGACCAATTTCCAGGACGCGTCGTTCGCGCTGCTGGAACGCGGCATCGGGGTCTACGAGCGCGTGGTCGGCCCGCTCGACCTCGGACCGCCAGGCGCGACGGATGACGGGGCAACGAGTGCCACGGGGGCCGCGCCCGGTGCCGCCGGCGGTGCGGAAGACCGCGATGAAGCCGCACCGGCGATGACGTTCACGGACGAGGACATCCTGCCGGTGGTGCTGCGGGCCTGGGCCCTGCTGGCGCTGGTCGGCTGGCTGTTCGGTGTCCTCCGCTCGATGCTGTTCGGCCCGCGCGAACCGCGCCGGCTCTGGCCGAAGCTGCGGATCGCGCTGTACGTCGCGATCGGCTGTTCCGGCCTGATGTGGATCGCCTACGCGCTGGGCACGAGCACCTTCAACGGCGGCATCGCGGGCTGGGCCCTGCTGTTTACCGGCATCCCGCTCGGGGTCTGGCTGGTCAGCGCCTGGAGCCTGACCTTCGGCCACCTGGTCGGCCGGCTCCAGCGCCACCTGCACGCCTGAGCCGTCGATCGTCGATTGCCGAATGTCGATTGCCGGGCGCCCATCGTCGAGCGAATGACGAATGGCGGTCGGCCGACGACGGTCGCGCCCGTATAATTCCGACCACCGATCCAACGGGATGGTCCAATGGCGGCCGAAGGCAAGGGCTTGATTTCCGAACTGTTCGCGCGCCGCGTGCCGCAGATCCTCGGCGTCTACATCGGCGCCTGCTGGCTGATCGTGGAGATGGGCGAATGGGCCGCCGAGCGGCTCGGAATGGCGCCGGGTCTGGTCGCCTACGTCTTCGTCCTGATGATCGCGCTGCTGCCGAGTGTGGCGGTGCTGGCCTGGAACCACGGCTCACCGGGTCGGGACCGGTCGCCGCGTTTCGAACGCGTCTTCGTCCCGGCCAACCTGGTGTTCGCCGTCATCGGCGTGGTCGCGTTCTTCGGCTACGCACCGCCGGGTGCGCCCGGATCGGCGATCGGTCCGGCCGAGAGCGCCACGGTCGAACGGACCGTGATCGACGAAACCGGCGAGCAGCAGACCTTCACCGTCGCCCGGGAAGGCTTCCATCGCAAGGTCCTGACCTCGTTCTGGACGCTCGAGGACGACCAGGCGGCCCCGGACTGGCGCCAGTACGCCGTTGCGTGGCTGCTCGGCGTCGAGCTCAACCGGGACCCGCTGATCTCGATGTTCACGCCCTACTCCGCCAACGTCGGACGCGCGTACGCCGAGGCCGGCTATGCCGGCGCGGTCGGCGAACCGCGCGCGCTTGCGGTCCGCCAGGCCCAGCGCATCGGCGCACGCTATCTCGTTCGAGGCGCGCTCGCCGACGGCGAGGACGGGGTGCGGCTGACGGCGCAGATCATCGATGCGACGTCGGGGTCGGTGACCGACGAGGTGGAGGCCACCGGCGCGGATGTCATCGAAGCGACCGCGCGGCTGGCCGAGCGCATCGCGCCGCGGGTCACGCCGACGGCGGCCGACGGCGAGCAGCGCTTCACGCGCATCCCGTTGGCCGAAGCCGCTACCGCGTCGACCGAGGCGCTGCAGGCGGCGATGGAGGGCTTCAACGCGCTGCATCTCCGCACCGACTACGAAGCCGCCGAGGCGGGTCTCGGCCGCGCGCTGGAGATCGACCCGACCTTTGCCCTGGCCGCGGTCTGGCTGCACCAGATGCACCGCGCCAACAACAACCTGCCGGCGTCGATCGAAGCGCTGAACCGGGCGATGGACCTCGAGTACAAGCTCGATTCGCAGACCCGGTTCGCGATGAAGGCCAATCGCCACGCGCTGGCCGGCGACTACGCCACCGCCATGCGCGTGCTGGCGATGTGGACCGAAGTCCACCCGGACAGCTTCACGGCCTGGACCACGCTGGCCCAGAACCAGATCACCATGGGCGACGTGGAGGGGGCGGCAGAATCGCTGCGCCAGGCCCGCGCGCTGGATCCGGGCAGCGTGGACGTGCTGCGCCAGATGGCCGTCGTCGAGCAGCTGGCCGGCGACTACCGCGCGGCGGCCGATCGCCTGCGGGCCTACATCGACGAGGCCCCCGACGACGTGGCGGCGCGCATCGAACTGGGCCAGGTACTGACCCGCTCCGGCCAGGCCGACGAGGCGCTGGAGGTGTTCGATACGGCCGCCCTGTTGGCCGACGATCCGGCCATGGCGCGTTTGAATCGCGCGCTGGTGCTGTTGCGCGAGGGCCGCTTCGACGACGCGGGGACGATTCTCGATGCGCTCCAGAACAGCACGGTCGACAGTTCGATCGAGACCGAGGTGCTGAAGGTGCGGTTGGGCATGCTGGCCTCGACCGGCCGCTACACGGCGATGCTGGAGGAGCTGACGGCCAGCGAGGACCGGGTCCGCCGCACGGTGCCGCCGGCCCAGTTCTGGAACACCTGGGCGGAGTTGATGCTGAAGCACCACTACGCGTTCGAGGACTACGCGGCAGCACACGCCACGCTCGATCGCGCCGAGGACGCGCTCGGCGAACCGTTCAATCGCTTTCTCGCCCTGGACCGCATGCAATTGCTGATCGAACAGGGGCGCCCGGTCGACGAGGTCGAGGCCCAGCTGGAACGCCTGCGCTTTTTCGAACAGCAGTTCTCCTTCGGCGGGGTCCTGGCCATCGTCCAATGGGGCAACGCGCTGGCGGCCGCCTATGCCGGAGATACCGAGCGGGCCGTGGAGACCATGCGCGAAGCCCGCGAGCAGTTCCGCGCCTCGGGGCTGTCGCTGAACATGGAAGCGATGGAACACTTCGATCTCGCCCTGGCCGAGCTGTTGATCGCCGACGGCCAACAGGCGGAAGCGCGCCGGCTGCTCGACGACCTGCTGGAGCGCCACCCGGCCTTCGCCTCGGCGCGCTGGGAACGGCTGCAGCTGGCGGTCTCGACGGACCGCGACGCCGCCGCGCGCGAAGACCTGGACGTCCTGCTGGCGCAGTGGTCGGACGGTGATGCCGGGTTCCTGCGCCTCGAGAAGGCGCGGGCGCTGGACGCGACGCTGTAGCCTGCGCCTCAGCCCGCCTGTTCGCCCTGGTCCCGTTTCTGCTGCCGTCGACGCTGCAGCCAGTCCCAGAACCAGCCCTGCAGGATCTCCTCACCGGTCAGCGCGTAGGCCAGCGCCTGGTCGTTCTCCATCAGGTTGATCACGCGCTTCGCGACCCCGGGTCGGCCGGCCAGCAGCAGGCGATCGCCCGATCTAAGCGGCGTGGATTCGTCCGGGAAGACGAGCTGCTCGTCGTCGCGGGCAATCATCAGCACCGAGAGCGGGAGCCGGCGCTCGCGGTTGCCGGGGTCGCGCAACAGCACGCCCACGGGAACCGGTCGGTCGTCGGCCAGCACCCGCGCCACGGCCGGTGCGCGGCGTGCACTGATCCGCCCGGCGGAGATTTCGGGCGGAGCCTGGGTCCCGTGACAGCTCAGGGTTTCCAGGACGGCGCGCGCGAAGCCGTCGTCGGCCTCCAGCAGGTGGTCCAGGAAGTCGCCCATCAGCGACGAGCGGATCCGGCTGAGGATGGTGCCGGCCACCACGGTGCTGGGCTGGCCGATGAAGTCCGGAGCGGCGGCGCGGAACAGCTCGTGGGTCGAGAGTCCGTTCTCGAGCGCGCCGAGGAACAGGTCCTCGTTGAGGGCACGCGCGGTCACGATGATCGACAGGTTGTCCGTGTCGTCCGACGTGGTCGCAAGGATGCCGACCGCATCCTCGATGCCGGCGTCCTGCAGGTCCTCGGCCTGGGTGCCGACCGCGTCGACGAAACCCGGCGGCGGATCCTGCGCATCGGGCGCGATCACCGTGACCTCCATCGCCAGATCCCGAAGTGCGGCGTGCATCGCCCGGCCGGTCCGGCCGAAGCCGCACAGGATCCACCGACCGGCCGGCGGGTGGCGCGTATCGGGAATCCTGGCCCACGGACCCGACGCCAGCCAGTGGTACAGGCGGAACGCATGGGGACGTTCGATGGCGAGCTTCATGCGCCGGACGAACTCGGTCACCGGCTTGATCACGTGATCGGTTTCGAAGGACCGCATGTTGTTCGCGGTCTCCTCGAGGTCGGCACGGGCATGCACCGCCGCCTTGTGATTGAGGAGCTTGGCGGAAATCGCCACCCTGAGGTTGGCGCCGTCGTCGCCGGTCACCGCGAGCACCCCGACGCACCAGCGGCTGCGGATGCCGGCCTCCACCAGGTGGTCCGGCTGCCGGGCATCGGAATGGAACGGAATGACCTCGGCGACGAACTCCTCGATCGACAGCCGCTCGACCTTCTCGGCCTGGTGCTCGATGACGACGACCGGATGGCCCTGGTCGGTCAGGGCGCGGGTCAGCATCCGGCCCGTGTCGCCGTAGCCGCAGACCAGGTAGAAGGGCTCGTCCAGGCCGCGCACCGAGCGCTTGCGCTGGGAATGCTTCAGCGCGCGGGAATAGGCCGGGTCCTGGAGCAGCGACACGATCGATCCGATCGAGAACAGCCACGCGATCACGGTCACGTAGATGCTGACGATCGTCCACATGCGCTGCGCCGGCGAGAAGTCGTAGGGCACCTCGCCGAAGCCGATCGTGCTGCCGGTGTAGCTGACGACGTAGAAGGCCTCGAACAGCGACATGCGCCACGGGTTGCCCTGGTCGTCGACCCCCGGAATCAGGGTGAAGCCGACGGTCGCCAGCGAGTAGGCCGAGATCAGCACGATCAACGGCACCCGCATGCGCCGCAGGAACAGGAACAGGAAGGACTCGTTCATCGCGGACCGGGCGGCGGCTTCAGCGCGCCATGCCCGCGGTCTCGAGCGTCAGCAATACCACCGAAAGCAGGTTGGCCAGCAGGGCGCCGCCCGACAGGGAAACGATCGACGCCATGACGGCCGGAGTCAGCCCATCGGCGGTCATGTGGGCCGCGATCGCCCAGACCAGTGCCGCGACGATCAGCTGCAGGGTGGCGACCAGGCTCGACGCGAGCAGCACCGCCCCCATGTGCGATCGCTCGCCGAACTTCAGCACCGTGGCGATCACGCCCACGATCAGCGCCGCGAAGAGTTCGTAGACGTTGTGATGGTCGGGGTTGTCGATGTCGCCGAGGAAGAACCCGAAGTTCAGGGTCAGGGCCAGCAACACGAAGAAACCGAAGACGACCTTGCTCATGTTCATCGAGCGATCTCCTGCACGCGAGTTCGGGCGTCATTATGCACGGCCCGTGCGTGGCGAGCGTTCAATCGGGCCGAGGCAGGTCGCTGTCCTCGCCGGTCTCTTCGATGACTACGGCTTCGCCGGGAGGGCCGATGGATCGCTCGATGAGAACGCCGATGACGATGCCCCCCGCCACCACGGCGGTTGCGAATGCCAGCGCGCGAACGACATCGAGGAGGGTTTCGTTGCGTCGGGCCATCGTCACTTCGGTGCGCTCGTCGGGTACGGGTCACTGGCCAGCGGCCGTCGCGGACCGCAATGGATGCCTGCGAGGATAGCAGAGCGCTTCGGCGGTTCGCGCGTGGTTTCCCGGCAGGGGCGCGCGGTCAGGTTTCGCTCCAGCGATGCACGCACCAGTGCTCGTCGTCGAGCGCGGCCAGGGCTTCCCGCGTGGCTTCGACGCTGCCGGTGTCGAGCACCCGGCGCTGGACCTCTTCGGATGCCAGGCTGATCCAGCCGTCCCGCCCGGACCGCTTCATCCGGTACAGGCTCGCATCCGCGATTTCCAGCGCGGCTTCCCAGTCGGCCGTGGCTTCATCGCCCATCGGCAGTGTCGACAGTCCGATCGAACAGGTCAGGTGGATCGTCGACCCGTCGGGCAGCTCGAAGGGGTGATCGTGCAGTGCATCCAGCAGCCGCGTTGCGAGCTGCTGCTGGCTGTCGAGCGTCGCGATCGGCGAGACCACGAGAAACTCCTCGCCGCCCCACCGGATGCAATAGTCCGAACTGCGGACCACCGTCTGGAGCAGGTCGGCGAACTCCACGAGCACCGCGTCGCCGGCCGAGTGACCGTGCTCGTCGTTGACCTGCTTGAAGCGGTCGAGGTCGAGCAGTGCGACGCCGGCAGCGCGGGACCGGCCGTCTTCGCGCATGCGGCGCTGGAGATAGGCGATGTGACGCGGCAGCTGGTGGGCGATGAAGCGCCGGTTCTTCAGTCCCGTCAGCGCGTCGGACTCGCTCAGTTCTTCCAGCCTCCGATTGCTCGCATCGAGCTGTTCATTGGCGCGCCGCAGTTCGTCGGTTCGAGACGCCACGATCTGTTCGAGCTGTTTCTGGCGGCGCCGAAGGATCCGGGTTCGTGCCCAGTAGGCGGCCCAGAGCGCGACCAGTACGACCACGGCGACGAGTCCGCGGAACCACGCCTCTTCGTGCACGTAGGGCGGAACGACCAGCGTTAGCGAAGCCGGCTCGGGGCTCCAGACCCCGGCGTTGTTGGTCGCCATCACTTCGAACACGTAGTCGCCGGGCGGCAGGTTGGTGTAGTTGGCCGAGCGGGTCTCCGTGACCTCTCGCCAGTCGTCGTCGAAGCCGTCCAGGCGAACCCGGAACCGCATGCTGTCGGGGTCGCGAAAACTCAGTGCGGTGAAGCGGAACCGCACATCGCGCTCGCCCAGCGGCAGGCTCACGGACGCACCCACCGAATCGTACTGCCGGGTGCGCGTTTCGATGCGCGTGATGTGGACCTCGGGCGGCGTCCGGTTGGGCTCGATCCGGCCCAGCGGAACTTCGATCATCCCGTCGAGCGTCGGCAACCAGAGGCGGTTGTCGATCAACACGCCCTTGGCGGTCCCGGCGCCGTTGCAGCAGCGCGAGTTCTGCGCACCGGCGTGGCGGCTTCCGTTGGACAGCACCATCGAACCGGAGGTCAACGGTGCGTCGCCGGCCGCGAACAGCTCGTCCAGGCGGATCCGGAACAGGCCCTCGTGGCTCGTGCCCCACAGCCAGCCGTCATCGACGACGAGGTAGAACGCGGTGTCCGACGGCAGCCCGCGCGACGGCGGCACGTGGCGCCAGGCGCGGTCGCTCCCGCGGACCAGCAGGCCCTGCTTCAGCGTGCCCGCGATGATCCTTCCTTCACCGACGTCGGCGAGCACCGTGAAGAAGGCACTCTCGGCGACCGGGGGACCGTCGACCGGTCGCGCGCCGGCGTCGTCGAGCCAGAAGAGGCCCCGCTCCGTCGCCGCCCAGAGACCGTCGTCCTCGGCCAACGTGTAGCGCACGCTGAGTCGGTCGAGCGGTTCGATCGGCGGGAGGGCGTGCGGACGGAGATCCCGGAGATGGAACAGGCCCTGCTCCGTGCCGACCCAGACCCTACCCGGCGACGGTTCGCGCAGGCTGTAGACCGTTCCGGTCGCGGGAAAGCCATCGACCGGTCGTGCGCCTTCCGGAGTCAGCACCGCCAGGCCGGCCTCGGTTCCGATCAGCAGATCGCCGCGCGCGGTCTCCAGCAGTGTGTAACTCGAAGGGTTCGGCAAGTCGCCCTCGTCGACGACGGTTCGGAAGCGCCCGTGTTCGAACCGGTCGACGCCGGTCTTCATTCCGATCCAGAGACCGCCGCCTCGAGCCGGCGCCATGGACCAGACGAAGGTGTCGCTGAGCCCCTCGCCCTGGCTCCACTGGTTGTACCAGCCCGGCCAGGCGCGATACAGGCCGTTGGTCGCGCTCCCCATCCAGACATTGCCCTCGTGGTCCTCGGCCAGCGCCAGGATCCACGGGAACCAACCGAGTTCGGCCTCGCCGATCACGTCCCATCGGTCGCCGTCGAGCCGCCGCAGCATGCGGCCGTAGGTGCTGATCCACAGCGTGTCGTGGCGATCGACGTAGAGCCGCGACCCGCCCGGCAGCGGTGCGCCGTCCGGCCCGGTCGCGGCCTCGAAGCGACCCTCCGAGAAGGTCAGCGTCGCCTGGTCGGTCATCACCCAGAGGCGGTCGCGATGCCAGGCCAGCGATTCGATCGGCTGGTCGACGTAGGCCGGCGGCAGCGGCCAGGTCTCGACCGCGGACCCATCGATGATCCGGACCAGCAGGCCCTGGCCGCCTGCGTACAGGTCCTTGCCGGCCGCGGCGACGCTGCGGACCTGGACGCGCGGAAGCAGGTGGCGCGCTTGCCCGTCCTTGTCGAGCAACGGCAAGCCGGGCGCGGCGGCGGCAACGCTGCCGTCGGCGAGCTCGGCGAACCCGTACACCGGCCCGTCGAAGTCCGGTCCGAGGTCGTGGAACCGGTCGTCTTCGAAAACGCTGACGCCGTTGTGGGTCCCGATCCACAACCGGTCACTCGAGTCCAGGAACAAGGCGTGGGTGTAATTGCCCGCAAGGCCGGGCGTGGACCCGGTCACGAAGGTCTCGTAGCGCACCCCGTCGAAGCGGGCCAGGCCGACCTGCGTACCGACCCAGAGATAGCCGTCCGGCCCCTGCTCCAGCGCACTGACGTGACTCTGCGGCAGTCCGTCCTGGATCGACCAGCTGCGCGTTTCCCAGAAGCGGAACGGCTTGTCGTACTGCGCCTGGGCGACGTCGCCGACGACCGCAAGCAGGCACGCGGTCCACAGGCCTCGCCAGCCGGCAGGCAGCATCCAGCGGATGAACGATCGGGGTGCGGCAGTCACCATCCAGTCGCGATGAAACGGTCGTGTCGAGCGTGACAGTACCAGAATGAACCGGCGCTGCGAAGCGCCGGCGACAAGGGTTCGCGACCTGCACCGGGCCTTTTGTTGCAGGGATGTGACGCCGATCGCGCGTCCCGCGATCAGTCGTCCAGCGATACCACGCGTTCGTCGCCCGGCGCCAGCTGCAGGTCGCGCACCCAGCGATCGGTCGCCGCGCGGATACGCACGCTGTACTCCCCCGCCGGCACTTCGACCGGTGCTTCACCGACGAACCCGCGGGCGACCACGTCGCCGGACGCATCGACGACGTCGAAGGGGATTTGCAACGACTGCTGCAGTGCGTCGTCCAGCGCTTCGGCCTCGTCGGCGTCGAGGTACTCCCCGCCGCCGAGCTCGGCCCAGGACCGGAACTCGTTCTTCAGCGCCTCGTCGTCGATGGCGAAGCCGACGATGTTGACGCGCACGTCGACCCCCTGCTCGCCCAGCGCCTCGATCGCCGCGGCCGGATCGCCGTCGCAGGTTTCCTCGCCGTCGGTCAACAGGATCACGAGACGGCGGCCTTCCGCATCGGCCAGGTCGGATGCGACCGCGGCCAGGGAATCGGCGATCGGCGTACGGGCCAGGTTGATCGCCTGGATGCTCGCCACCGTGTCGAGGAACGCGGCCTTGTCCAGCGGCGCCAGCGGGACCTCCAGGTCGGTCCGGCAGCTGCCGGCCTCGCGATGGCCGTATACGCGAAGCGCCAGCGGTATGCCGTCCGGCAGCGCGTTCTGAACCGTGTCCCGGATCGCGGCCCTGGCGATCTCGATCCGGCGCATACCGTTCATTCGCTTCAGCATGCTGCCGGACGCGTCGAGGATGATCCCCACCGCGCCGCGCGCCTCGGGCGCGATGCCGGCCTCGCCGGCCTCGACCGCGATCGTTGCCGGCGACGGGTCCTCGACCGTCTCGAAGGCCACCTCGACCTCGAAATCGACCGGCCGCTTCAACCAGGCCACCGCGCGATCGAAGCCGCGGCTCAGCGCACCGAGCCCGGTGATGTACTCGAAGTGACCGCCGCGGACCCGGGCCCAGTCCTGCATCAGGTCGAGTTCGACATCCGGCTTGCTGCTGAACGCACCCTCGGAGGTCAGCTTCATCGCGAACACCTGCGGCCGACCTTCGCGCAACGCCGGCCACAGCGCGGCCGAGGTGCTGGTCGCCGCGTCGGTCAGCAGCAGCACGGCCTTCTTGCCGGGTCGACCTACCATCTCGCGCGCCGCGACCGCCAGCGTGCCCTCGGCGTCGCTGGAACTGGTTTCCTGCGGGTTCGCGGCCAGCATGCGCATCAGCGGGTACGGGTGTCCCTGCCAGTTGTCGAGCAGCGGGGCGCCCAGACCGAAGGGCAGCAGGTTGACCTCGTCGCGGCCGGGCTTGATCGTCTCGGCGTAGGTCAGCAGTGCGTTGGTGATCGTCGGCAGCCAGGCCGCCACGCTGCCGGACGTGTCCCAGCTGAAGATCACCGAGCGCGGCGGTTCGCGGACCTCGAGAAAATACTCGGCACCCGGCTCGATCCAGGCCTCCCAGCGCGCCTCGACGCCGTCATTGTCCAATGGGTACAGCGCCACGTCGTCGCCGGCCACGTCGATCAGGCGCGGCGCGCCCTCGATCGTCGGCCGGCCGGTCAGGGTCAGCTCCAGGCGATTCTCCGTGCCGGTCGAGGCCAGGCGGTACCACGACGCGTACTCGTCGAGCAGGGCCCGCCCGGGTTCCGGCGACCCCGGCTGCAGGCGGACTGCGGTGGCCCGCGAATCGTTGTCCGGCCGGGTCGCCACCGCCGGCGGCTGCGGCGGATCGGCGGCCTCGAAGGGGCCGACATGTGCATAGTGCCCCCACTCGCCCAGCACGCTTTCGCCCGGCGCTTCGAACACGCGGATGCGGTCCGGGTACCTGACCGAGCGCGATCCCTCGGGCACGTCGAACTCGAACTTGACGTAGCGCGCCCAGCGCGGCGCGTCGAAGGAGAGCTCGACCGGCTGGTCCGCCAGCTCGGCCTCGGCGCCTTCGACCGCGGTCCACGGCCCCAGCGGCGAGCTGGTGGCCACGGCCACCCGGACCGCGACCGGATTGGTGCCGCCAGACACCTCCGCGGCCATCGGCTCGATGGCCACGGCTTCGATGCGTGCGATGCGTGCGTGCTCGAAGCCCACGACCACCGTGGCGACCTCCGCGCTCCGCATCGGCGGCGCTGGCGATTCGTCGTCGGAGGCGAACAGGTGGCGCTCGCCGCCGCTGGCCCGGACCCAGGGGTCGGCCCAGACCAGGTGGCCGCCGTTGACCGGGTCGGCCAGGTCGTAGGGCGCGCCCGGCGGATGCCAGTCGTCGGCGGCGATGACCTTGAACTCGCCGAGCTTGAGTTGCTGCAGCTGGCGCGTGTCGCCGAGGCTGCCGGTGATCGGGATCAAGCGCGCGTAGCGGGCCGGCACGGGTGAATCGAGGACGAAGGCCTGCTCGGCGTTCTGCGCGGCGAGCTCGCCGCGCAGCACCGGTTCGAAGACCTGGCCGTCGAGCGACAGCGCGATCTCGAACTCGCGCAGGATCCGGTTCGGGTGGATGGTCGAGGTCGGGTCGAGCAGGAAGCCCTGCACCGGGACCGGCGCCTCGCCGGCCAGGCGCACGGTCGGCTGCTGGTGCGAGTCCGGACCGTGGGCGCCGGTGCGGATCGAGGTCTCGGTCCAGCGCCCGTAGCGGGTCAGGCCGTCGAACAGGGGATGGAAGTCGTCGAGATCGTCGTCGTCGATGTTCGGGCTGGCCACGACCTCCGCGCCGAAGCGGAGCGCGGCGGCATTGAACCCGCCGCGCAGCGGCTCGTCCAGGTCCCAGTGGAACGCAGGGGCCACGGCCGCCGCGTCGAGGTCGGTCTGCACGGTCGCGATCGCACCGGCGCTGGCGATCCCGTCGAAAGCCCGCACGGACACCTGCACATCGGGGCGCTCGACCGCGTCGGGTGCGATCCCCAGGATGACAGGAAGCTCGGTCGACTCGCCCGCTTCGAGGCGAATCGAGGCCGGCAGCCCGGACAGCGTCCATTGCCGTGCGGTGACGTGATGAGCCAGCCGGAAGGTCGCGGCCGCATCGGACGGATTGCGCACGGTGACCGTGCCGCCGATGCGCTGGGACCAGGGTGAAAAGGCCTGGACCGCGACGTCGTCGATCGCCAGCTCGACCTCGGGCTCCACGCCCGCTTCCGCGGTGGCCAGCGAGGTCAGGTCGATGTCGTAATCCAGGTTGCCGCTGATCTCGAGGCGGTAATCACCGCCGGGCTGCAGTTCGGCACGCTCGACGCCAGCTTCGCGGTCGAAGTCGAAGAGGTTGTCCCCCGACCGATCGCCGTCGTAGAGGCGGACGCGCAGTCCGCTGACCCGCGGCACCGCGATCGGCGTCGGTTCATCGACCGACGGCAGCCGGTACCAGTCGGCACTGGCCCGGGAGTTGCCGACCCGGCCGATCAACCGACCGTCGGCCGGAAACGGTGCGGCCAGGGCCTTCCAGTCGTTGGGCTCCCGGTCGGCGACGCGTTCCAGCCAGTCACCGCGCTCGAGGACCACTCGATACTCTGCATCGGACACCTCGTAGGGCGAAAGGAAGACGCCGTACTCCCCGGGCGGCAGGTAGCCGGTCCATTCCGAAACCGCGCCCGGCTCGCGATTGCGGCGCAGCTCGATGAAGGTCGTGGCATCGTCGCCCGTGGTCAGGCGGGTTCGAATCGTGCCGTCGGCCGGGGGCGAAACGCGCAGGCGCACCTTCTCGTGGCCGAGCAGCGTGAAGCGGTACACGTCGGTGTCGCCGTCCTCGGACAGCAGGCCGAAGTACTCCTGGCCGAAGCGCATCCTGCGCCCATCGGACAGATCGTTGTTCGGCTCGAGCTCCATGCCTTCGGGCGGGGGGCCGAGCGGCTGGACGCGGAGCGTGTAGTCCGCGTCTCCCCCGCTGACGGCGAGCAGGTACTCGCCGGGCAGCAGGAACTGGTTTTCCAACCGCACCCGGGCCTGGCCCGGGGCCGCGCGTTCCTTGGCGATCGTCGCGCCGCCGATCTTCTTCAGGTACAGCTCGTGCAGGCCTTCGCCCTGCATCTGCAGGCGCCAGAGCTGCGGCTCGCCGGTCACGTTGAAGCGCCAGTGATCGGTCTCGTGGCCGTCGAAGCGGCCGCGTCCGAAGCCGCGATCGTGCAGCGGCGCCGGGTGGTCGTGGTGGTCGTTCGGCTCGACTTCCTCGCCGGGCCGGATCGGTCCGAGGTCGGTCCAGGTCAGCTGCCAGTCGACGCCGTCCGGGCCGCTGTCGGACAGGCGCAGCACGTACTCGCCGGGGGCGAAGCCCAGGGCGAACTTTTCCGTGCGCTGCTCGCCCCGGTTGCAGTGCTGCAGCCGCTTCATCGCATGGCGCATCAGGCAGACCTCGATCTTCGACTCGGGCCCGGCTTCGACGGCGAGGTTCCAGCGCTTGCCGGCGGCCTCCTCGTCGACCTCGAAGCGCAGCAGGTCCGTGTCGCTCTCGTCGAAGCGGCCCTGGATCGTCTCGCCGAAGGGAACGGTAGTCGGCTCGCGGTCGTTGGGCTCGGCTTCACGCCCGTCGGTGCTGACCGGCGTGCCGCGCGGCAAGGCGACCCACTGGACGCCGGCCTCGGCCTGTTCGGTGCGGATGCGGTAATCGCCGGCCGGCAGGCTCAGGCCCGGGCGCACCACGGGGCCGGTGCCGTCCGAGGCCAGCGACAGCAGCACTTCGCCGTCCGCGTTCTGCAGTTCGGCGGTCGCCCGATGGCCCAATGCGCTCTGGAAGGTCAACCCCCAGGCCCGCGCGGCCTCGTCCTCGTCCAGGTCGAAGCCGATCCAGGCCTCGCCCTGGGTCCAGACCACCTGCTTGCCGTTCGGCGACATTGCCACCGGGTCCTCGACGCTGTTGTCGTCGTCGAGGACCCGGACCGTGCCGTAGTCGCTCTGCTCGAGCTCGACCGTGTAGGCCCCCTGCCCGTCCGACTGCGACACGCCGAGGATGTAGACCCCGGGCGGCAACAGCACCGCTTCGGCCTGTACGGCGCGCCCCCCGTCGAGCGCATTGAGGGTCAGGGGATTTCCGGGCCGCTCGGAAATCGTTTCCGGAATGCGGCCGCGGCCGTCGGCGACGGCGGTGAAGTCGAAGACATCGAGCTGGGTCAGGGCTCCGGCCCGGCCGGTCAGACGCAGGTTGAAGCGCCGCCCGGCATGGTCCTCGTCGACGATCAGACGATACGCATCCTGGTCCCCGGGCTCGAGCTCGCCCATGATGCGAAGCACGTCCGACCCGTCCGGCAGGGAGATCGTGACGGCCTGCTGGGGGGTGTCGTTGGGTTCTGCGTCGTAGGCGAGACTTGTTGTGGCCTCAAGCGCCGTCGCGCGCAGAAGCATGTGGCCAAGCGCGCATGCAGCGAAAAGCAGGAATGCTGCCGATCGCGCGCCTCGGCCGCGAGCCTTGATTTTTCTCGCCGCGATCTTCATGGCGTTGCAGCCACGAGTTCCGCGCACCGTGGCAGCGTTGATCGAAAACACGCGCGATAAAGAGGCTGCTCAAGAGCTCGGAGAGCGGGCGCGATCAGAGCCCCACCCGCTTGCGCAGCCGCGGCGAGAGTGGCACAGACCGGCTGGTCCGGTCCGATTCCTTCAGTGAACAGGAGCATGATGGCCTCGCACGCAACGATGGCTGCTGGACCGCCCCCACTCATAAAGGCGTTCTGCAACGCGGCAATCGCCAGCTTCGAATTGGCTCGGCAACCGACATTGATCGCCATGACACAGGTGATTCCAACGGTGACCTTGTCGAGCACAACGCGGGCCGGCAGATCAGCAGCGAATATCACACCACCACCCCAACCGTTCGAGGTCACCCCGAGGAGTTCTCCACTGCTTGGATCAAAATCCCACCAGCTCTGACTCTGCCGACCTGCCAAACTGCGGCCGATCAGGACGATACGTGCCTCGCTCAAAACGGCGCCCATCCGCGCACGTGCCGCATCGCTTACTCTGACCGACGACAGCTCGTCAGAACTCCTGATCACCTGAAGTCGCGGAACTTCACCTGAAAGCAATTCCGCCGCAGCGGTTTCACCATTGTCGGTCTGCGCATTGACCCAGCGATCTTCCGCGAGCGACTCCCAGGCACCTGCGGCGAAGGTAGTGGAGCGATCTAAAAGCAATTCACCTGTATGGGAGGCCGAAAAGGAACGTCGTGAGTTCCGGACGATATCAATACCGGCTGGTGACTCCGATTCGGCTGACAGGTTGCGATGTATCAGAATCAACATCGGCTCATCGAAGAAGCTTGCCTTTCCCGACGCGGTTCGGAACTCGGAAAACTCGCCAAAAAGTGTGTTTCCTCCGAGGGCTTGCCAGTTACGGCGCTCCTCTCGTAGCACAGGGATTAGCGCTCCATAAGGTTCATCGGCGGACATCGCCCGGTGCTGGGCAAGAGAGGTTTCGATGAGCCCCAGATGCAGACGTAGCTCACGATCGAGCCTGCGGGCCAGCGCTTGAACTCCGAACATGACAACGGGCTCGATTGATTTGAGCAGGTCTGCCGGTTCAATCGGACTCGTCGGTGCGGAACGGGCGATCCAGCGTTTGGTCGAGTACCCTTCACCCTGATTCGGGATGTCGATGCCAATTTCTAGCCAGACGCTCTCAAGTGCCATCGCCGTCTCAGGTGCTTCATCGCTTGCGGCTCCAAGCCCCATCAACGCCGATACTCCTTCGGCGCCTGCGCCACTTACAGATGCGAAGACTCCGGCCATGTTGGACATCGCAGCGTCGCTGTCCAAAATCAAACCATTCAAGGTGAAACCCTTCGCGCCCGGCGCCAGGGAATCGCCAAAGAACACGACGAAAATCTCGTTGCTGCGACTGTCTTCCGCGCTTTCTTCCTTGATCGGTTCGGAACCGAATGCGCCTTTCGAAACAATGCGGATCGGCATTACGACGTCGAGAAGATTCGCGGCTGGTCGTTCCCAACGGCCGGTCAAATCAACTTCTTCGACGGAGTTCCCGATTCGGCGCTGCGCACGCACCTGAAGCCAGATTCTTTGCTGAAATTCCACAGGAACGCTACTCGCCAGATATTCCTCGGGTTGAATCGACGCGAAGGAACGTGGCTCAACTTCAAAAGCCGGGTGCACCGACCTCCATTCATCGCCAGGACCCATCCGATGCTGCACCCAGAAGTAGTCGCTCGCCTCCATTCGAATACGATCCGGCATCGCGACGGGATCCATCGAGATTCCGCTTGCGGTCAGCGCTCTCGACAGCGAATCCCGAATCTGCGACGCGCGGCCCCGCAGCTCGCTCTCCGCTTCCTCGACTCGAGCACGGCCAGCCGCGACGTCACTCACTCCAGCCAACTCGGCAAGCCGGCGGATCGCTTCGAAGGCGCCCTCACGGAAAACGATCTGTCTTGCTTCAGGGCGTAACATCTGACCAAGCAGGTCATTTACCTGGTGATCATTCAGCGTTCCTCGAACGATGCGGGCCTCTGCTCCCGCGTCGCCGAGGAGCTTGGCCAGCAATACTGCCTGGTCCAGCGCGTTGCCCGCACGAACTGCCAACGTGCCGCGCGGACCGCGCATCAATCCCGGATACTGCTGAAAACGAATTCCGGTGCGGACGAATTCAATCAGACTTTCCGAGTCGAATTCATGGGCAAAAACCAGGTCGCCGACGGCGAGTTCCTCTTTGTAGAGATGATCGTGCACGGAACGCACCCCGCCCATCCAAGTATGCAATTGTTCGACCGCGCTGGACGCGCTGACGGTTTCTGATTCAGCCGGAGCATCCTCAGCAACAGCATTCGAGAAAACGTTTAGCAATATTCCGACAATGCCGCAGAAGATCAGCCTCAAGGAATCGGCGGAGAGCAGGAATCGTCGTTGTACTTTCATGGTCTAGCTCCGGAAAAGGGGGCGGGCTGCCGACTCGGCGGCGAGCCAGGCTGACTTCCACTATCCTCTACTACGCAGTTTGAGCACAAATCACGCAACCTTTGCCTGCACGGGGCGACACGTCGAGTGGTCGACAGGCCTACCCCGCAGCTGACTTTCGAGAGAATCCTCAAGAATGACCCTGCTCGTCTTCTACCTCTTCCTCGCCATCGGCGTGTCGTTCCTGTGCTCGATCCTCGAGGCGGTGCTGCTGTCGATCACGCCGTCGCACATCGCGGTGATGAACGAGCAGGGCCACGGGTCCGGCAAGCTGCTGCGCTCGCTGAAGCGCGAGATCGACCGGCCGCTCTCGGCGATCCTGACGGTCAATACCTTCGCTCACACCTTCGGCGCGGCCGGGGTCGGGGCGCAGGCGCAGGTGGTCTTCGGCCAGGCGTGGCTGAGCGTGATCTCCGCCGTGGTGACGCTGGCGATCCTGATCTTCTCGGAGATCATCCCGAAGACCCTGGGCGCGACGTACTGGAAGCGGCTGGCGCCCTTCACCGCCCACACCTGCCGCTGGCTGATCGTCCTGACCTGGCCGCTGGTGAAGCTGTCGCAGTACATCACCCGCTGGCTGGGCAAGGGCAAGAAGGGACCCACCGTGTCCCGGGAGGAGCTCAGCACCCTGGCCCAGGTCAGCCGCGACGAGGGTGAACTCGACGAGGAAGAGGCCGGCATCTTCGCCAACCTGATCCGCTTCGGCGCGATTCGGGTCGAGGACATCATGACCCCGCGCGTGGTCGTGGCCCGCTTCCAGCAGGACGTCACCCTGGACGACGCGCGCTCCCGCGACGACGGGCTGACCTTCTCGCGCTACCCGGTGTTCGGCACCGACGACGAGGACATCACCGGCTACGTGCTGAAGGCCGACATCATGCAGGCCTTGGCCGACGGCCGCGGCCACCTGCCGCTGAAGGCACTGAAACGCGAGGTGCTGTTCCTGCCGGAGTTCCTGTCCCTGCGCGTGGCGTTCAGCCAGCTGCTGACCGACCAGGAGCACTTCGCGGTCGTGGTCGACGAGTACGGCGGCTTCACCGGGCTGGTCACGATGGAGGACGTGCTCGAGACCCTGCTCGGCATGGAGATCGTCGACGAGAGCGACACCACCGAGAACCTGCGCAAGCTGGCCCGCGAGCGCTGGGTGCGGAGGGCCAGGAAGATGGGCCTGGAACTGCCTCACACGGTGATGGCGAACCGGGACGACGCGACGGAGGGCGGACCGGACGATGCGAAAAAGGACCGCAAGGACGACACCACGACCGACGCCGGCTGAAGGGCGGCGGGCAGAGCGCGCGGCCGGGGATCCCGTCGATCAGGTGCGGCGTTCGGGGCGCATCCACAGGGCGTACAGCGCCGGCACGAACAGCAGCGTGATCGCGGTGCCGACCACGACGCCGCCGATCAGCACGTAGGCCAGCGGCCCCCAGAAGCTGTCGAAGGTCAGCGGCACGAAGGCCAGCGCGGCGGCCAGCGCGGTGAGCACGACCGGCCGGGCGCGCCGGACCGAGGCCTCGACGATCGCTTCGAACGGCACCATGCCCTCGGCCAGGTTGTCGCTGACCTGCTGGGTGAGGATCAGCGTGTTGCGCATCAGGATGCCGGCCAGACCGATCAGCCCCAGCAGGGCGACGAAGCCGAACGGCTGGCCGAACACCAGCAGCGCGAGCACCGCCCCGATCAAGCCCAGGGGCGCGGTGGCCACGACCACGAAGGTGCCCGAGAAGGACCGCATCTGCAGCATGATGAAGATCAGCATCAGCGCGACCATCAGCGGCATCAGCCGGTTGATCGACGCGTCGGCCTTGCCCGACTGCTCCACCGCACCGCCGATATCGAGGCGGTAGCCGTCCGGCAGCGAGGCACGCAGGTCTTCCAGCTCGGCCCAGAGCTCGTTGGTCACGTCGTTCGGCTGGGCGCCGGCGATGTCGGACTGCACCGCGACGAAGGGCTGGCGGTTGTAGCGCTTGATCACCGGCGGCTCGAAGTCGACGACCAGGCGCCCGAGCTGGGCCAGCGGCACCTTGCGCCCGTCCCCGGTCTTCAGCTCCAGGCCCATGGGGTCGACGGGCCCGCCGTCGACCTTGCCCCGGACCCGCAGCTGCACCGTGCGGATGTCCTGGCGGATCGCCCCGACGGCCAGCCCGTGGCTCTGGAACTCGAGCTGCTCGGCGACCTCGCGCGGCGTCAGACCGATCCGGCGCAGGCGCTCGGCGTCCATCTCCAGGAAGGCCACCGGCACGCGCTCGTTCCATTCCAGGTGCGGATCGAGCGTGGCGGGGTGGGCGTCGACGATGTCGCGGACCCGGTAGGCGATCTGCCGCAGGCGGTCCGGGTCGTCGCCGACCACCCGGAACACCACCGGCCAGATCACCGGCGGGCCGAAGAGCAGCTGCGAGACCCGGATGCGCGCCTCCGGGAACTCGCCGTCGGCGATGTGCCGGTTCAGTTCGGCCATGACGCGGTCGCGCGCGTCGTCGTCCTCGGTCACGGCCACGATCTTGGCGAAGGCGGGATCGGGCTGCTCGGGGTTGGCCGAGATGAAGAACCGCGGCGCACCGGCGCCGACCCAGGCCGAGAGCGAGCGCACCTCATCCATGTCCTCGAGCAGCGCCTCGACCCGTTGGGCGGTCGCGTCGGTGTTGCCGATGGCCGACCCCGGCGGAAGGAACACGCTGACCAGCACTTCCGGCCGGTCGGAGCCGGGAAAGAACTGCTTGGCCACGGGGCCGGCCATGCCGGCGACGGCGCCGATCAGCAGGCCCACCGTGGCCACGACCACGATCACCCGGTGCCGCACGCAGGTCTCGACCAGCCGGCGAAGGCTCCGGTAGGTCGGTGCATCGTAGGGGTCCCGCTCGTGTCCGGCCGCCGTTCCGCGCGACAGCAGTGCCGCGCCGAGCCAGGGGGTGAAGGTCACCGCCACCAGCCAGGAAATCAGTAGCGCGAAGGCCAGCACCCAGAAGATGTTGCCGGCGTATTCGCCGACCCCGGACCGGGCGAAGCCGATCGGGACGAAGCCGGCGACCGTGACCAGCGTGCCGAACAGCATCGGCGCGGCCGTGGCCCGCCAGGCGAAGGCCGCGGCGTCGATCCGCTCCAGCCCCTCGGCGATCTTGACCAGCATCATCTCGATGGCGATGATCGCGTCGTCGACCAGCAGGCCCAGGGCAATGATCAGGGCACCCAGCGTGATCCGGTCCAGGTTCATGCTGGCGGCGTGCATCAGCAGGAAGGTCAGGCCCAGGGTCACGGGGATCGCGATACCGACGACCAGGCCGGCGCGGAAGCCGATGGCAAGAAAGCTGACCGCCATGACCACCAGCACCGCGATCAGGAACTTGACCTGGAACAGGTCGACGGCCTGGGCAATCGCGTCGGCCTGGTTGGTCAGCACCGACAGTTCCATCCCCAGCGGCAGCCGGGCGCGCTCGCGCTCGACGAAGGCATCGAGCCGTTCGCCGAGCTCGAGCCCGTTGGCTCCGTCGGCCATGACCACGCCGAGCACCAGCGCGTCCTCGCCGTCGGCACGGACCAGGAAACCCGGCGGATCCTCGTAGCCGTGACGGACCGTGGCGAGGTCGCCGAGCGTGACCACCCGGTCACCGCCGGCCGTCGGCGCGACGATCGGCGCGGCAATGGGAATGGCACGCAGCTCGTCGAGGTCGTCGACCCGGTTGTCGAGCCGAAGATGGACCCGCGGCCCGTCGGTCTCCACCTGGCCGGCCGGCGTCAGCGCGTTCCACGCATTGATCGCGTCGAAGATCTGCGCCGGCGACAGGCCGAGGTTGACCAGGGCGGCGTTGTCGAACTCGACGAACACGCGCTGCGGCCGTTCGCCGATCAAAAGTGCCTTGTTGACGCCCTCGACCCGGGCAAGGCGGTCGCGCACCTCCTCGGCGACCCGCGTCAGGTCGCGCATCGGCAGCCCGGGAGCGGTCAGCGCGAGCAGTTGGAAGTAGACATCGGCGAAGTCGTCGTTGACGATGGGGCCGACGACGCCGGCCGGCAGCCTCGGCTGCTCGTCGCGCATCCGCTTGCGGACCTCGTAGAACAGCCGCGGCAAGTCCTCGCTGGGCGTGTAGTCGTGGAACTCGACCTGCAGGTCGGCTCGCCCGGGGCGGATCGAGGTCTCGATGCGATACAGGTTCTCGACTTCCTGGATGCGCTGCTCCAGCCGGTCGACGACCTGGTCCTGGAGTTCATCGACGGTCGCCCCCGGCCACTCGGCCGAGACGACCAGCACGCGGACGGTGAACGCGGGATCCTCGGCCCGGCCCAGGGCCAGGAACGCGTACACGCCGCCGAGGACCGACAGGAGCAGGAAGAACAGCGTGACCGAGCGCTGCTCCACCGCGATTCGCGACAGGTTGGGGATGCTCACGGGGCGTCGTCGCGATCCAGCGCCCGCACCGGCATGCCCGATTCAAGCAGGTGGGTGCCCAGCGCGATCACTTCGTCGCCGGGCGCCAGGCCGTCGGGCGTCTGGTTGCCAAGGATGCGGGCGTACTCCGTGTCGATATCGACCAGGGTGACCCGCAGCGGTTGGGCGCGGCCGTCTACGATCCGCCAGACCTGCGGCCCGAGGCCGCGTTCATTGATGGCGCCGATCGGCACCCGAAGCATCGGCGCGCTGCGGTCGGGTGAGGCATCGAGACCCAGCTCGACCCGGACCACCGAACCGAGCCGGGGGGATGGATCCGGGTCGACCAGGGCATAGCGCGCCGACCAGGTGCGGGTGGTCGGGTCCGCCGCCCCCGCGACCTCGCGCAGGCGCAGTTCGGCGCCGGCGTCCGGCCCGGTGAGGAGCCGACCCGTTGCCGGTTCACCGACCGCTTCGGGAAGGTCGACGGCGATCTCGCGCGGGCCATCGAGCGCCAGCCGGGCCACCGCTTCGCCGGCTGCGACGACCTGGCCGGCTTCCGCCAGCACGTCGATCACCACGCCGCCTTCGCGCGCGGTCAGGGTCGCGTAGTCCAGCGCGTTCGTCGCCTGTTCCAGCCGGGCCCGGGCCGCCTCGGCCCGTTCCCGGGCAGAGGCTTCGGCCAGTTCGAAGCGCTCGAACGCCTGGGCGCTGATGAACTCCCGTTCGAGCAGGTCCCGGTTGCGCCGCGTCTCGCCGGCGGCGGTCGCCACCTCCGCTTCGGCCGCCTCGAGATCGGCCCGGGCCACCTCGACTGCCTGGGCGAGGTCCCGGGGATCGAGCTCGAACAGCACGTCGCCGGCGGCCACGCGCTGGCCGGCATCGATCAGGCGCCGCTCGATCCGGCCGCTGACCTGGAACGCCAGTGGAAGCTCGTGGCGGGCCCGAACGACGCCGGACAACTGGACGCCCCGACGTTCGGCCGACTCGACCGGTGCCGTGAGCACCCAGCGCGGGGCGGAGTCCCCCGGCGAGGACGACGGCTCACCACACCCGGCCAGCAACAGCGAGAGCGTCACGGCCGCAGCGAACGCACCCGGAATCCAATGCATTGACAGACGCACCGCGGCCACCCAGACTATTTGTGAACGGACCCGTATCGTAATAGAACCGGGCCGCGATGTGTAGACTCGACGCGATGCCCGCGCAGAATCCGGGCGGGCGTTCTCCAGGAGACCGAACCGCATGAGTTCCCCTCGACACGGGCCATCGAACGACCGGCCACGCCGCCATGGCTGACGCCCGTTCGGCCCATCCCGCGCGGACGCGCGGCGTCGGTCGGCCGGTCGACCCGGCCAAGGACCGCGAGATTCTCGCCGCCGGGCGGCGGCTGCTGTTCGGGGTCGGCCCCGAGGCCATCACGATGGAAGCGGTGGCGCGCGAGGCCGGGGTCGCCAAGCCGACGCTGTACCGGCGTTATGCCAACCGCGACGAACTGATCGCCGCGGTAGCCGAAGCCGAGGCGGAGCGGATGGCGGGCCGTTTCGAGGTGGTCCCGGGCAGCATCGACGACCTGCGCTCGGCGCTGGTCGATTTCGGCTGCACCTTGACCGGCTTCCTGCTCAGCGCCGAGCATCTACGCTTCGTCCACGCGCTCGGTGCCTCGGACCGGATGCCTCAATCGACCCGGGACTCGATCTACACCCACGGCCCGCGCGGCACCCACGAGCGGCTTGCCGGCTGGCTGGACACGGTCCGTCGACGCGGCCTGCTCGACTGCCGCGACCCGGTGTTCGCGGCCGAGCAGTTCCTCGGGATGCTGATGGGGCTGGACCTGGTGCGAACGCTGTATCACGTCCCCCTGGTTCGCGATGCACGCGCGACCGAATCCCGGGTCAGCCGGCTGGTCGACGACTTTCTGCGCCTGCACGCGGCCTGACGCGCGCCGACGCTCGCGCCTGCTCATCCGGGAAGGACCACCCGCGCGGGGGCCGCGCCGGGTCGGGCTCAGCTGCGTTCGGCCTGCGCCTCGATCAATCGGCCGAAGTCCTCGGCCGAGCCCGGGCGGCCGAGGTGGTATCCCTGGGCCAGGGGGCAGCCTTCCTCGTCGAGGATCGCCATCTGGGACTCGGCCTCGACGCCTTCGGCGATGACGTCCATGCCCAGCGACTGGCCAAGGCGGACCGCCGAGACCACGAGCTGCAGATCGGCCGGGTTGTTCTCCAGGCCGTGGAGAAAGCGGCGATCGATCTTGAGCGCGTCGAAGGGGTAGTCGCGCAGGTAGCCCAGGGACGAGAATCCGGTGCCGAAATCGTCCATCACCATGCCCACGCCGTTTTCCCGCAGGGTCCGCATGGTGCTCAGCACCGATTCGGCACCGCTGAGCAACACGCCCTCGGTGATCTCCAGGCTGATCGACGATGGGGGCAGCCCGTGTTCGCGGATCGCCGCGAGCAGGTCGTCGGCCAGCGCTTCGTCGCGGAACTGGCGCGGCGAGACGTTGATCGACAAGCGCAGGTCCGTATGGCCCTCGGCGTGCCAGGCGGCCAGCTGGCGCAAGCCGGTCTCGATCACGAACGCGCCGATCCGGTCGATCAGACCCACGTGCTCGGCCAGCGGGATGAACTCCGACGGGGAGACGTCGCCGAGTGCGGGGTGCTCCCACCGAAGCAGCGCCTCGGCCCCGACCACGCGCCGGTCGTTGACCCGGACCACGGGCTGGTAGACCAGCGAGAGTTCGCCGCGACCGAGGGCCGAGCGCAGCGCCTCCTCGATCTCGAGCTGACGCGAGATGTCTTCGTTCATCGCCGCGGTGAAGAACTGGAAGCCGTTGCGGCCCTCGTTCTTGGCGTGGTACATGGCCGTATCGGCGTTCCGCATGAGGTCGTCGGCCGAGTCCCCGTCCTGGGGAGAGACCGCGAGGCCGATGCTGGCGGTGAGCATGATCTCGCGGCCCTCCAGCGAGAACGGGTTGCGAAAGGCGTGCAGCAGCTTCTGGGCCACCGTCGCCACGTTGCGCTCGTTGACGCGGTCGTCGATCAGGATCAGGAATTCGTCGCCTCCGATCCGCGCCACCGTGTCCTCTTCGCGCAGTTCGCCGACGAGCCGCGTGGCGGCCTGCTTGAGAATCCGGTCGCCGACCGCGTGACCGAGCGTGTCGTTGACCTTCTTGAAATGATCCAGGTCCAGGAACAGCACCGCCACCGGGGCGTTGATGCGCCGCGCGTGACGCAGGCTCTGGTTCAGCCGATCGAGCGCCAGCACGCGGTTCGGCAAGCCCGTCAGGCTGTCGTAGTGGGCCAGCCGGAACAGCGCTTCGGCGTCGCGCTTGCGTTCGGTGATGTCTTGGGCAAAGCCTCGCAGCCGGGGCACCGAGTCGTCGCCTTCGTAAAGGTCTGCGTAGACCTTGATCCAGCGCAGTTCGCCGTTGTCGGGCCGGATGATGCGGTGTTCGATGCTGTAGGGCTGGCCGGTCTCGACCGTCTCGCCCAGCGTGGCCTCGACCCGGTCCCGTTCGCCCGGCGGCGTCAGGGCCAGCACGCTGGAGCGGGTCAGCGCACGGTCGCCGACGCCGAAGACCTTTCGCCATTCGTCCGAGGCCTGGAAGCGTTCCGAACCGACTTCCCATTGCCAGCTGCCCAGCCCGGCCAGGGCTTCCGCGTGGCGGCGCAGGGCCTCGCTGGCCCGCAATCGGGTCTCGACCTCGTTGCGATCGATCGCCGCCCCGACCAGGTCGCCCAGCACCTGCAGCAAGGACGCTTCGCGGTCGCTCCAGATCCGCTCGCGACGGACCGAGTCGAACCCAACCAGCCCGATCAGGCGTTCACCCGCCACGACCGGCAGCGTGATCAGCGAACGGATGTCCTCGTCGTCGAAGATCGCCTTCTCTTCGTGCCATTCAGGGCCCAGTTCGGCCACGCTGGAAATCACCACGGCCTCGTGGCGCTTGAGCTGCTCGAGCAGGCGGGGAATGGTGCTCGAGGGCATGTCCTGCAGGTTGTGCATCTCCGGGGAGATGCCGTCGGCGACCCATTCGTGGGTGTTGGTGTAGCGGGCCAGGTCGTCGCTGAAGCGGATCAGGTAGGCCCGGTCGACGTCGCACCATCGCCCGATCCGTTCCAGCGTCTCCGACATCACCCGGTCGAGGCTCGACTGGCTCGACTGGATGAATTCCCTGGACGCATCGACCATCAGGCGCTGCAGGCCGATCGCGTATTCGAGCCGCTGGTTGGCCAGGTGCTGTTCGGTGACGTCCAGCAGCGCGCCGACCAGTCGGTCCCGGCCCTCCTCGTCGCGGATCACGTTGACGTTGTCGCGCAGCCAGACTTCCGTGCCGTCGCGAGCCAGCATCCGGTATTCCATGGTGTGCGAGCGCCGCGCACGCGCTTCGCGCTTGCAATACGACACCACCCAGTCCCGGTCCTCCGGGTGAATGTGATCCGGCCAGAAATCGGGATCGGCCAGCCACTCCTCCGCGGTGAACCCCAGCACGCCCTCGATTTCGGGACTGACGAAATCGAACTCCAGCGTATCGGCGTCGGCCTCCCAGAGGACGGCCGCGGTCGACTCGACCAGCGTGCGATAGATCGCCTGCGAACGAGTCCTTTCTTCGGCTTCGTCCTTCAGCTGGATTCGTCCGCTGATCAGGCGACGCGTGCTGCGCGCCAGGCGGATGCTGACCGCGATCAGCGCGAGGCTGTACAGGGCCAGAGCGAGGAGAATCCAGTCGTCCGACGGCGTATCGGAGGACAGCAGGCGATGCATGAACGGCAGGATCGAGCCGGCCAGGAAGCCGACGGCGACCGGCCAGCTGCCGGCGAGATTGACCACGCCGCCGGCCACCATGCCGGCGATCACGAACAGAAGAAGGCCCTGCTCCGGTCCGGCCTCGGGGCGATACAGCACCCAGGCGGTGCTGCCCCAGACCAGGCCGCCGAGCACGGTGGCGATCGCGAACAGCACCAGCCAGCGGCCCGGACGATGATAGTGATCGCGGGTCCGGCGCAGGGAAAGAAGCAGACCGATGCGAAGGGCGGAGACGCCCAGGAACAGGGCGATCCACGCCAGCAGGGGGCCTTCGGGCCGGATCGGGAAGTGGACCGATGCAAGCAGGGCGACGACCGCGGCGCCGAGGATGACCGACAGCGGCACGCCGTTGAACAGCGCCCGGACCTGCTCCACCCGGATCCGGTGGGCCAGTGAGTGCCGTCGATCCATCTGCTGATCCACCAACGTCGGTCCCCTGCAGCGAACAGAACGGAGCCATCGCGCGGTCCGGTCCGCGCGAATCAAGCCTTCCCAGTCAACCCCAGGGTCAAGGCTAGGGGAAGCGGCCGCAAAAGGCAAACTCCGCGCTCTGCCACACTCTAGACTGCCGGGCAGCCCTCGTTGTGAACTGCCGATGCCTCGATCGAATGCCTCGCACCTCGATGTCGCCGTTCTCGGGGCCGGATTCGGCGGCCTCGGGATGGCCTGCCGGCTGCGCGCCGAGGGGGTCCGGAATTTCCGCGTCTTCGATGCGGCCACGGGCGTCGGCGGCACCTGGTGGGTCAACCGCTACCCCGGCTGCGCCTGCGACGTGCCGGCGCACCTGTACTCGTATTCCTTCGCGCCGAAGCCCGACTGGACCCGCCGCTTCGCGCCCCGGGCGGAGATCCAGGCCTACCTCGAGCAGGTCGCCCGCGACCGCGACCTGGACCCGCACCTCGAACTCGGATGCAGGATCGAGCGCACCCGCTGGGACGAGGGGCAGGGCCTGTGGCGGCTGGACGACGTTCACGGCCGCCGGTGGACCGCCGACGTCGTCGTCTCCGCGCTCGGTGGCCTGTCGCGGCCGCTGCGGCCCGACCTGCCGGGCCTGGACGAGTTCGCCGGGCGGATCCTCCACACCCAGGCCTGGCCGGACCGCCTCGACCTGGCCGGCCGGCGGGTCGCCGTGATCGGCACCGGCGCGACCGCGGCCCAGGTGGTGCCCGAGATCGCGCCCGACGTCGAGCACCTGGACGTCTACCAACGCACGCCGAACTGGATCCTGCCCCGGCCCGACCGGCCGATCCGACCCTGGCAACGCCGGCTCTACCGGCGCGTTCCGCTGCTCCAGAAACTCGTCCGCTTCTCGATCTGGCTCGGCTCGGAACTGCGCGTTCCGGGCCTGGCCTGGTCGACCCGCCTCGCCGCCGGGCACCGGGCGCTGGCGCTCTGGCACCTTCGCCGCCAGGTGCCGGACCCGGAGCTGCGACGCGACCTGACCCCCGACTACGCGATCGGCTGCAAGCGCGTTCTGCGCTCCAGCGACTACTACCCGGCGCTTGTGCGCGACAACGTCGACCTGGTCACCGCGCCGATCCGGCGCGTGGAGCCCGATGGCCTTCGCAGCGCCGACGGCCGGCTGCGGCGCGCCGATACGCTGGTTCTCGCCACCGGCTTCCGCGCCACCGCACCGGTTCCGGGGGGCTTGTTCATCGGCCGCGGCGGCGTCGACCTTGCCGAGACCTGGGCCGACGGGCCGTCCGCCTGGCGGGGGGTGGCCGTCCACGGGTTCCCGAACCTGTTCCTGCTGATGGGCCCGAATACCGCGCTCGGCCATAACTCGGTCGTGCTGATGATCGAGGCCCAGATCGGCTTCGTGATGAAGGCACTGGAGGCGCGCCGCGGCGACGTGCTCGAAGTCCGCGCCGATGCCCAGCGTGAGGACAACGCCCGGCTGCAGCGACGGTTGGCCGGGACGGTCTGGAACTCGGGGGGCTGCAGCAGCTGGTACCGGCACCCGGTGTCCGGGCGCAACGCCACGCTCTGGCCGGGCTTCACCTGGACCTACCGGAATCGGCTGCGCGGATTCCGCCCGGCGGCCTTCGACCGGCGCACACCGGCCGGGCCGCAGGCCGCGAAATGAAAACGCCGGCGCGGGGCGCCGGCGTTGCAGAGGCTCCTGCGACCGCGCACTTACGGCGTGTCGTACACCCGGTGCAGCACGGTCAGGTACCGGGTCGGTTCCCGGTCATCGACGTACTGCTGGAGGATGTGATAACTCTTGCCGGCCTCGACCACCAGTTCGATGGTGTTGTAGTCGGTGTCCCGGCGCGAGCGCGGGTTTCTCCAGTCGAGACCCGGCGGTCGGCGGACCTTCGACCGGACCGTGATCTCGTACCGGCCGGGCTCGAGCCACAGGACATCCCGGTCACCGACGATGTTGCGGCCGTCGATCATGATGAACGTGACCTCGTAGAGCTCGTTGGCCGGGTAGCCGGGAAACCCGACGATCTGCGCGGCGTCGGGGCCGGGCTGGGTCAGCGGAAGCGCCTGGGCCGGCGACGCGGCGATCGCCGCCAGGGCCGCGAACAGCGTGCCCGCCAGCGCGGCGTGGAAGGATGTGCGGAAACGAGTCGTCATGGCGAATCTCCTGTCTGGATGGACGTCGATGGACGTGGAGTCAGAATGCGTCGCGCCTGCGGTGAAGTCGATGGAACGGACCTGAAATTGTCCGGAAATCGGCGTGAACCAGCCTGAAGGGCTTTCGATACAGGCCGTTCAGAATCCTTCGGCACGGAGTTCCGGCCAGCGCGCGACCAGGTCGGCGACCAGCGTCTCGGCCACCGCACCGGCCGACACGGGCGCGCCGGGATCACCGACCGCGGTGCCGGTCCAGACCACCTCACCGCGCGGCAGGCGCAGCAGGCGGGCCTCGATCCGCCAGCCGTCCCGGTCGTTCAGTCGGTCCGGGATCAGGCTGCCCTCGAGCACCAGCGACGCGCCAAGCTCGGCGGCCACGAACTCCGTACGATCGCGGCCGGTCAGCGCATCGCCCATCGACGTCCGGCCGATCAGCACCAGGCCGTCGAGCTCGGCCTGCCAGAGCGCCGCCAGCAGCGTGTCGGCCAGGACCAGGTCGAGGTTGGTCGCATCGACCGCGGGGTCGCCGAGCATCTCGAACGGCACCACGGCCAGCCGGGGCACCGGATCCGCGGCCTCGTCGCGGTCGATCACCCACCACGCGAGCAGCGCCGCCATCCCCAGCACGATCACCAGGGCGGCGGCCCGTCGCCGGCGCCGCCCCATCGGCGGCTCCGACCCGCCCGGGTCCGGCGGCGCCGACCCGCTGGCCGCCGGGCTGGGGTCGGCCGGTTCGGTCCGGGGGTCGGCGTGGAAGCGGTAACCGCGGCGCGGCACGGTCTCGAGCAGCTCATCCGGGGCGCCGGTGGCGCGCAGCGCGTGACGAAGCTCCTTGACCAGCGCGGACAGGCCGGACTCGAAGTCGACGACCCGGTCTTCGCCCCAGACGGCCCGGCACAGGGACTCGCGATCGATCACCTGTCCGGGACGGGCGAGAAAGGCCTCGAGGAGCGTGGCCACCTGCGGCCGGAGCGTCTGTGCGCCGCCCCCGGCGCCTTGCAGCGAACCGTCGGAAGGATCGTATTCGAGCCCTGAAAAGCGAATCTGCGCCATTGCCTCGTGCCTCGCCGGGACGTCCGACGACCATTCTGCCGAACGCGCTGGAGAGAACCATGGAACGAGCCTGAATCTTCCCTGAAACGCCGCGGAAATGCGAACCCGTCATGCCCGACCGCCCGGCCCGCTAGACTTCGCGATCGGACCGGCCGCCGCAGCGCCGGTCGTACCCTGCGAAACCCCAGCCGGAGAGCCCGCATGACCGAACCCGCCCTCTACGCCGTCTGCCTCGGGGGCCGCGCCCCGGGCTGCAACGTCGAACTCCACGACGTGGTATTTGCCGTCGGCAGCTCCCTCGAGGACATCCACGGGCAGTTGCTCGATCGCTGGTTCGGCGAACCCGGCCGGGTGCACGTCGACGCCTGGGCCCGGGTCGACACCGTACCGGGCTACCGGGTCCACCTGCAGCGCGCGCCGTCCGACGGCGGACCGCAGCTCTACTTCGTCAACATCGGCGGCTACGCGCCCGGCGAACTGCTCGAACGCCACGCCTACGCGCTGTATGCCGGCGAATCGGTGGCCGAAGTCAAGGCGAAGGCGAAGGCCGAACTGCTGGCCGGCAGGGACTCGGTGCATCGCGACGACCTCTACGACATCGACGACCTGCTGGCGATCGACCGGGTCGATGGCTGGCACGTGGCCCTGGAAGCCGATCCGGACGCCGGGGCGCCAGAGATCGTCAACGGCTACTTCCCGCTGCCGCGCGCGACGATCGAGGCCTGGAAGCGCGAACGAGGACTCGACTGAGCCCCCGCGCGGGCGATCAGCGATGCGGATCGCTCTCGGGCTGGTTGACGAACAGCAGCACCACCGCCGAGGACACGGCATACATGAATGCCCCCTCCAGCGAGGCCAGCCCGATCTCGGTCTGCCACATCTGGTAGAGCGCACCGCCGAAGGCCATGAACAGGCCGATCCAGAGCAGCAGCGCCAGGCCGCAGCCGAACACTGCCAGCGTCCGTGCCCGGGCGAACTCGGCGACGCCGCCGGCGCGGGCGTTCCACATCTTCACCGCGCCGACGAAGCAGAGCACGCCGATCGCGCTTTCCGTGGCGATGACCAGAGCCAGCGCAAGGCCGACCAGCACCGGTGCCGTGACCGGCGGCAGGACGGGCTCGTCGTAGATCGCCTGGTCAGCCATCGACAGCACATAGCTCACTGCGGCGAACGCTCCGTCGATGTTGACCAGGTTGCTGATCGCGTAGAAGCCGGCCTGCAGGCCCACGGCCAGGACCAGCAGAGTCTTCAGAATACGGATGGCTTGCATGTCTCCCTCCGGCGCCCTGCGCCTTCGAGCCCGCTTCGATCCCGCTGACTGCGCTCCCCGCGCGTCAGCCTAAAGTGCCGCCGAGGCCGCGCGCAAGCTGCGTGGTGCAGCGAGCGCCGGAGGTTCCGGCGACGGACATGCCGTTGACGAACATGTTGTTGACGAACATGTTGTTGACAGACGGGGGGCATGCTGCGCAGATGAGGCACCCGATCCACAACCTGTCCATCCTTCTGATCCTCATCGGAGTCGCCGCCGTGGCCAAGGGCGAGGAACGCCTGCTCGATGATTTCAGCCGCAACGACGGCCGGTCCGCGTTCGGCACGTCCTGGACCGGCTTCACGGACCGTGTCATGGGTGGCCGCTCCGACCTCGCGGCCGGCTACGTGGTGACCGGGACCGGCCCGGCGCTCCGGATGCGCGGCACGGTCCGGCTGGACAACAACGGAGGATTCGTCCAGCTTCGACTGCCGCTGGTGCTGGGCCGTCGGCCGCTGGATGCGTCCGCCTTCGATCGCTTCGTGGTCGAGGCACGGGGCCGGCCGGGCCCCTACTACCTGCACCTGCGCACCCCGCAGACCCGTCGGCCCTGGGCCTACTACCGGGCGCGACTGGATATCGGCACGGACTGGCGGCGGATCGTGGTGCCGCTGAGCGAGTTCGATGGGGTGTCGATCGACCGACCCCTGGACGTGTCCCGCCTGCTCTCGGTGGCGCTGGTGGCCTACGGCGAAGCCTTCGAGGCCGACCTGGTGGTCCGCCGCATCTCGCTCATGGGTCCGGCTGACACGCCGGACAGCGATACAGCCGACGGCCGCTGACCTCGATCTTCTCGACCGCCCCGTCGCAGGCGAAACAGGCCTGGTCCGCGCGCGAGAATACGTAGTGCCGGTAGTCGCGCCGCCTCCAGCCGGCCTTCTTCAGCTGCTCGGCCCGCTCGGGGTCGTTGGTGATGCCGCCGGTCTCGACCGAGCGCCACATCAGCGTGTGCACGGCCTCGGCCAGATCGCGGCGTTGCTCGTCGTCCAGGTCCAACGGTCGGTGCTTCGGCGACAGACAGGCCTCGAACAGGATTTCCGAGCGCAGGTAGTTGCCCACGCCGGCGAGGAAGCCCTGGTCGAGCAGCAGGTGACCGAGCTGCCGGCGGCGGAATTCATCGCGCCCGATCCAGCCGGCGATCCAGTCGACGCCGGCCCCGCTGGACAGGACATCCAGGCCGGCGCGCTCGAGAAACGGGTGCGTCTCGCCGGGGTCGATCCATGCGATCTCGGACGCGCTGTAGAGCAGCGCCGACTTCCGTTCCGTCGACAGCACGAGCCGCAGCTGCCGACCGGTGTCCGGGCGGCGATCCGGGTCGCTGAAGATCCAGCGACCGTAAAGCTGGTTGTGGGTGTAGACCCGCGCGCCGTCGTCGAAGGCAAGCAGCAGCGCCTTGCCCAGGGTCGTGACCTCCGGCGGCGGTCCGCCGACGCGAACTGCCAGCGCGCGATCGACATCGGGAAACGCGCAGGCGGCTTCGGTCAACGGCCGGCGACCGAGCGCACGCTGGATGCGCCGGGCCACGCGGTACATCTCCGGACCCTCGGGCATCGGGTCAGGCGTCGGAGCGGTGGCGCGAAGCGCCGGTGGCCAGCGCGGCCCAGGCCACCGCCAGCCAGGCCAGCATCAAGGTGGTGCCTCCGAACGGGGTCAGGTAGGTCAGCGCTTCGATGTCGGTCAGCGCCGCCGCGTAGATGCTGAAACTGAACAGCACGGTGCCGGCGATGAACAGCCACCCGGCCAGTGCGAGGCGCCGGCCTGGGGGCGAAGCGGAACCGGGCCCGCCGGCCAGCACGACCGCCAGCGCGACGACCAGCGCGGCAAGGGCGCCGACCTGGTGGTAGCGGATCGCGGTCAGGACCCAGCGCCAGGTTTCCCCGTCGAGGCCGGGGCGGAGTACGTGTTCGGCGGCCGCGCCGACGGCGACGGACAGGAACCCGAGAAGCGCAGCGGCAAGCAACAGACGATTCATGGTCGAGCCGGAACAGTGGAGGAGCGGGCGATTATCCGTCGCCGGGGTCACGACCACGCGACGACCCGGAGCGCCGCAGCACGGCACGCAGGGCGACGGCCAGCCAGAGCATCACCGACAGGAGCGGCAGGCTCAGCGTGACCGGCCACCAGGCCTCCGGGGCATCGGAAAAGTTCAGGCGCAGGTTTCCGGCAAGCAGCGCGGACACCGGCAGCCAGCACAGGTTGACCAGCACCAGCAGGCCGGCGACCACCCGCAAACCGCCCGGCGCCAGCACGTCGAAGGCCAGCGCCGGCAGGATCACGAAGCTCGCCGCGGTCGCCAGGGTGCCGAGCGGCAGGTCGAACCCGGGCAGCGACCACTCGAGCCAGCCGGCGCCGGTAGCCAGGCCGGCCAGGGTCAGTGCGACGACCAGCCAGCCTGCGGCGTGCAGCGGAACGCGGTGGGTCCGGGGGCGTTGCATCGTTCGAGGCGCGCGGCTAGCGGAAGCGCGTCCGGAAGATCACGTCGAAGCGCTCTTCGAAGTAGCCCTCGAACTGGTTCAGGACGATTCCGTCGTAGCCCTCGGCGCTGAGGTGGAAGCAGTCGTCGCCGTCGAGCCGCAGCGCCTGGGTCGGGCTGGGCAACGCGGGATCGCCGGGAGGCGCCAGCTGGCCCGGCGGGATGCCGTCGTCCGGGAAGCCGAAGCGCCACTGCATCTGGCCGAGATGGCTGACGTGATGGATCCGGGGATGCGCTGCGGCAAGCCCCGCCATCGCCGCCTCGAAGGTCGTCGAGGCCGAGTTCAGCTCCAGCGGACTCGGCTGGCCCAGGTCGTTCCACAAGGGCTGGCAGACGAACAGGCCGACGATGCCGTCGAGCGTGTCGACGAAATTGGGATAGTCGTAGAAGCTCAGCAGGACCTCGACGTCGGGGCGGGCGTCGAGAATGAACGCGGTCAGCTGCTCGAGGTCGCCATGGACCGCGTCGGTCAGGGCCTGCACCTGGCCGGGCGCCAGCGCGGTGCTCCAGGCGTTCAGGAAATCGTTGCCGCCGAGCGTGACCTGGACGACGTCGACGTCGCTGCGCAACGCCAGCTCGTCGGCGAGCGCCTGCAAGCGGCCCGGCGCGACCCAGTCGGCGGCGGTGGTGCCCGATTCGGTCGTCGCCGCTCCGTAGACCTGCACCGCGCCGAAGCCCAGCGCATCGAAGGCCAGCGCATGGGCCTGGTCGGTCCACTGCTGCTCGGCCCAGCTGTCGCCGATCAGCAGCAGGCCGTCGACGGCCCGCGCCGGAAGCGCGACGATGCCGAGCAGCAGCGCCAGCGTCACGCCGCACGGCCGGTTCCTGATCCAGTCCATCGGTCTCGCCTCGTCCCCGTGCCCGTTGTTCTCCAGCGGATTCATCCTACTCCACCGGCGCGCGCCTTCGCGTGGCGGGCGCTGCGCGTAGCGCGGGGGTGCTCCGGCTCGGCACTCTCGGGTTCTGAGAATCCTTTCGGCATAATCGGCGCTCATGATTTCCCGTCCCGACGCCCGCCCCGGACCGCCCCCGGGCCCATTGGTCCTCACACCGACCTCCCGCCTCGCCCGGGCCGAGCGGAAGCGACTGGCGGCCGAGGCCTCGGCGCGCGGCGAGACCGCCTGGCGGACGCCCGAAGTGCTGAGCATCCCGGCATGGCTGGCCCGGCTCCGCGACGACGCGCTGCTGGTCGGCGCGATCGAGGGCGTGGTGATCGGCGACGACGCGGCACGCGAGATCTGGCGGGAGGCGATCGACAGCGAAGTCTTCATCGGCGAGCCGCGGGTCGTCGAACTGGCCCAGCGCGCCTGGCGCACGGTGCATGAACATTGCCTGGATGCCCCGGAGGACTGGCCGGAGGTGCTGCTGTCCGAAGACGCTCGCGCCTTCCAGCGCTGGGTGCGGCGCTTTCGATCGATCGCCCGCGAACGGGACGTGGTCGACGAATGGACCTTCGCCGCCGCGCTGCCCGGGCTGATCCGGACCCGTGCGCTGCCGCTGCCCGGCGCGGTCCGCCGGGTCGGCTTCGAACTCGAACCGGTGCCGCTGGTCCGGGCCCTGTTCGAGGCAATGGCCGACGCCGGTATCGCGATCGCCGACCCGCACGGGGGCCGCGGCGCCGAGCCGTCCGAAGCCGCGACGCCGACCGTGCGGGCCTATGCCGACGACGACAGCGAGCTGCGCGCCGCAGCCGCCTGGGCTCGATCGCGCCTGGCCGAGCAGCCCGAGGCACGGCTCGGCATCGTCGTGCCCGATCTCGCCGCCCGCCTGGGCGCCGTCGAGCGAATCTTCTCCGCGGTCTTCGACCCTCCAGGCTTCGCCCTGGACGACAGCCGCGAGGACCGGGGCGACGCGGCCTGGCACGTGTCGATGGGGCCCGCACTTTCCGACTGGCCGCTGGTCGCCGATGCACTGCTGGTGCTCGGCCTGGGTCCGAACCGGATCGAGCAACCGCGCGCCGGTCGGCTGCTGCGTTCTCCCTGGCTGATCGATCACGAACTCGAGCAGCGTCCTCGCGCCGAGGCCGAGGCACGGCTGATGCGATGGGCGCCCTACGCCCTGACGACCCATGAACTGGCCTTCGAGCTCAAGGCCGCCGGCGCCGTCCGCCTGGCCGAAGCGCTGGAGCGCTGGCGGGCGACGACGATCGCGCATCGCGATGCGGCCTGGCCATCGGGCTGGACCGAGCGCTTCCAGACCGAACTGAGCGCGCTGGGCTTCGGCCGCGGGCGAGCCCTGAACAGCCGCGAGTTCCAGGTGCTGCAACGCTGGCACGACCTGCTCGAGGCCTTCGCCGCGCTGGACGGAACGGTGGCGGGCCCGCTGTCGCGATCGCAGGCGCTGATGCGGCTGGCCGAGCGCGCCAGGGGCGTGACGTTCCGGGAAGCCGACCCGGGCAGCGCGATCGAGATTCTCGGCGTCCAGGAAGCCCTCGGCGCCCGCTTCGACGCCGCCTGGTTGACCACGCTGGACCGCGACGCATGGCCGGCGGCGGCTCGCCGTGACCCGCTGATTCCGGGTCCGATCCAGCGGGCCGTGCCGTCGAGCACCGCCGAGGGCTGCCGTGCCCGTGCCCGGGCCGAGCTGGCCGGCCTGGCCCGGATCGCACCCGAACTGCACGGCAGCTTCGCCCGCGGCGACGACGAGATTCAGCGCCGCTGTACCCCGCTGCTGGACGCAGACCCGATTCAGGAGACGATCGAGACGACGATCGAGACGACAATCGAGGCGACCGACGAAGCCGGGGCCGCCGCCCCGGTCGAACTCGAGGTCGTCGCCGAAGACCGCAGAGCGCCTCCGCTGGAGCGGGCCGAGATCCGGGGCGGCACCGCGGTCCTGCGTGACCAGTCCGCCTGCCCCTTCCGCGCGCTGGCGGTCCATCGCTGGGGCGCCCTCGACCTGGCGCCGCCACGCCCGGGCCTGGACGCCCGGCTTCGCGGCACGCTGCTGCACCGGGCGCTCGAGGCGTTCTGGCGGAAACTCGAAGACCGAGACGCGCTGCTCGCCCTCGACGCCGCCGATCGCGCCGCGCGAATCGAAGACGCGGCCGCCGCTGCGCTCGACGGCGTGCTGGAGAAGCACCGGCTGACCTTGAGCCGCGCCGGGCGCGCTCTGGAACAGCGCTGCACGGAGCGCCTGCTGGACCGGTGGCTGGACCTCGAGCGCGATCGCGGTCCGTTCGAAGTGATCGCGCGCGAGAAGAAGATCGCCCTGCGCTTCGGTCCGCTGACCCTGTCCGGCACCATCGATCGCATCGACCGGACCCCGGCCGGCCCCCTGCTGATCGACTACAAGACCGGCTCCAGCGGCCGCAACGCCTGGCGCCCGAGCGCCCGGATCGACGATCCGCAGCTGCCGGCCTATGCCCTGAGCATGGACGAGCCACCGGCCGCGCTCGCCTTCGCCCGGCTGCGTCCGGACGATCTCGGCTTCGACGGCCTGGCGCGCAACGATGTCGGCGCGCGCGGCGTGGCCGAGCTCGCCGGTCTCGGCGGGGCGTGGAAAGGCGTCGACGATTTCGATGCCCTGCTCGCCGACTGGAGAACGGCGCTGGATGCGCTGGCCGAGGACTTCGCCGCCGGCGCGGCGACCGTGGACCCGCGCGAGGCCAAGGTCTGCGGCGACTGCCACCTTCACGCCCTGTGCCGCATCCACGAACGCGACCCGCTGGCCGGGAGCGCCGATACGGAGGGCGCCGAATGAGCGATCGCGAACAGCGCCGCCACGCGGTGCGGCCCGACCGGTCGGTGATCGTGCAGGCGCCGGCCGGCTCGGGGAAAACCACGCTGCTGGTCGAGCGCTTCCTGGCCCTGCTCGAGACCGTCGACGCGCCGGAAGAGATCCTGGCGATCACCTTCACCCGCAAGGCGGCGGCGGAGATGAAGCAGCGCATCCTGCGCGTGCTCGAGCCCGGCTTCGCCAGCGACGCACCCCACGAGCGGGGCCTGGTGGCCTGCGCGGAGCGCCTGCGCGACCGGGTCGTCGAGTGGGACCTGCTGGCCAACCCGCAGCGCCTGATGATCCGGACCATCGACTCGTTCAGCCACTACCTGGCGCGCAGCATGCCGGTCGCCAGCCGGCTCGGCCCGGTGCCTGCACCGGCGGAAGATACCCAGCCGCTGTACCGGGAGGCGGCCCGCCGCGTGCTCGACCGGATCGGCGAGAACACGGGAAGGAAGAGCGACTCGGGCGACGAGGGGGACGGACTGGCGGCCGCGCTGGAACGGGTGCTGCTCTGGCGCGACCATCGCACCCAGGACGTCGAAGACCTGCTCGTCGATCTGCTGAAGCGTCGGGAGCAGTGGCTGCGTGCCCTGACCGTGACCGCGCCGGAACGCGACGCACTGGAAGCGGTGCTCGACGGCCTGGTCCGCGAGCGCCTGCACGCGGCGCGCGACGCGCTGGACGACGCCCTCGCCGCCGTCGGCTGCCCGCCCGAGGACCTGGCCGCGCTGCTCGACTTCGCCGCCGGACAGCTGCGCGCCGACGATGGAGCGGGCGGCTTGCGCGAGTGGCCCGGGGGCGGCCTGCCGGACCCCGAGCCGGAGGCCCTTGCCGGCTGGAGAGCGCTGGGCGATGCGCTGCTGACCCAGGCCGGCAGCTGGCGCAAAAGCGTCGACAAGCGCGCCGGCTTCCCGCCGAAAACCGAAGAAAAGGACCGGATGACCGCGCTGCTCGAGGACCTGCGCGAATTCGACGCCGTGGCCGAACGCCTCGATGCGGCGCGCACGCTGCCGCACCCCCGGTACGACGACCGCGAGTGGGCCGTGCTCGAGGCACTGATCCAGGTCCTGCGCCAGGCCGCCGCCGAGCTGGCCGTGGTGTTCGCCGAGCGTGCGCAGACCGACTTCACCGGGCTGTCCGGCGCCGCGCTGACGGCGCTGGGCGACGACGAGGCCGGCTACACGGACCTGGGCTTGTACCTGGACCGGCGGATCCGGCACATCCTGGTCGACGAGTACCAGGACACCAACTGGGCCCAGTTCCACCTGCTGGAGAAACTGACCCACGGCTGGGAACCCGATGACGGCCGCACGCTGTTCCTCGTCGGCGATCCCATGCAGTCGATCTACCGCTTCCGCGAGGCCGAGGTCGGGCTGTTCATGCGCACCCGCGACCGCGGGATCGGCGACCTGGTGCTCGACGACGTCCGCCTGACCCGCAACTTCCGCTCGCGGGCCGAAGTCGTCGACTGGGTGAACGAACGGCTCGGGCCGGTGTTTCCCGATCACGAGGACATCGCTGCCGGCGCGGTGGCCTACGCGCCGTCGGAGGCCGGCCGTGGCGCCGGCGGGCGAGTCGAGCTGCACGCCCTGCCCGACGACGCCGCGGAAGCCGAACGGATCGCCCGCCTGCTGGGCGAGGCGATCGACGCCCACCGTGACGACGCGAACTGGCGCGCCGCGATCATCGTCCGCTCGCGCAACCACCTGCAGGCGATCCTGCCGGCCCTGAAGCGTCACGGCCTGCCGTTCCGCGCGGTGAAGCTCGACCCGCTGATCGCGCGGCCGGTGGTCCAGGACCTGCTGGCGCTGACCCGGGCGATCCGCCTGCCCGCCGACACGGCCGCGCTGCTGGCCGCGCTGCGCGCGCCATGGTGCGGCCTGCGCCTCGCCGACCTCCACCGGCTGGCCGGCGACGGCGCCGACCCGCACGCCGCCGATGCCATCCTCCGCCTGGACGGCGACGCGCGAGCGCGTGCGGAGCGGGTCTACGCGGCCCTGGAGCGGGCTCGGGGCCGGATCGGGCGGCGGCCGCTGCGCGCGCTGGTCGAAGGAACCTGGCTTCGGCTGGGCGGCCCGCACCTGCTGGAACACCCGGACGCCGACCGCGCCGATGCCGCGCAGTACCTGGACCTGCTCGAGAGCGCCGAAGCCGACGGACTCCTCGACGACCTCGGTGCGTTCGAAGAGCGACTCGCGGCCGGCTACACGGCAGGGGCCACCGTCCGAGATCCGGCGGCCGATGGCGTCCGGCTGGAGATCCTGACCATGCACGGGGCCAAGGGCCTGGAGTGGGATCTCGTCGTGCTGCCGCAGCTCGATCGCGGCACCGGCGGCAGCCAGCGCGACCTGCTCTACTGGCTGCCCTTCACCCGGCCCGACGGCGACGAGGCCGTATTGCTGGCGCCCCTGCGCGCGGCCGATCAGCCATCCAACAGTCCGCTGATCGACCTGATCCGGAACGAGCAGCGACAGCGCGAGGACTACGAAAGTCAGCGCCTGCTCTACGTGGCCGCCACTCGCGCCCGCGAGCAGCTGGTCCTGACCACGGCGCTGGATCCGGACCGCAAGGGCGGGCCGAAGCCCGGCCGCGGCACCCTGCTCGAGCGACTCTGGCCGGGGTGCGGGACGGACTTTCTCGACGCACTGGCGGCGGAGGCCGATCCGCCGGCTTCCGCCGCGCCCGGGGTCGCGACACCGGCGGTCCCGGACCTCAGGCGCGCTCCCGAGGGTTGGCGCCCCAGGCGGGACGAGGCGCTGGCCTGGGCGCCGGACCTGCCGCCGCGCGAGCGCGAGGTCGAGATCGAGTTCAACTGGGCCGGCGCAGAAGCCCGTCGGACCGGCCAGGTCCTGCATCGCCTGCTCGAACACGTCGGGCGGATCGGTGTCGAGGCGGTCGTCGACGACGATCGAGACGGATTGATCGCCCGCATCCCGGCGCTGCTGCGGGCGATCGGGACCGGTCCCGAGGCGCTGCCGGCCAGTCGTACGCTCGTCCGCGAGGCCTTCGAGCGTACCCTGGCCAGCGAAACCGGCCGCTGGATTCTCAGCGGCGACCATCCCGAGTCGGCCTGCGAGCTGCCGCTGAGCGGCGTCGTCGACGGCCGCCTGGTCAATGCCGTGATCGATCGCACCTTCGTCGATGGCGACGGCGTCCGCTGGATCATCGACTACAAGTCCGGCTACCACGCCGGCGGCGACCTGGAAGGCTTCCTCGGCGAAGAGGCCGCCCGCTACGACGTCCAGCTCGGCCTGTATCGGCGCTTGTTCGAACAGCTCGGCGAGACCGGGATCCGCACGGCGCTGTACCTGCCGCGGCACGACCGGCTGGTGGAGACGGGCTAGAAACGGGGCGAGGGGCTCGGGGGCAGCGACTCGTAAAACCCGCGGTTTCGGCGCCGGGGTTACTTCTACTTGCCCCTGATCCCTGTTCCCTGTTCACTCGCCCCTCGTCCCTGCCCCGACGTCCCGGTTCAGAAAGCATTCAGCCGTCGCGGGAAACAATGGCGCCTGCAATGAACCGGAGAACCGCGATGATGCGCCGATTCCTGATCTCGATTCCGCTTGCCGGGATGCTGTTCCTGAGCGGTTGTGCAACGACGGCGGGACCGCGCGAGCAGAACGGCGCGGTCCTGGGCGCCGCCCTGGGCGGGCTGTTCGGCGCTGCGGCCAGCTACTCGCGCCACAACGACTACTACCACGGCGGCGACGGCTTCAGTACCGCCGCGATCGTGATCGGCGCGATCGCCGGGGCCGCGATCGGCGGCGCGATCGGACGCAGCATGGACGAGCGCGATTACGCCCACGCGAGCTACGCGATGGAGCATTCGCGCACCGGCCAGCCGACCCGGTGGCACAACCCCGATACCGGCTACGACTACTCGATGACGCCGACCGATACCTACTACGGCGAAACCGGCCCCTGCCGGGAATACGTCATGGAAGCCACGATCGGAGGCCGGCCGGAAACCGTCTACGGCACGGCCTGCCGCCAGGCGGACGGCAGCTGGAAGATCGAGGATTGAGGCTGAAAGGCAGGGGCCAGGGAAGAGGGGTCAGGGACGAGTGAAAACCGGTGCTGACGACGAAGGGTTTTCGCTGTTTCACTAGCCCCTAGGCCCTAGCCCCTCGCCCCTGGTCCCTTTCCCCTTTCCCCTTTCCCCTTCCCGCTGCCGTCCGGTCACCACCCCCGCGTGCCGGGGCCGCCCTTGAACGGCCCCTTGACCCAGCTCAGGATCCAGCCGCCGTAGAAGTCCCCTTCCTGCGGCTGGACGCGCTCGCCGGCCACGAAGCACGCGCTGACCCTGCGGGCGTAGAACGAGACGTGGCCCTCGAGCCGCTGATCGGTCGGGTCCGGGTAGGCCCAGCAGGCATCGTCGATCCGGCCCGTGCGAGTTTCCAGATGCCAGTACCGCGCCTGGCCCTTCCACTCGCAGAACGTCCGCGTGTCGCTCGGAACCAGGCGGTCGAAGTCCACGTCGTCCGGCGGGATATAGAAGCACGGTGGGTGGGAAGTCTCCAGCACGCGAACCGCGTTGCGGGTGTCCGCGAGCACATGGTCGCCGTGTTCGACGCGGATCGGCCAGTCGATCGCCTCGATTCGCGGCGGACGTGGGTAGTCCCAGACGGACTCGGCATCGGGTAGCGGGGGATTCAGGTCCATGCAGGCAGCCTAGGGGGCCGCCGTCGACCCGTCGTCAACAACCCGTCCTCGATATCCCGCCCGAGGCAGCTCGCCGCTGCGGGGCCTGCGCCTCGAACAGGGCGCGCGCCAACCAACGGCACATGTCCTGCGCCGTCCCGGGGGCGATACTCGGGCCTCGACTCTTCCTGCAAGGACCCGCCCATGCATTGCCGGCTCGCGATCCGACGTCTCCTTCTCTCGGCCGTACTGGTCGGGCCCATCTTCGCTCTCGCCCAGGAGGACCTCGCCGAGGCCGCGACCGGGCCCACCGCAACGCCGGCAGCGGCGAGCAGCGATACCGAAGACACCGCGGCACGCGACTTCGAATGGCTGCGCGAACCGGGCTTCGATACGGTCGTCTGCCCGTTCCGCGGTGCGATCGACTACGACCCGGGCCGGATCGAATGCGGCCTGATCCGGGTTCCGGAGAACCGCGAAGTCGACGACAGCCGGACGATCGAACTCCTGTTCGCCCGCATCAAGGCAACCGGCGAGGACAAGGAAGGGGAACCGGTCGAGATCCGCGACGACCCGATCGTCTACCTCACCGGCGGGCCCGGCGTGTCGATCCGCACCTACGTCGATCGCTTCAAGGATCACACGGTGATCCAGCAGCGCGACCTGATCGTGCTCGAACAGCGCGGCATCGCCAACTCGGGCGATTTCTGCCCCTTCTGGGGCGCCCGCAACCGGGCCGACCGGATTCGGCCCGAATTCAAAGACGCGCAGCGCGCGGCCCTGGACGACGCGCGCGAATGCATCGAACGCGCGCGCGGCGCCGGCATCGACCTATCCGGCTACCACACCTTCGAAAACGCCCGCGATGTCCGCGCCCTGCGATTGGCCCTGGGCCTGGACTCGTGGAACGTCTGGGGCATTTCCTACGGCTCCGTGCTCGGCCAGGCGGTGCTGCAGGTCGACCCGGACGGCGTACAGGCCATGGTCATCGACGCGATCGTGCCGCTGGACCTCGAAGCACTGATGCGCCTGCCGCACTGGTACGCACGGCTGCTCGATCGATTCTTCGAGGCCTGTGCCGCGCAGGACGGCTGCGCAGATGCCTATCCGGACCTGGAGGCGCGCTATCGCGACGCGATCGCGACCCTGCTCGAGCGTCCCGTGGAGGTCGACGTTCCGGCCGGCGAGCTGTATCCGGACGGACGCGCCTGGATCTTCCAGGACGTGATCGCCGGCCTGCCGTTCGGCGTTGCCTACGAGCAGAAGACCCACGCGGCGATCCCCGCCCTCATGGACGGCCTGGCCCGCCAGGTCGAGCAGGGCAACGAGGCCTTCTTCCGGGCCATCGCGCTGGCGGCCGACGACGGCATGGGTATCTCGGTGAGCATGGGCATGGCGGCCGGCGTGCGCTGCCTGGACGGCTACTTCGAGAAGAACGCCGCCGAGGCGTCCCGTGACGAAGCCGAGCATCCGCTGCTGAGCGCGGCCTTCGGCGGCGCCGAGTTCCGTCGGGAGGCCGCCGACCTGTGCCGCGAACTCGGCCTGGCACCGCGCGACGCCTCGCAGTACGCGCTCCGCGACACGGATGTGCCGCTGGTGATCGCCAACGGCGCCTGGGACCCCATCACCCCACCACCGCTGGCGCGCTACGTGGCCGAGAAGATGCCGTCGGCGCGCTACGTCGAGTTCCCCCATGCCGGCCACGGCCCGACCCGCTCGATCGAGTGCGCGGGCGGCTTCATGAATGCGTTCTTCGACGATCCCGGCGCCGAACTGGACATGGACTGCGTCGAGGACGGCGAGGAAGCCGCCGAGTACATCACCGCCTACCTCGCCACGGACGCCGCGCAGCACGCCTTGATCCTGGCCGAAACCGACGAGAAGCGCCTGGCCATGCACGCCGGCTGGATCGGTGCATCCCTGGCCGGGACCCTGGTCGGCCTGCTGGTTCTTCCCACGGCATGGGCATCGCGGCGCCTGGACCGGAGGACCGTCGCCCGCGCCGGCCGGTCCCGCCTGTGGACCGGCCTGGCGGCGCTCGCCGCAGTGCTCTTCGTGGCCGGCCTCGGCATCGGCGGCGCGCTGACCGCGAAAACGACCCCGGTCCTGCTCCTGTTCGGGATCGCCGGGCCGGCCCCGTGGACCGCGTGGTTCGGGCCCCTCGCCGCATTGATCGGCCTCTGGGCGCTGGTCTCGGTGATCCTGTACCGGAAGGCGCTACCGCGGGCCACCACGCTCGGCCTGGTGCTGACCGCTTCGGCATCGATCAGTGTCGGCGTGTTCGGGTGGGCCTGGGACTTGTGGCCCTTCTGACGCTTCTCCGATTCAGGGAGCGGAATACCGGTGCCGAGGGCTCGCGCCGGGGGATCCACCCCGGCCGCCCGCTCCCGCCTGCGCCTACTCGCTTCCGAGATTGAGCCGGTCGGTCTTCGGCGAGATCGGAACGGGGCGGACGCCGTCGCCGGCGTCGGCGACCTCGATCCGGTCGCGGCCGGCCTGCTTGGCGCGGTACAGGGCCCGGTCGGCGCGGGAGACCCACGCCGGCCAGTCCTCGCCCGGCTGCAGCATGGCGACACCGGCCGAAAAGCGGAGCACCTCGCCGCCGAAGGCCAGCCGGCCCGAGACCCTGGCATGCAGCCGTTCGACGGCGCGCCGGGCCGAGTCAGCGTCGTCGCCTTCGAGCAGAACCACGAACTCCTCGCCGCCGAAGCGGTAGAAGCCGTCCTCGGCCCGCAGCGTGGCGCGGACCGCGTCGGCGAAGCTCTGCAAGGCTTCGTCGCCGGCTTCGTGACCCTGCTCGTCGTTGATTCGCTTGAAGAAATCCAGGTCGAGCAGGACCAGCGTGAACGGACGCCCGGTGCGCCGGTGGCGCGCGATCGCGGCATTCAGGTCGCGGCGCATCATCCGCCGGTTGCCGGCAAAGGTCAGCGGGTCCTGAAGCGCCAGCAGTTCGAGCTGGTCCTGGTAGCTGGCCAGGCGGTGGGCGAAGATCCATGCGAAGGTCGTGACCAGCAGCGCAGTGACGACATAGGTCACGCCTTCGAGGGTCGACTCGAACAGGCTGGTCTCGATGATCAGGACCGTGGTCAGGATCAGGTTGGCGACCAGCGCGAAGCGACGGGAAGTCAACAGGAAGTTGACCCAGAGCACGACATAGCCCCACAGGATGCCGGTCCGGCCGAACATGGCGGTCGACGCGATGCAGGCCACGACCGTGGCGGCGCAGAAGAAGATGCCGGCGCGGCGGGTCCGGCCGGACTTCAACGCGTAGACCAGGACCAGCAACATGCTGATGACGATCATCAGGTTGACGGTGCCGCCGAAATAGAACCCGAACGCGTAGCGATAGATGACGAAGCCGGTGACCACCAGCGAGGCCAGCAGTCCGAACAGCACGATCATCGAGAACTGGTAGTCCTCGCGGAACTGCTTGCGCACGCGCGACCAGTCGATACGGCGGCTGGATTCGGTCATGGCGTCGAGTCTCCGGACTTCGACCGCTGGGTGAGAAAAGTGTACGCCATCGCCGGCGCCGCTCGATGCGCAGGGGACCGACCGGCCCGGGCCGGTCGCGCCGGACATCGCTTCGTGCCAGAATGGTCGGCGGGGGACGCACCGATTTCCACGATCAATACCCGAGGGATAGCACCGTCATGAATTCGATTCGACACGGCCTGCTGCTGGCCGCGCTGGGGCTCTGCGTTTCCGTCGCCGCTGCGACTTCACCGGAACAACGGGCACTGGTCGCGCTGGCCGAACGGGCCAATGCGCTGGATCTGCGCGCCGGCGATCTCGCCGACGTCCGCATCCGCGATGCCTACACCAGCCGCCACAACGGCATCACCCATGTCTGGCTCCAGCAGTACGTCGACGGGCTTCCGGTGGCGCTGGGCGTGGCCAACGCCAACGTCGGGCGCGAGGGCGACGTCCTCAGCCTGCACAGCCGGATGAGTTCGAACGCGCTCGCGCGCACGGCGCGGCGTTCGCCGACGCTCGACGCGGTCGAAGCCGCGCTTCGCTACGGGCGCGAACGCGGTCTCGACGGCTCGGTTCCGCCGCAGGTCATCGCGCGCTCCAGCGACGAGGACCTGCTTCTGTCGGGCGGATCGCTGGCCGAAGGGGAGATTCCGGCACGCCTGTCGTGGTACGAACACAAGGGCGATCTCCGGCTCGTCTGGGACCTCGCGGTCGACCATCGCGGCCATTCGGACTGGTACAACGCGTTCGTCGACGCGCACAGCGGCGAGATCCTGTTCGCGGTCAACTGGACGCAGGAGGCGAGCTACCGGGTCTTCCCGGAGCCGCTCGAGCACCCCGGCGAAGGTCCGGACCAGGTGGTCGTGGATCCGCACGACCCGGACGCCTCGCCGCTGGCCTGGCACGACGACGGCAGCCAGACCTACACCGACACCCGGGGCAACAACGTCCGCGCGCAGGAAGACACGGATGCCAACAACAGTGGCGGCCGACGGCCGGACGGCGGGGCGGCGCTGGTGTTCGACTTCCCGATCGACCTGACCACCCAGCAGCCGAACGAGTACGAGGAGTTCGCGGTCACCAACCTGTTCTACTGGAACAACCGCATCCACGACGTGCTCTGGCACTTCGGCTTCGACGAGCCGGCCGGCAATTTCCAGGTCGACAACTTCGGCAACGGCGGCCTCGGCAACGACCTGGTCATTGCCGATGCGCAGGACGGCTCGGGCACCAACAACGCCAACTTCTCGACCCCGCCGGACGGTTCGCCGGGCCGGATGCAGATGTTCCGGTTCACCGGGTCCAGCCCGGCCACGCTCACCGTCGACGCGCCGGCCGCGAGCGCCGGTGACTACGTCGCGGCCGCCGCCGGCTTCGGCGCCGCCGTTCTCGATCCGGGCACCAGCGGCACCTTCGAACGGGTCTCGGACGGCTCGGCCATCCCCGACGAAGGCTGCGGCCCGCTGACCGGCTTCACCGCCGGCAACATCGCGCTGGTCCGGCGCGGCAATTGCCAGTTCGGCACCAAGGCGCTGAACGCCGAGAACGCCGGCGCCGCGGCCGTGGTCGTGATCAACAACAACGGTGGGAACGACACGCTGACCATGTCGGCCGGCAACGACGGCGGCCAGGTGACGATTCCCGTGGCGATGATCGGCAACCAGGACGGCGACGCGATCGTGGCCGACCTGGGCGGCACGGTCACCGGACGGCTGTACAACGACAGCGGCGCCGGCCTGGACCGCGACTCCGATCTCGATGCCGGCATCATCGCCCACGAATACGGCCACGGCGTCTCCAACCGCCTGACCGGCGGCCCGTCGGCGGCGTCGTGCCTGTTCGGCAGCCAGCAGGCCGGCGAAGGCTGGAGCGACTTCCTGGCCCTGTGGTTCACCGCCAAGGTCGGCGACTCGGCCGAGGACCTGCGCGGCATGGGCAGCTGGGCGACCTTCCAGGACAACGTGCCCGGCGCAGGCATCCGCCCCTGGCCCTACACGCGCGACATGAGCGCCAACCCCGCGACCTACGAATCGATCGGATCGGTCAGCGTGCCGCACGGCGTCGGTACGGTCTTCAATACCGTGCTGTGGGACCTGTACTGGAACCTGGTCGACAAGTACGGCTTCGACCCCGATTTCATCGACGGCAACGGCGGCAATCACGTCGCGATGCAGCTGGTCCTCGACGGCATGAAGCTGCAGCCCTGCGGTCCGACCTTCCTGGATACGCGCGACGCGATGCTGCTGGCCGACCAGCAGACCTACGGCGGCGCCAACCAGTGCGAGATCTGGCAGGCCTTCGCCCGCCGCGGCATGGGCGTGGACGCCGACGACGGCGGTGGCCCGACGTCGCTGAGCGTCACCAACGGCTTCGAAATGCCGGCGGCGTGCAACGAGAACTTCTTCTCCGACGGGTTCGAAGCATCGCGCTGACGCGCTGACGCGCCGACGAAGATCGACACGGGCGGCCGGTCCGACCGGCCGCCCTGTCGGTTGCGTGGTTCGAAAGTGCGGGTCGCGGGACGCGCGTCAACCGCCCTTCATGCCCCGGACGTTCAGTTCGACCCAGCGTTCGGGGCCGATGAACCCGCCGCCCCAGAAATCGTCGAAGTCCGCCGTCGGCGCTTCGGCCTGGATGGCGTCGAGTTCGAGACCGGCTTCGAGGTGCTGCTGGAGTCGCCGGAGCACGGTGGCCAGCATGTCGCGGTATTCGCGGACCTGCTCGCGCTCCAGCACCGGCCCGCCGTGCCCGGGGATGAACCGGGTCTCGTCGTCCGCCATCGCCAGCATTCGATCGACGGCGTCGACCATGCCGGTCAGGCTGCCGCCGGATCCGTAGTCGATGAACGGGTACATGCCGTAGAACACGATGTCGCCGGTATGGATGACGTTGGCTTCGCGGAGATGAACCACCGCGTCGCCGTCCGTATGGGCACCGGGCAGGTGGATGGCGTGGACCGTGTGTCCGCCGAGATGGAACGTCACTTCGTCGTTGAAGGTCACGACCGGAAGCGCCGCGTCCGGTGCCGGCGGCACGTCCATGTCGAAGAACTCCATGAACTGGCCGGCCGAGAGACGTTCGCGCACGTTGTCGTGGGCCACGATCAGGGAACCGGACTCCGCGAGGTTCTCGTTACCCCCGGTGTGGTCGCCGTGCCAGTGGGTGTTGAAGACGAAGCGCACGGGCGCATCGGTGATGCCGGCAACGGCCGCTCGAATCTTCTCGGTCAGCGGCGCATACTGGTCGTCGATCAGGAACGCCCCCTGCTCACCGACGACCAGTCCCAGGTTGCCGCCCGCGCCTTCGAGCACGTGGACACCGTCCACGATCGCGGTCGCCCGGATCTCGACTTCGGAAAAATCGCGCTGGGCCGCGACCGGTGCCGCCAGCGCGAGCAGCACGGCGAGGGTCGTGACGAGTAGCGGCGCGGACAGGGAACCGGGCCGGCGCATCGGCAAGCCGGCCGGAGGATTCACGGCGCTGGAGCGCCGATGGGAGGGGGTCTTCATGGTCGATCTCCTGGCCTGGGCCATGCTGCACAAAGGTCCAATATAGCCCCTTGCCGGAATTGCGCGAAGATGGAGGTGCGTGCCGGAGCGGTCGAGCCCGGGTGGGCAGAACGACGACCGGGCCGGCGTTCGGCGATGGATGCGAAGTTCTCTCGCGTGCGCGATGGATGTAGTATCGGGCAGGCTGTGCGAAACGATGGTGCTGACTGAATGGCTCGGAGTGTGTATCTCGAAGGCTTCGCCGGCCGAGGCCGGCCGCCCAAGCGCTTCGACCTGGTCTCGTTCCCGGCCGAGATCGGGCGGCACCCCGATTGCGCGATCCAGCTCAACGTGGCGCGCGTGTCGCGCCGCCACGCCAGCATCGAGCGGCTGCGCAACGGGCTCGTGATCCGCGACCTCGGCAGCACCAACGGCACCTTCGTCAACGGCGAGCGAATCAATGCACCGACCCCGATGGGCCACGGCGACGTGGTGCATATCGGCGACCAGGAATTCCGCCTGATCGAGGACGAGGCCGAGGACGGACCCGCGCCCGACGAGGCCACCCGGGTCGGCATCAGCGCCCTGCCGCACGATTTCCCGACCCGCGTCCGCGAGTTCAACGAGCTCCTGGACAAGGAAATGGTCTGCGCATTCCACCAGCCCATCGTCCATGCCGACGGCCGCCTTTTCGCTCATGAACTCCTCGGACGCGCGGTGCACCCGGCCTTCGAGGCCGCTCCCGGACCGATGTTCATGCTGGCCGAAGCGATCGGCGAGCAGGTCCGTCTGAGCGAACTGTTCCGCCGCCGCAGCTTCATGGAAGCCGAGGCACGTGGGCTCGACACACCGCTGTTCTTCAACATCCACCCGGAGGAATGCCGCGACCCGGGGCGGCTGCTCGGCGAGCTGAAGGCGCTCCGGAAGAAGCATCCCGGCCTCGACCTGGTGTTCGAGGTGCACGAAGCCGCGGTCACCGACCTGGACGTCATGGCGCGCATCCGCGAGACCCTCACGGACCTCCGGATCGGCCTGGCCTACGACGACTTCGGCGCCGGCCAGGCACGCCTTCAGGAATTGATCGAAGTACCGCCCGACGTGCTGAAATTCGACATCGCGCTGGTCCAGGGGCTGGAAGGCCCGGAGTCGCCGAAGTACCGGCTTCTCGAATCGCTGAACACGCTGATCCAGGATCTCGGCGCGAAGACCCTGGCCGAGGGCGTGGAAACCGAGCAGCAGGCCGAGGCCTGCCGCGCGATCGGCATCGACTACATCCAGGGCTTCTACTTCGGCCGACCCGAACCGGTGATGCCTTCGTCCGAGGCCTGACCCTCCGTCTCGGGAGGCCGGGCCCGCCCGGGCATCAGCCGGCCGCCGAGGCCGCCCCGGCGCGCAGGGCGCGCAGCCGGGTGATCACATCTCGAACCACGGACCGGGACGCCTCGCGGGCCTTGTCGTCGGCGTTCAGGCCCACGTACTCCAGCCGCTCGCGCAGCATCGGTCCCAGGTTGCGACGCTCGTGCAGCACCACCACCCGCACCTGCAGGTTGGCCAGGTACTGGTAGTCGGTGCGGCCGTAGAAGTTCAGCTCGCGCTCGCCGGCCGGCACCACGTCGGCGAACACCAGGATATCGGCGCCTTCGTCGGAGGCCGCGCGGACGATGTCGGGCAGCGATTCCGCGTAGCTCATGCCGTCCATCAACTGCTCGTCGAGCAGTTCGAAGGACGCCCGGTTCAACGCCCGCTCGAGCTCGTCCTCGATCGCCGAAGCGACCGCCGGGTCGCCGGCTGCCATGACCACGATGCGGGGGGCCGCCGGGTTCCAGGCGCGCGGCCGCTCGTTCCTCGCCGGCGACGTGACGCGCGCCACGGCCTGCTCCGTGTCGAGGGCGGGCGTTTCCAGTTCCGCCGGCGGCTGCTCCGACGCTTCCGCCGCGAACCCTGCATCGCCCGATTCGGCGCGACCGGCCACTGGGTTCATCGACGAGGCGGTCGAAGCCACGACGCGTTCGGTTGACGCCGGAGCCGCGCCATCGGCGCCGACCGCATCGCCGGCATCTGCCGTCGAGCCGCTCGCCGACGGCCGATTCGAAGCGATCGAATCCGCGTCGTCGGACGACGCCTCGCTCGCCGGCTCGACCGCGAAGCGGAAGCCAGCGCCGTCGCTCGATGCAGCGGCATTGTCCACGGCCGAATCGATCGTGGACTCGCCTTCTGAGCCGGAGGCCACGCCGACCGGCTCGGAGGATCCCGTCGCCGCAGCGGCCAGGGCCGCCGAATCATCGGGCCCGGAGGGTTCGGCGTTGCCGGCCCCGGCAGCGGTCACGGACTCGTTCATCGAATCGTCCATCGCGTTGCCCATCGATCCGCTGGCTTCATCGGCCGGACGACCGACCGCCGTCCCCGACGCGGCCAGGCTGCGAGCGTCCGTGCCGCTCGGCTCGGCCTCGATCACCGCTTCCGGACCGTCCTCGCTCCCGCCGAACCAGGCCAGCAGGGGCTTGTCGCTGCCGGCCAGCAGGTACCAGGTCGATGCGGCCGCACCGCTGAGCACCAGCAGGAGGAACAGCGCCGCGACGGCCAGGCCCTTGCGCGAACCGCCCCCGGCAGGGAAGGCTTCCGTGGTCGCCGTCGGCGGCGCGGTGCGGACCGTCGGCGGCCCTCCGCTGCCCTCGCCCGTCCGTGCCGGCATCGGCGTGGTCGCGGCCACGGTCGCGGCGTTCGTCGACGCCTCGTTTTCCGCGGCCGCACGGGTCGCGGTCGGTCCGGTGGTCTCGACCGCGTCGTCGAGGACCACGGTCTTGGCCCAGCGCGGCTCGCGTCCGGCCCGGTAGTCCTCGATGTCGCTGATCAGTTCGTTGCAGTGCTGGTAGCGCAGCTTCGGCCGCTTGGCGATCATCTTGGCGAGGATCTTCTTGATGCCCTCGTCGACGTTGGGGTTCAGTTCCTTGATGTCGGGAATCTTGGCTTCGACCACCTTGGTCATCATCTCGAAGGGACTGTCGGACTTGAACGGGATGTCGCCGGTGAGCATCTCGAACAGCACGACGCCCATGGAGAAGATGTCCGAGCGCTGGTCGACCTCCTGCGACAGGCAGACCTCGGGCGACAGGTAGCTGGGTGTGCCCATGCCGATGCCGGTGGTGGTCAACCGCGTCTCGGCGTTCTCGTCGCGGGCGATGCCGAAGTCGACGACCTTCACGCCGCCGTACTTGGTCAGCATGATGTTTTCGGGCTTGATGTCGCGGTGGACCACGCCCTTGTCGTGGGCGGCAGCGAGGCCGTTGGCGGCTTCCTGTAGGATCTGCAGCGCACGGACCGGCTGCATCTGGCGCTCGCGCTGGATCAGCGCCTTGAGCGAATCGCCCTCGACGTACTCCATGACGAAGTACGGCTGGTCCTCGTGCCGGTCGACCCGGAAGACCTGGACCAGGTTCGGGTGGTTGAGGTCGGCGACCACGCGCGCCTCGCGCATGAACCGTTCGGAAACGGCCTCGTCCTCGAGCAGCTGATTGCCGAGCATCTTGATCGCCACGTAGCGCTGCAGGCTTTCCTCGCGCGCCTTGTAGACGACACCCATGCCTCCGCGTCCCAGTTCGGAGACGATTTCGTACGGTCCGATCTTCTTGGCCATGCCACCCTCCCTTCGGATGGTCGTTCGCCCGGTTCGGGCGTTCGATGATCATACGCCGCTGGACCCCCGGTTTCGAGGCGGGCCCGGCGGCGGTCCGGGGCCCGGAACGGGTCCGCTGCCCGTACGCTTCCGAAGGGGTCGCGTCGACGCGGATTGCCCGTTGTCGTGGTTCCAGTCTCCACGTACGCACTGAACCCCGACTGAACGACACGGGACGACGGAATTCCGGGCCCGGAGACCCTTTCCGGCCGCAGCGACCGGCCCGATGCGCGCAATCGCTCGCGCCGGGCGGCAAGTTTTGCTACCGTTCCCGATGCCGCTTCGAAGGCGGCGTCGACCAAGGTACGAATCCATGCGGAACGTTTTCTTCGCGGCCGGCCTGGCGCTGGTCCTGTCCCCCTACGCGCTCGCGGGCGAGACCTGGCTGCGCATCGACCGCCCGGACGCGTCGCTGCGGGCCGATCTGCCGGCCGCGGCCATCGAGTATCCGGGCTTCGTCTGGCTGCCGGATGACACCGGCGCGTTCCGGCACCAACGTGCCGGCGGGCGGCTGCACGCGGTGGCCGACCCCTTCGCCATGCGGATCGACGGCCAACGGGTCGACCCCCGGCTGGCCTTCGGGCCCGCAGCGCAGGGCGCATGGCGCGGCACCGCGCGAACCGAGGCCGATTTCCGCCTCGTCCAGTTCCAGGGCCCGATCAAGGGCGAGTGGCTGGAGGCCCTGCGCGGGGTCGGCGCCGAGCCGATCCAGTACATCGCGCCGTTCGGCTACATCGTCTGGGCCGACCAGGACGCGGTCGCCCGCGCCGCGACCCTGGCGCGGGTCCGCTTCGCCGGGGAGTTCCCACCGGTGCTGCGCGTGCCGGTGCAGGCCCGCACCGACGCCGACCCGCACCCGTACGCGATGGCGTTGATCCACGCCGGCACCGCCGAGCGCGTGCTGGCCGCCCTGCGCGACGCGGGCGCCCGGACGACCGATGCGGTGCAGCGGATCGACCCGAACCTCGCGACGGTCCAGCTGCACGCGTCGCCCGACCTGTTCGAATCCCTCGGCCGGGTACCCGGCGTGCTGTCGATCCAGCAGATCGGCCAGGACGCCGGTCCGCGCGGCGAGATGAGCCAGCAATCGGTGGTCGGCGGCTGGGACGCCGGACTGCTGATCCAGCCGGGCTACCTCGACTGGCTGACCCCGACCGGCCTGGACGGCAGCGGCGTCACCGTCGGCATCGTCGACGGCGGGATCCTCCAGACCCACCCGGACCTCGTCGACAACATCGTCCCCTGCGTGCCGGGGGGGATGGGCGCGAACAGCTGCAGCGACGCCAGCGACAGCCACGGCACCCACGTGGCCGGCGCGGTGGGCGGCACCGGCGCCTCGGGAACGGTCGATGCGGCCGGCTTCCTGCGCGGCCAGGGCGTGGCGCCCGGCGCGTCGCTGGTCGAACAGCGCTACGGCCCGTTCCTCGGCGGCGGACCCGGCGGCATGGCGCCGAACGGCATGCTGACGATCTATGCCGACTCGGAGGCCAGCGGCGCCCAGCTGACCAACAACTCCTGGGGCCCGACCGGCACACCGCAGGGCTACGACATTCCGACCATGGAGATCGACATGATCAGTCGGGACGCGGACCCGGTCGAGCCGGGTCAGCAGCCGGTGCTGGCGGTCTGGTCGATCATGAACGGCAACGGCGATTCGGGCGGCGCCTGCGCGCCGAGTTCGCTGGGCTCCCCGGACGAGGCCAAGAACCTGTTCGCGGTCGGCTCGACCCGGCTGCAGTTCAGCAACGGCACCCAGGACCTGGATTTCTTCAGCGTCTCGGGCAACAGCGCTCACGGCCCGGCCTGCGACGGCCGCCAGGTACCGCACATCGTCGCCCCCGGCTGCCGGACCGACTCGACCAGCACCGGCGGCTCCGGCTACGGCCTGTCCTGCGGCACGTCGATGGCCTCGCCCGTGGTCTCCGGCAGCGTCGCCCTGTACTGGGAGCACTACCGCAATCTCCATGCGACCGACCCCAGCCCGGCGCTGATCAAGGCGGTGTTCACCGCGGCCGCCACCGACCTGGTCGGCAATCTCGATGCCGACAACGGCACCCTGGGCCACCGGCCCGACCGCAAACAGGGCTGGGGACGGCTGGACCTGGACGCGGTGATCAACCCGCCGCAGTCGGTCGTCACCTTCGACCAGCAGACCGTGTTCGACGCCACCGGCCAGGACTGGAGCATCGTCCTCACCCCCGAGGATCCGGCCGAACCGGTGCGGATGATGCTGGCCTGGACCGACGCGCCCGGACCCGGCACGGGCGGCACGTCGCCCGCCTGGGTCAACGACCTCGACCTGTCGGTGACCGCCTCGGCGGGCGCCTACCTCGGCAACGTGTTCGGCAGCGACGGCTTCTCGGCCACGGGCGGCGGCCCGGACCCGATGAACAACCTCGAAGGCATCCACCTGCGGCCCGACCAGCACAACGGCCAGCCGTTCACGATCGAGGTCCTCGCCGCCAACATCGCCGAGGATGCGCTGGACGTGCACGACCCGCAGTCGCCGCGCCAGGACTTCGCACTGGCCTGCTACAACTGCCTGGCCGAGCTGCCCGAGGACCTGTTCGCGGACGGCTTCGAATCGCCGGCCGGCGCGCCCTGAGCCGACCGCCGTGTGCGCCATCTTCGGCATCCTCGGCCCGATCGACGGCGCCGGCCTGCGCGGCGATGCGCTGGCCCGCTCGAAGCGCCAGCGCCATCGCGGGCCCGACTGGTCCGGGGTCCACGAGGACGACGGCGCGCTGATCTGTCACGAGCGGCTGGCGATCGTCGACCCGCTCAGCGGCGCCCAGCCGCTGTATTCCACGGATCGCGAGCGGGTGCTGGCGGTCAACGGTGAAATCTACAACCATGCCGCGCTGGAAGCCGAGCACGGCCTGGCCGACCGGCTGCAGACCGGCTCCGACTGCGAGGTGATCCTGCCCCTGTCGTGCGTCCTCGACCCGGTCGAGCTGTGCCGGGCGCTGAACGGCATCTACGCGTTCCTGCTGTGGGACCGCCGGCACGACGACGGGCGCGGCCGCTACCTGGTCGCGCGCGATCCGATCGGCGTTATGCCGCTCTACTGGGGTCGCGATGCGGACGGTCGCCGGGTGGTGGCCTCGGAACTCAAGGCCCTGCACGACCTGTGCGAGGACGTCGAGGCGTTCCCGCCGGGCCACGTCTACGACTCGGCGACCGACACGCTGACGCGCTTCTTCGACCCGGCCTGGCGGCACCGCATGCCGACCGCGGGCGACGACGCCCTCGACGATGTGATCGACGGAGAGGACGAGGCGGTCGCCGCGCTGGCGGAAACGCTGGAGGCCGCGGTCACCCGCCAGCTGATGTGCGACGTGCCCTACGGCGCGCTGCTCTCCGGCGGCCTGGATTCGTCGATCATCGCCGCCCTGGCCGCGCGCCACGCCGCACGGCGGATCGAGGCTGCCGAGGCCGAGCCGGCCTGGTTCCCGCGCCTGCACACGTTTTCCGTCGGACTCGAAGGCAGCCCCGACCTCGCCGCCGCGCGCCTCGTCGCCGACCATATCGGCTCGGTCCACCACGGCTTCGAGTACACGCTCCAGGAAGGGCTCGACGCGCTGGTCGACGTGATCGCCCACCTCGAGACCTACGACGTGACGACGATCCGCGCCGCCACGCCGATGTTCCTGATGGCGCGCCGGATCAAGGCCATGGGCATCAAGATGGTGCTGTCCGGCGAGGGCGCCGACGAACTGTTCGGCGGCTACCTCTATTTCCACAAGGCGCCGAACGCACGCGAATTCCACGAAGAGACCGTGCGCAAGGTCGACGCCCTGCACCGCTTCGACTGCCTGCGCGCGAACAAGTCCACTGCCGCCTGGGGCGTCGAGGCCCGCGTGCCGTTCCTCGACAACGAGGTGATCGCCACGGCGATGCGGATCGACCCGGCGCTGAAGATGGTGGGCCCGGGGCGCATGGAGAAGCACCTGCTGCGCCGCGCCTTCGCGCACTTGCTGCCCGAGTCGGTGGCCTGGCGGCAGAAGGAGCAGTTTTCCGACGGGGTCGGCTACGGCTGGATCGATGCCCTGCGCGACCACGCCGAACAGCGCGTGGCCGACGCGGAGCTGGCCGACGCGGCGGCGCGCTTCCCGATCAACCCGCCGGCAACGAAGGAGGCCTGCCTGTACCGGTCGATCTTCGCCGAACTCTATCCGTCCGACGCCGCCGCCCGCACGGTACCCGGCGGCAAGTCGATCGCCTGCTCGTCGGAAGCCGCGCTGGCCTGGGACCCGGAGTTCGCGAACCGCGCCGACCCGTCGGGCCGGTCGGTGGCAGGGGTTCACCGCGGAGAGTGATCGCCGTCGCTGCCGGCAGCCTGCCCGGCAAGGCGATCGCACGGCTTCAGGAACCCGCGTGCTTCCTGTGCCGCCATCTCGCAAGGCCGCCCCGGAGCGGCACGCCGATCAGCAGCAACGCCATCGGCACGAAGATCCACGGGTTCAGCGAGGAGTCGGGTTGGAGCGCAGCCCACAGCATCCAGGCACCCCCGCCACCGAACACCAGGAGCCCGAGAAAAACGAGTTCGGGCTCGCGCTCGGCCGCCTGCTTCGCACGCCATTCGTCGAGTCCGGACGACGCGCGATCGACCAGTTCGAGATGGTTCGCATGGCGAGCGACCCAGATGGCGTCCAGCCCGGCAACCACCAGTGAGTTGACGAGAACGAAAGCGAACGCGTACAGCGCCTCGACCGCATCCGGCGACCCGAGATGCGGAGCGAAAACGACCGTCAGCAGCAGCGCGAAGCACCCGAGTCTGGCCCACTCGAGCGCCTGGCGCGATTCCACCAGCCGCTCCCAATTCCCGGTCACGCGATAGACGGGGCCGAACGGCAGGCTCGGCTCGACGACGCGCAGGTCCTCGATCATCGACCGGGTCCTGCGCCCGGTGATCGCCGGGCGACTCATGCCGAACACTCCCGGTTCGAGCGCTCGTTCTCGCGGCGGGCGCGGCGCTGGCCGACGCGCAGGTGGACGAGGGCCTGGACCGCGAACAGCGCGGCCAGCGGACCGAAGACCCGCGGATACGCGCCGAACGGCCCCAACGCGATCGCCACGAACAGGATCGCGCTGAACGAGGCCAGCGCGGCCTGGAGACGAAGCTGGCCCGGCGTCCCCGGCCCGGCTGCGGCATCGAGGCGATCCGCCGCGCCGACCGATCGCCAGGCGACCGGGTTCGATTCACCGCGGTGCCGGGCGACCCAGGCCGCAGCGACGCCCCATCGCAGCGCCAGCAGCAGGCCCACGCAGCCCCAGAACAGGACCGGCGCTTCGAACAGCACGAAGCCCTCGCGCCCGGCCGAGACCACTGCGGCCGTGATCAGGATCAGGACACCGGCACCCACCGTCGCAGCCAGCTGCCACAGCGCAAGGTGGCGGAGCCTCCGGTCACGATCCGTCCTCGATGGCGCGGCGAACACCGGGCCGAACGCACCCATCGGTAGCAACAGCCGGTCGGTCTCGCCCGCTCCGGAACGGCACCCGCTCGCAGTCTCGTTCATGAAAGGAATCCCCATTCCCATACGCCATCTTCAGGATAGCCAGACCGGGCGCGAGGCTCAAGGGGGCGCGCCGCGCCATGACGATGGATTCCCTCGAGGGCTTCGGAATTGGCTATGCTGAACGGCCTCCATACGCCGGAGTACGGTCGTTGGCCACGCTGTACCACCCCGACTTCGAGCACGACGCCTGCGGCTTCGGCCTGATCGCCAGGCTCGACGGCCGCGCCGAGCACCGCACGGTCGCCGACGCGGTCCGGGCCCTCGACCGGCTGACCCATCGTGGGGCGGTCGCACCCGACGGGCGGACCGGCGACGGCTGCGGACTGCTGGTCGGGCTGCCGGAGCGCTTCCTGCGCGCGATCGCGGCCGAGAACGGCCTGGACCTGACCGAGCGCTTCACCGCCGGCCAGGTGTTCCTCGACCGCGACGCCGGGCGGGCGGCCGACCAACGAGCGCGCCTCGAACAGCGACTTTCCGAGCAGGGGCTGCCGGTGCTCGGCTGGCGCGTCGTGCCGACCGACCCCGCCCAGCTCGGTGAACGCGCCCGGGCGAGCTGCCCGCGGATCGAGCAGGTGTTCGTCGCCTCGCCCGGCGAACTGGACCCGACGGACTTCGATCGACGACTGTTCCTCGCCCGCCGTCGGCTCGAGGCCGAGACCGGTCCGGAAGACTCGTTCTACGTCGCCTCGCTGTCGGCGGCCACCCTGTCCTACAAGGGCATGGTCATGCCCGCCTGGTTGCCGGCCTTCTTCCCGGACCTGGCCGACCCGCGCTTCGAATCCAGCGTCGCCCTGTTCCACCAGCGCTTCTCGACCAACACCCTGCCTCGCTGGCGCCTGGCCCAACCGTTCCGGATGCTGGCCCACAACGGCGAGATCAACACGATCCGCGGCAACCGCAACTGGGCCCGGGCCCGGCGACACCTGCTGGCCTCGCCGCGGCTGCCGGAGATCGCCGAACTGGATCCGCCGGTCGACCTGCACGGCTCGGATTCGTCGTCGCTGGACCAGATGCTCGAGCTGCTGGTCGCCGGCGGCATGCCGCTACCGCAGGCGCTGCGGATCCTGGTGCCGCCGGCCTGGCAGACCGCCGACAACCTCGACGCCGACAAGCGCGCCTTCCACGAGTTCTTCGCCTTCCACCAGGAGCCCTGGGACGGTCCGGCCGGGCTGGTCATCACCGACGGCCGCTGGGCGGTCTGCGGCCTGGACCGCAACGGCCTGCGCCCCGCGCGCTGGACCCGAACCACAGACGAACGTCTGATCGTCGCGTCCGAGACCGGGGTGGTCGACGTGCCGATCGACGAAGTCGTCGCTCGGGGCCGCCTCGGCCCCGGTGAGCTGCTGGCCGCCGACCTCGCGACGGGCGAACTGCACGACGCCGCGGCAATCGACGAGCGGCTCAAGGCGCTTCACCCGTGGCAGGCCTGGCTGAAGTCCGGCGTGCGCTACCTCGACTCCGAGCTGGTCGACGTTCACATGGCCGCCGAACCCTTCGATGACGCCACCCTGGCCACCTATCAGAAGATGTTCAACCTTTCGCGGGAGGAACGGCGCGAAGTCGTCCAGGTGCTCGCCGAGACCCAGGCCGAGGCGGTCGGCTCGATGGGCGACGACACGCCGATGCCGGTGCTGTCGACCCGCATCCGCTCGCTCTACGACAGCTGCCGCCAGCAGTTCGCGCAGGTGACGAACCCGCCGATCGATTCGCTGCGCGAGAACATCGTGATGTCGCTGGAAACGGGCCTGGGCCGCAAGGGCAACGTGTTCGAGCCGAACGAAACGATGGCCGAGCGCGTGGTGTTGAACTCGCCGGTGCTGTCGCAGCGCAAGCTTCGCCAGCTCGTCAACACGCCGCAGTTCGGCCTGCCCTCGGTGCTGCTCGACCTGTGCGTCGCCGAGGACACGCCGCTGGAGCAGGCGCTGGACGACCTGTGCCGGCAGGCCTCGGAGGCGGTGCGCGACGGCAAGCTTCTGCTGATCCTGTCGGACCGCTACCTCGAGGACGGCAAGCTGCCGGTCCATGCGCTGCTGGCCACCGGCGCGGTCCACCACCACCTGCTGGTCACCGGCCAACGGCCGGACTGCAACCTGATCGTCGAGACCGGCACCGCCCGCGACCCGCACCACTTCGCCTGCCTGATCGGCTTCGGCGCCACCGCGGTCTATCCCTACCTGGTCTACCAGACACTCCAGGCCATGGTGACCTCGGGCGAGATCGAGCACCCGCGCGACCGCGCGCTCCAGCTCGGCCGATCCTACCGCCGCGGCATCCGCAAGGGCCTGTACAAGATCCTGTCGAAGATGGGGATTTCGACCATCGGTTCCTACCGCGGCGCCCAGTTGTTCGAACTGGTCGGGCTCGCCGACGAGGTGGTCGATACCTGTTTCCCGGGCGCGGTCTCACGGCTCGGAGGCGCCACCTTCAACGACCTGTGGGAGGACCAGAAGGCGCTGGCCCGCTGGGCGCGCGATCGCCGGATGCCGATTGAGCACGGGGGCCTGTACCGCTACGTCCACGGCGGCGAATACCACGCCTGGAACCCGGACGTGGTCACCGCCCTGCGCACCGCCGCACGCACCGGGCGGCGCGAGGACTATCGCCGCTACGCCGCCCTGGTCGACCGGCGCGAACCGGCGATGTTGCGCGATCTTCTTCGATTGACCAGCGATATAGATCCGATCTCCGTCGATCAGGTCGAATCGGTCGAATCCATTGTCAAGCGCTTCGATTCCGCCGGAATGAGTCTGGGTGCCCTGTCGCCGGAAGCCCACGAGGCGCTGGCGATCGCGATGAACCGGCTCGGCGCGCGCTCCAATTCCGGCGAGGGCGGCGAGGATCCGGTGCGCTACGGCACGGAGAAAGCATCGAAGATCAAGCAGGTCGCTTCGGGCCGCTTCGGGGTGACGCCCGACTACCTCGTCTCGGCCGAGGTCATCCAGATCAAGATCGCCCAGGGCGCCAAGCCCGGCGAAGGCGGCCAACTGCCCGGCCACAAGGTCGACGACCTGATCGCCAGGCTGCGCTTCGCCACCCCCGGCGTCGGCCTGATCTCGCCGCCGCCGCACCACGACATCTACTCGATCGAGGACCTGGCCCAGCTGATCTACGACCTCAAGGAAGTCAACCCGCAGGCCCTGGTCTCGGTCAAGCTGGTCGCCGAGCCCGGGGTCGGGACGATCGCCGCCGGCGTGGTCAAGGCCTATGCGGACCTGATCACCGTTTCCGGCTACGACGGCGGCACCGGCGCCAGCCCGCTGACTTCGGTGAAGTACGCCGGCGCACCGTGGGAAACGGGCCTGGCCGAGGTGCGCCAGGTGCTGCGCGCGAACGGCCTCCGGGGGCAGGTACGGATCCAGGCCGACGGCGGCCTGAAGACCGGGCTGGACGTGCTCAAGGCCGCGGCCCTCGGCGCCGAGAGCTTCGGCTTCGGCACGGCGCCGATGATCGCGCTGGGCTGCAAGTACCTGCGCATCTGCCACCTGAACAACTGCGCGACCGGCGTGGCGACGCAGAACCGGGTGCTGCGCGAGCAGCATTTCGTCGGCCTGCCCGACATGGTCGTCAACTATTTCCTGGGCGTGGCCCAGGACGTGCGCGAGGGCCTGGCGGCGCTGGGCCTTCGATCGCTCGACGCGCTGATCGGGCGGACCGGGTTTCTCGAGCGGATCGACGGGCTGACCGAGCGGCAGAACCGGCTGGACCTGCAGCCGCTGCTCGACGATGACGGCGTCCCCGACGCGGTCGAGCGGTTCTGCACCGTCGATCGCAATCCGCCCCACGACCCGGGCCGGCTGGCCGCGCGGATCGCCGACGACACCGCGGAAGCCGTGGCCTCCGGCGAAGGCGGCGAATTCCACTACTCGATCCGCAACCACGATCGTTCGATCGGCGCGCGGCTGTCCGGGGCCATCGCCCGTGCGCACGGTCCCGACGGCCTGCGCGACGCGCCCTTGACGCTGAAGCTCGACGGGACCGCCGGGCAGAGCCTCGGCGCGTTCAACGCCGCCGGGCTGCACATCGAACTGATCGGAGAGGCCAACGACTATGTCGGCAAGGGCATGGCCGGCGGCCGCATCGTACTGCGACCGCCGAACGGCATCCGCTATCGAGCCGCCGACACGCCGATCCTGGGCAACACCTGCCTGTACGGCGCGACCGGCGGCGCACTGTTCGCGGCCGGAACCGCCGGCGAACGCTTCGCCGTCCGCAACTCCGGCGCCGTCGCGGTGGTCGAGGGCGCAGGCGATCACGCCTGCGAATACATGACCGGCGGCGTGGCCGTGGTTCTCGGCCGAACGGGCATCAACTTCGGCGCCGGCATGACCGGCGGCTTCGCCTACGTCCTCGACCTGGACCGCGGTTTCGTCGACCGTTACAACCACGAACTGATCGACATCCATCACATCGCGCCGGAAACCATGGAAAGCCACGTCCACCACCTCCGGGGCCTGGTCCAGCGGCACCACGAGCACACCGGCAGCGCCTGGGCGGCCGAGATCCTCGACGACTTCCGCCGGATGCTGCCGAAGGTCTGGCTGGTCACGCCGAAGGCGACCGACCTCGAGAAACTGATCCGCGGCCTGCGGGAGGCGGCATGATGGTCGGGGATGGATTGTCGAAGGGGTTCGACGCTTCGTCTTGTCGTGCTCGCGCGGCGCGCGGCCAGCGCGCAAGCGAGCATCACGCGGCGTCGAGATCGCAGGCAGCAACTTCAAAAGCGTTTCGCGCGCCTGCTTCGCAGGCTTCCGCGAGGTACTTTTGTGGCGTCAAAAGTACCCAAAACCGCTGCGCGAACATCGCCGCCGGGGCTACGCCCCGGTGCCCTGCGATGCTCGGTGCGAGCGGGGCCAAAAGAACTCGCTGCGCTCGGACAGCTTTTGGCCTCTTTCCGCTCGCCCCTGCGCTTCTCGGCGGCGCTGACGGCGGGGAACGTCAAGAGCCGACCCGCGCCGGATTCGAAGGCTTGTCTCTTCCCGTCGCCCCGGGCTTGAACCGGGGCCCGGCGACTTCGATCGAAACCCGGAACGTCACTGGACCCCGGCGCTCGGGCCGGGGCGAGGGGTTGGAGGAGGCGATGGATCCTTTCTGCCTGGAAGGCGCCGAGACTCGCAGGTCCGCGCGGAACGAGGGATTCCGCATGTCTGAGCGAAAGGAGCGTAGCGACTGCAGCGAGTTCGGAATCCCCCGCGCGGACCGAGAATCGAGGGAACCCGCGCAGCGGGCGCCTTCCCGGCACGAGCATTTTTGGTTCCTTTTGTTGCGACAAAAGGGACTCGCATCAGCTCGCGCAGCGAGCGGCGAAATGGGGTTGATGCCGCGCCATGCCATTCGCAAAAGCGGTCGTGCGCCCGCTGCGCAACGAGGAGAAGAGGAAGCAACCCGATGAGCAAACCATCGCACCTCCACTTCCTCGAAACCCCCCGCCAGGACCCGAAGGAAACCCCGGTGCCGATCCGGGTCCGCGACTGGAACGAGATCTACGGCCAGTACGACCCGGCCGGGGCCGCCGACCAGTCGGCGCGCTGCATCAATTGCGGCAATCCGTACTGCGAATGGGAATGCCCGGTGCACAACTACATCCCGGACTGGCTGCGGCTGGTCCGGCAGGGCCGCCTGTTCGAAGCGGCCGAGCTCTCGCACCGGACCAATTCGCTGCCTGAGATCTGCGGCCGGATCTGCCCGCAGGACCGGCTCTGCGAGGGCGCCTGCACGCTCAATGACGGGCTCGGTGCGGTGACCATCGGCTCGATCGAGAAGTACATCACCGACGAGGCCTTGAAACAGGGCTGGCGGCCGGACCTCTCGCAGGTGGTTGCGACCGGCCGGCGCGTGGCGATCGTCGGCGCCGGGCCGGCCGGGTTGGCCTGTGCCGACGTGCTGGTCCGCAACGGGATCGAAGCGGTGGTGTTCGACCGCAACGCCCGGATCGGCGGCCTGCTGACCTGGGGCATTCCGCCCTTCAAGCTCGACAAGGACGTAGTCGAGACCCGGCGCGAGGTGCTCGAGGGGATGGGCGTGTCCTTCCGCCTCGGCACGGAAGTCGGCCGCGACGTCGATCCGGACGATCTGCTGGCCGAGTTCGACGCGGTCTTTCTCGGCCTGGGCACCTATCGCTACGTCACCGGCGGGTTTCCCGGCGAGGACCTCGACGGCGTGGTCGAGTCGCTGCCCTTCCTGATCGGCAACGTGCACCGGGTCCTCGGCTCCAGCGACGAGCGCTTTCCCTACGTCGATGTCCGGGGCAAGCGCGTGGTCGTGCTCGGCGGCGGCGATACGGCGATGGACTGCGTGCGCACGTCCATTCGCCAGGGTGCGTTCTCGGTGACCTGCGTCTATCGGCGCGACGAAGCCAACATGCCCGGCAGCCGCCGCGAGGTGAAGAACGCGCGCGACGAGGGCGTGGAATTCCTGTTCAACCGGCAGCCGGTCGCGATCCGCGGCAGCAACGCGGTGGAGGGCGTGGCGCTCGTCGAAACCGCGCTGGGTACACCGGACGCCGGCGGGCGACGCCGGCCCGAAGCGGTGCCGGACAGCGAGCATGCCCTACCCGCCGATGTCGTCATCGTGGCCTTCGGCTTCCGCCCGGACCCCCGCGACTGGATGACCGGAGCCGGCATCGCCGTCCATGCCGATGGACGGGTCCGGGTCGGCGATCCGGCCGGGGGCGGACCGGCCCTTCCGTTCCAGACCTCGCACCCGCGCGTGTTTGCCGGCGGCGACATGGTCCGCGGCGCGGACCTGGTGGTCACCGCGGTGTTCGAGGGACGTGAGGCGGCGGCGTCCATCGTGCGCTCCTTCGATCGCGACGGGCAGGCGCGCTAGGACCCGCCCCCGGGGGGCGCGGATCGACCGTGCGCGGAGCCTGCCGCAACCCGTTCGGCTAAGCGCCCGATACCGTCGAACGGATCACGCTCCGACGCCGCGACCATGATGGATTGCGCAAATCAGGATGTATACTCGATCCATCGGGTCGTTGATCCGCACCTCCCGGGGGTTCGGATCGGGTCGCGAAGCCGTTTGCGGCCGCCCGGGACCGGTGAACGGACACGACTTCCGAATGCGCCAGCGAACCCTTCCGCTTCAGTGGTGGTTGTACGAGCTTCGCCGGCGTCACGTGTTCCGCGTCACCGGCGGCTACGTGGTCGCCTTCTGGGTCGTGCTGCAGGTGGCCGACGTGGTACTTCCCGCGCTCCAGGCGCCGGCCTGGTCCATGCCCCTGTTGATCGCGCTCGGCATCGCCGGCATCCCGGTCGCCGCCGTGGCGAGCTACGTCTGGGACATCACGCCCGACGGCGTCCGGCGGACCGATGAATTCACCGGAGCCCACGAAAGTCCGCCCAGCGTCGCTCCGCGCTGGATCGACTACCTGATCATCGCCGCCTTGCTGGTGGTGCTCGCGTTCGTCCTGTTCAACCGGCCCTCGCCGGCACCGCTGACGCTCGGCAACTCGGTCGCCATCCTGCCGTTCAACGACCTCAGCGAAGACCAGGCGAATCGGCACCTGGCCGACGGGATCGCCGAGGCGGTGATGGACCGCCTGACCCGGGCGCCCGACATCGTCGTCGCTGCACGGACATCGTCCTATGCGATGCGCGATTCCGAGCTCGACGCGCGCGAGATCGCGCAACGGCTGGACGTCGACGCACTGCTGGAAGGCAGCATCCAGCGCGCCGACGGCCGCATCCGGATCAACGCGCGCCTGATCGACGGCCGGCGCGGCAACCAGGTGTGGAGCCAGCGCTACGATGCACCGGTCGCCGAGGTCTTCGAGGTCCAGGACGAGATCTCGCAGGCCATTGCCGAAGTCATGCAGGTGCAGCTGCTGACCATCGGCGGCTCCGCGCTCGAAACCGAGAGCACGGAAGCCTACGACCTCTACCTGCGCGCTCGCAGCGATCTTCGGGTGGCAAGCACCGACGAGGCGATCGTGCGCGCGATCGATCGCTTCGAACGAGCCATCGCGCTGGACCCGGAATTCGCCCCCGCTGCGGCCGGATTGTGCCGGGCGCTCTGGGAGCGCTACGAGTGGACCCGCGATCCGGACACGGTGCAGCCCGCCACCGAGCAGTGCGAGGCGACCCGGGCGGCGTTTCCCGACAGCGTCGAGACCCGGATCGCACTCGGTGAGCTACGGCTCGGCACCGGTCGACCGGCCGAGGCCGAGCGCTCGTTCCGCGATGCGCTGGACCGGGAACCGAACAACGCCGAGGCCCGTTTCGGGCTGGCCCGGGCGCTGCGCGACCAGGGCCGGCTGCTCGAGGGCGAGGAGGCAATCCGCGCGGCGATCGCGCTGGACCCTGCCTACTGGCGATTCCGTCGGGAGCTGGGCATCAACAAGACCTACCAGGGCGAGCTGGCCGAGGCGATCGAGTCGCTGACGGTCGCGGCCCGGCTGGAGCCCGATTCGCCGGAGACCCTGTACAGCCTCGGTGCGGCCCATTTCCTGAACGAGGACTTCCTGCTTGCCGGCGATGCCTTCGAGCGCTCGATCCGCATCGAGCCCAATGCCCGCGCCTACGCGAACGCCGGCACGAACTACTTCATCGGACGCGAATTCAGCCGGGCCGAGGCGATGTTCCGGCGAGCGACCGAACTGGCACCGGACGACTATCGATGGACCGGGTTCCTGGCCTGGGCCCTGAGCGAGCAGGGTGACCGGGACGACGAGGCGGCCCGGTGGCACCGGGCCACGGTCGAGGCCGCGGCGGACCGGCTGGTGGTGAACCCGGCCGACGACGAAGCCATGGCCGCCCGGGCGCTCCACCTCGCCGCACTGGGCGAGCGCGAGGCCGCCCAGCTTGCGCTCGGCGGCCTGCCGGCCGTCGACGAGATGAACGACAACGCCCTGGTCGAGACGGCCTTCGCCTACCTCTACCTCGATCGGACCGAACAGTCGGCCGAGCTGTTCCGGACCGCGCTCGATCGCGGGGTCCCGCTGTTCCTGTTCGAGAACGAACCCCGACTCGACGGCGCCTGGGACGACCCGGTCTTCGCCGCCATCATCCGCTCGGGATCGGACCCGAGCTCCACTCCCGAGGAGAAGTCATCATGAGCCGATCGATTCCCCCCCGCTGTGCGTCGGCCGCAGTCGCCGTGAGCGCCCTGCTGCTGCTTGGCGGCTGCGCGCTGTTCCAGCCCGGACTCGTCAACTGTCCCGGCGCCTGCAGCATCGACCTCGACTTCCCGGCCGACCCGGGCAGACCGCCGGAAACGCCGAATCCCTATGTTCGGGTCGACGCCGGTGAGCAGGTCGAATTCCGCTCTTCCCAGGATGCGATCGTCGTGTTTCCCAAGGACACACCCTTCGTCGACGGCAGCGGCGATCCGGTCTACTGGTTCAAGTTCACCGGCTCGACCACGCTGACGGTCCGGAACGACCGGTCCACGACCTGCGTCTACGGAAACGGATGCAAGTACATGGTCATCGACGCGGCCAACGAGGATCGGCCGGTCCTCGACCCCTACATCATCATCGACCGCTAGCCGGGCCGGTCCGATGGCGGGGGGCTAGCGCCCCCGGTAATGATCCAGCGGCGGCTCGTCGCCGTGGCGCGCCCGGCGCTGCCGGCGGCTGGCCGAGTCCTCGAACTGGACTTCCAGGGTCAGGATGAAACGCAGGTCGGAGCGGCGCTCGCCGCGCTGCTCGTCGTAGGGCCAGGCGTATTCCGGCTGCAGCTCGTAGAACAGCCAGTCGCGCAGGAACGAGCGGCGGAAGCGGAAGTTCACGAAGATTTCCTCGGCCCGGAACTCCGGCCGGGTGTAGCCGAAGGCCCCGAGCTCGCTGCGAATGGCGGTGCGCCGGTTGAGCTGTCGGAAGCCGATCAGGCCGGATCGCCAGTCGACGCCGTCGGACGCCTCGGAAAAGGTCCCTCGACCGGTCAGGCGGACCAGCGTCAGGCGGTCGGGCAGCCACTCCCAGTCCGCCCGGGAAATCGTGCCGAAGCCGTCCTCGCGCTCCCAGAACGCGGTCTGCGTGAAGCGCGCGAGCGTGTTGTCGGTCAGGCCCCAGGTATGGCGTCCGCGACCCCGGATCCGGGGATTCAGGCCGCTGGTATTGACCTTGACCGTCCCATCCAGGTCGAACTGCGTCTGGCCCGTTTCCGACAGCAGGAACCGCAGCCCCAGGCGGGTCTGCTCGTCTTCGTTTCCGCGCAGGTCGTCGAAGCCCTCGTCGCCGTCGACCGAGTCGGTACTGCTGACCAGCAGACGGACGCGATCCGAAATGCGCGGGAGCGAGAGATTCGCCGAGACCCGGATGTCGTGCTCCAGGCCTTCACTGTCGTCCCAGATCAGCGAGTTTCGAATGCGGAAGAAGCTGCCGACGGGGGTTTCCTCGGCCGCGCGCGACGAACCGAAGAAGCCGTCGAACCAGGCGGCAGGTTCACACAGCTTGCGGCTGAGGTAGGCGTGGGTCTGGTCGAGCCAGCTTTCCGGCCGGTCCTGCGCATCGCGGCAGGACATTTCGGTGATCTCCTCGATCTCCTCGCGGCGATCATCGGGATCGCGCTCGGGCGAGTCCTCGTCGGCGGCCGCCGGTCCGGCCAGTTGCGCGGTCAGGACCGCGAACAACAACCACCTGGAAACACGCATGGAAACAGGACGCTCCGTACGACAACCCAGAGCGGAGCATAGCGTAAAGCGGAGGCCTGCCGCGCCCCGCGGCGCGGCAGGCGCGCGGGATCAGGGGTCTTCCATACCGTCGAAGAACACGATGTCCAGCGAGATCCGGCTCAGGACGAGCAACGCGTTGTCCTCGTTGGCGACGACGTACAGGAATTCGTTGTCCGCGCTGGCGTCGACGTCCGTCGGCCCGGCCATGTGCAGTACGCTGCCCTGGTCATCGAACAGCGTCTGGCGAACGACCAGGTCGCCCGGTTGCAGGCCGTCCTCTTCTTCCGTCAGGCGGCGGAAGATCGTCAGGCTGTCGTCTGCGAATCCGGTGACGAACACTTCGAGACCGTCCGGCGACATCGCCAGGCCCTGCGGCCCGCCCAGGCCCGGCACCTCCGGCACCTGCTTGGCGATGACCCGGCGCAGCGTCAACGCGCCGGCCGCGTCGCGGTCGAACACGGTCACCGCGTTGTCGTTCTCCGCGGTCACGTAGAGCTGGTCGCCGTCCGGGCTGATCACCAGGTCGAACGCGCCGTCCAGCCCGGTGATGCCGGCCAGGCCGTCGCGCAGGGCGGTCACGTAGTTCAAACGGCCGTGATCCGGACTGCCGAGGGCGGTATCGCGCTCGAACACCTGGACCGCGTCGCCGAAGCGCGATGCGACATAGACCTGCTCCCCGTCGGGCGACTCGACGATGCCCGAGGGCCGGCTCATCGCTTCGACGACGCCCCCGGCGTCGTCGGGATCGTCGACCCCGCTCACCTCGGCCTCGAGGAAACTCAGGCCGCCCGTGACCCCGTCGCGGGCGAACACCGCGATGCCGTTGGCGTCGGCGCCGGCGGCATAGACGTGATGGCCGTCGGCCGAGACCAGCAATCGACGGACGCCGGCCAGGCCGGCGTTGGCCTGGGACGCCGACGGTGTGCTCATCTGCCCGTCGACCTGGTTCTCGACGAAGCTCAGGGCGCCGCTGCCGGCATCGCGCGCGAACACCGCCACCGCGTTATCTGTGCGCGAGGCCACATACACCGACTCACCGTCCGGGCTGACGCGAACATCCAGCGGGCCGCCAAGCAGCACCTCCTCGAAGCCCGGCGTGCTCGTCGAATACTGGGTGCCCAGCGTGAGTTGCCCGCTGAACTCGTTGCGAACGAACAGCAGCACCGTGTCGAGCGCCTCGCTCACCACGTAGGCGTGCTGGCCATCCGGGGACAGCGCCAGCGCCGTCGGGTCGGCCAGGCCGGTCACGTCCTGCTGGTTGACCACCGATTGCTCGACCTGCACCGCAGGACGGAACGCCCGGTCGATGATCAGGCCAAGGCCGCGGTCGTCGTCGATGAGCAGGTTGAACGGATTGTCGAAGGTCAGGAAGAAGCTCCTCGGCGGCAGGGCATTCGGCGCGTTCAGCACCGGCACCTGGATGACCGCCTCGAGATCGCCCGCCGGGATCGTGATCGAGCCGCTGACCGGCGTGTAGTCCACGCCCGGCACCGCGTTCAGGGGCACGGTCTGGTAGTCGACGCGGGCCTCGAAGTCCGAGTTCTTCGACAGCCTCGGGCGGAACACCGCCGCGGCGGTCTGGCCGGCGGCCGGTTCGATCACCGTGACGTCGGCGATCTGCAACGTCGGCACATCGTCGTCGTCGATCAGGGTCGCGAAGGCCTGGGGACGCGTCGGCACACCGTTCTGCACGCCCACCACGTCGAGGATGAAGCGCTCCGTGTCCTCGATGCGCGTGTCGCCGCAGACCACCACACCGATCTGGGCCTCGGTCTGGCCGGGGCTGATCACCAGCTGCCGGTTGGATTCGCTCAGGTAGTCGGTCACGCCGTCCGCGCAGTCGACGCCGCCGGTCGCGGTATCGTCCAGGGTCTGCCAGAACAGCACCACGTCGTTGCCGTCGGTGGTGTTCAGGGTGACGTCGAACACCGCGGTCTTGGTCCCGGCGTTGCCTTCGAACAGGGTCTGGTCGGAGATCGAAAGGCTGGGCCCGGTGCCGAGATTCTGCGGATCGATATCCAGCCGCACGGCGGTTCCCTCGTCGCCGACCGTGGTCTCGGCGGCCAGTTCACCGGCAATGTAGATCTGGATCGGGTCGCCCGGGCGGGCACGGCCCTCGACCCGCGGATCGACGGCGTCCATCGGGATGCGCAACGCGTACTGGTCGCCGAGCCGCTGGTCGCGACCGAGCTCGTAGCGGACCAGGACCTCGCCGGTCGCGATCAGGTGCAGCTCGATCAGGTTGCCCGGCGCCGCCGGATTGCCGTAGAGCGAGGCGTTGCCGTAGATCACGTGGTCGGGCGCATCGATTCGCGCGTCGGCCGGCGTGACCAGCAGGGGCGTCGCGAGCGCGGTCGTCAGGATCGCTTTCAGGATCGTCGATTTCATGATCACAGCCCCGAGTAGGCGTAGGTCTTGAAGAAGATCAGGATGTCGCTGACACCCTGCCCGTCGCGCTCGTTCGAGCCCGGAACGAGCTGGCCGTTGATGAACGTTTCCAGCCCTTCCTCCGGATCGGCCAGGAACGTGCCGCCCGGAATGATCAGCAACCAGCGGCGGTTCCATACAGAGCGTCCGACCAGCCGGCTGTCGGCGACCACCTGCGAGTCGTCGAACGGCTCGGTGAAGTGGTAGGCCGGGAAGCGGCCGTAGCGGCGGATGTCGGTCGGCGAGCCGGAAATGTTGTCGACGATCGGCAGCCAGTCGAAGCGTTCCAGGTCCTGCTGACCGACCGGGAACGGGATCGGGATCACCTGGTCGACCACCTGCCACTCGCGGGTCCGGAAATCGTCCGCGGACGGCGCGCGAAGCACGTCGGCGCCGGACGGGAACAGGTAGATCCGCGGCGTCTGGGCCAGCGGCAGGTCGGCGTAGTCGCCGAACCAGGTGCCGACGGAACGGATCCGGGTCGCGAACTGGCTGGAGTCGTAGCTCGAATCCCCCGAGCCCAGCTCCCAGCCGAAGAAGTTCAGGCCGAAGGTGACGTTGGTCGTGAACTCGAGCACCAGGGCGGGCTGCGGCCCGGCCGACTGCGGCGCGAAGGGGCGCGCGTACTGGCGGAACTCGGGCACGGTCCACAGGTCGTCGACCCGCGCTTCCTCGAGCTTCCTCCGCCACAGGGCATCGCCCTCCGGTCCGTCCGGGATCCGGAACAGTTCGCGACGGAGGGAGAAGCGATTGGTCTCGACCTGCGGGTTGTTGAAGCCCATCTGGCCCTTGAGCACATCGAAGTTCAGCTGCAGCTGGGCGATCGAGTCGGCCAGGCCCGGCGTGCCGGGCATCGGCTCACCGCCGATCAGCTGGCCCAGGTTGCGCTGGCGCACGATGTCGGTCAGGAACTGCTGACCGGCCTGGTTGTCGGTGCCCAGCAGGTTGGTCTCGTAGTCGTAGGCGGCCGCGGCCAGGTACACGTAGCGTGCGGCCAGGTCGAAAGCGGCCCGGTACTTCTGCAGCGCGTCGTTGCGGAAGATCCGGAACGCCAGGTCCTGGTAGCGGTATTCCTGGATCTCCGCCGCGCCCTCGCGACGGAAGGTCAGCAGGCTGTCGTAGGCGCGCAATCCTTCCGCGAGGGTCGCCTGGTAATCGCCGACCAGCTGCTTGATCGCCTCGACCCGGGCGAAGACTTCGGCGCGCGCCAGCGGCTCCTTGCGGATCAGCTCGTCGATCACGCCCTTGGTGTTGAACAGGTCGAGATTGGTGTCGTTGATCTGCGTGCGGATGCCGGACAGCTGTTCGACGTCTTCCTTCGAGGCGTCGGTCGCGCTGGCGGCAATGCTCAGGCCGTCGGCGACCGATTCCAGGGTGAACGCGGCGACGTCGCCGGTCAGACGCAGCGGGCAGGCCGCGGCCTTGGCCGCATCGGTGCCGACGGCGAGACCGCCGATGAACAGGGTCGGGATGCACTCCGCGGTATTCGATGCGAAGCGGTTCAGGAATGCCGCCGCCCGGTTGGCCACGGTTGCCACCCCGTTCATGGTCTCCGTGGCGATCGTCAGGTCGCGCAGCGTGCCCCGCGTGTCGTTGGCGATGTTGAGATTGCCCTGCGCGATGTCGAAGGTCGCCTGGACCGTGTCGATCTGTGCCTCGATCTCCAGCCTCAGCTGGTCGTACTCCAGCATGGCCTGGCGCAGCGCGATCCGCGCCTGCAGCATCTGCTGCAGGATCTGCTGCAGACGTCCCGGGGCGCGCCGCTGGCCGGTCCAGCTCTCGGGCTTGGTGAACCACAGGCCGATGTCCGGCGACTCGATCGTGGTGTATTCGACCTCGAGACTGTCGGCCCCGGAGATATCGAGCTCGCCCAGCGCGCAGCCGGCGGCGAAGGCGTCGAATTCGCAGGGGACCCCTTCGTTGCTGACGTTCGGCGTTCCCGGCGGGGCCGGCGCCATGTCGAAGAAGTTGATGCCGTTCGCGGCCGGCTGGTACACGCCGGTGAACTGCTTGACGCGCGCGATGTTGCGGTTCTCGAGGCCGCCGTCGAAGTCGAACAGCGTGCCGGCCAGTTGCGGCACGTCGACGTACATGTAGTGATACAGGTCCGGTCCGTTGTAGCCGGCCGGGTACACACCGCCGGGACCGATGTCGTCGGCGTAGGGGTAGCCGAAGATCTCGATCAGCTGGTTCGAGAAATCGGACTCCTGCCCGCTCGCGGCACGCGCGAGGTCGTCGACCTCGTTCTGGTTGCGCCGCATCTGGTTGGTGAGCTGGTTGGCGTAGTCCCAGACGTTGACCGCGTTCTCCAGCGCGGCCAGCGCGCGATCGGCCACCTGCTCGAACTGGGTCTTGTTCTGTCGATCCAGCACCGAGGGATCGATGTCGAAGGGCACGACGCCGGTCGCGAGACCCAGCGGGTTGAGGCCGGCGTCGGCTTCGTCGACCTGGCCTTGCACGGCCTGGTAGTTGGTCGCGATCTCGCCGAGTTCACGGATGGTCGTCCGGTCGATGCGCTCGATTCCGACCGCCGACGGGTCGTCCTCCTCGCTCGGCAGGATGGAATTCGCGGTCACCCAGTCGAAGTACGCGCCCATGCCGGCGCGGCGGCCCCATTCGGACAGGCCCCAGGCCCGCTCGGCATTGGTGTCCGTATAGCCCTGGTACTGGCCGGCCGGATCGTCGACGTAGCGCGACCGATAGGTCAGGTCGACCAGCTCGGCGCCGGCCTTGGCCTTGGCGGCCGCGGTCTTGGCGAACTGCCGCTCGTCCTCGTAGTCGACGTTGATCGCCACGCCCGCGACCAGCAACGACTCGATGCGAGGATCCCAGGTGTAGAACGGGTGACGCAGCAGGTCGTAATAGATCTTGTTCGCCGTCAGGTAGTGCCCCCAGGCGTCGCCGTGGCCCTGCGGGAACATGATCCGGGCGTCGAACTCGTCGATGACGCCGTCGAAGTTCTGGTCCGAGATGTTGTAGCTCTGCTGGTAGGCGACCTCGCCGTCGCCCTGGGTGAAGTTCCAGAACAGGCGGTTGTAGACCGGCGACGCGGTGACGGGACCGTTCGTGGTGTCGCGACCGCGCAGCAGGACCAGTTCCTCGTCGAGCAGGGAAGCGAGCTGGTTCTGGAAGTTGTAGATGCTCGGCGCCAGCGAGAAGCTGCCGTCATTGGTCGTGATGCCGATGGTCGGGTCCTGCGCGTCGGCGTAGGCCTCGTTGCCGAGCAGCGTGTAGAACTCGACCAGGCGCGAGGCGACCAGCAGGATCGCGTTGTTGGCCGGCCCGTAGTTGACCGGCGGCGTGCCGTCGACGGACAGCTGGAGCGCACGGCGCATCACCGTGGTGTAGGCCTCGATCAGGCCGATCGAGTTGAGGTTGTCCGGATCGTTGTTCAACGCGATCGGGCCCTCGTAGCGCTCGCCGAGCTGGATCAGCATGCTGGCGAAGTTGTTGGTCGCCGCCTGGGCGAAGTTCTGCACCCGGGCTTCGAAGGGATTCAGGCGACCCAGAACGCGCTTGACCCAACCCTCGGCCAGCTGGGCCAGCGGCTCGGCAGCGGTCCCGCCGGGGCTGCCGGACCACAGGCTCCACTCGGTCTGGTTCTCGCAGCCCGGCAGGCCGCGGTAGCGGGCCAGGTACCAGTTGTCCGAGAGCGTCTGGATGTTCGCGCCCTGGATGGAGATTTCCACCGCGCCCTGCGGGTCGTCGACGGGGAACTGGATCCAGCCGTTGAGCTGACCGGTCTCGGGCACCGGTACCTCGGTCGGCGGGCTGCCGGTGACGTCGGGGGCGAAGAACCACTCGAACTCCAGCGCATCGGGATCGCCGCCGAAGTCGCCGCTGTGGCGCAGCACGAGCTGCTCGTCGAAGATGTTCTCCGGCGCCAGGACGTTGACCTGGCCGAGATACGGAGCCGGCCCGATCTGCGGCGGTCCCTCGGAGAACAGGCAGCCGACCTCGATCACTTCGAGGCTGACCGGCAGCGGCGCCAGCGCGGGGTCGTTGTTGAAGGCCACGGTCATCAGGCCGCTGCCCTGGGCGGCGCCGGCGGTCAGCGCCGGGTTGACGCCGCTGGCCTGGAACGGCACGAGCACGCCGTTGCCGGCCGGGTCGTCGTAGCCGATCAGCACGTCGCCCGCGTTGACCGCGCGCGACTGCTCGCAGACGCGGTTGCGGTCGATGTCCAGGCGCGAGATCAGGCAGATCTGCTCGATCCGCTGCGGGTTGCGCGAGAGGCGGAACAGCGCTTCGACGGCCTGGTCCCAGGTGCAGCCGGAGCCCGGCGTCAGGCAGTCGTTGGTGTAGGCCTGGGCTTCGAAGCCGTCGCCGCCGTCGAGGGTCTTCAGGATCTGTCGGTCGCGGCGCGACAGGACGTTGAGCAGCAGGAAGGGCTCGCCGGCACCGGTCTCGTCGAACAGGCCGGTGAGGATCAGGCGCTTGTTGATCGGGTCGTAGCGCAGGCGGTCGCGGATCGACACGGGCAGCTTGATCTCGCCGTCGAGCGAGCCGACGATGGCTTCGCTGCCGTCGGACTGGAATTCCTTGGCAACGTTGGACGGGATGGCCGGCAGATAGACGATGCGCGGGTTCAGCGGGTCGATCAGCTGGGCCAGCGTATTCGAAGGCAGCGGGTTGACCGTGGTTTCCTGGATCTGGTCGTAGACGACTTCGACGGCCGCCTGGTTGTAGATGTCCGGCAGGCCGCGCTTCGGCGTCAGCAGCGTTTCGCCGGCGGTGAGCAACGGCCGCTCTTCCGGCCAGCTGATCTCGTAGGTCACGCTGATCGGATCGCGCGACGACGGCGTGCCGCCCTGGTCGGCGGGCAGGCGGGCCAGCCAAGGCACGCAGGCCTGGCCGACAATGTCGTTGACGTCGTTGTTGTCCAGGTCCGAGAAGAACCCGGGCTGCGCGGGGTAGTAGTACTGCACCGCGCCGGTGCCGGCGGACTTGGCCCAGAGCTGGGCCGAGTAGTCCTGGAAGAACGGCGGCGGCGGCTGCTCACCGGCGGCCTGGCCCTCGACGAAGGTCTCGGGGCAGTTCGGCAGCAAGCGGACCGGGTACGGCGGCGACACGGTGGTCGCGGCCGTGCCGTTGAAGCGGAATTCCGAGAAGCCGGCACCGGTGGCGTCGACGCGGAACACCCGGAAGCGCCACTCGAGCAGCGACTCGTCGAAGAACTTGTACAGCACGTACGGGTCGGAGGCCGCGGCCTGGTCGCTCTCCAGGTTGGCGCCGAAATCGGAGCGCAGCGCAAACGCCGCGTTGACGCCGCTGCCGATCGCCGACGGGGCCATGAAGGCATGTTCGTCGTTCGGGTTGTAGCCGGGCTGCGCGCGTTCGTTCTGGATGTAGATCCGTCCGGAGGGATAGAGCAGCGGGTCCAGCGGCTGCTGGCCCAGCACTTCGCTACCGAGCTGGCTGGCGATGATGATCCGCTCGGGATCGAAGGGCCAGCGCGGTTGGTAGCGGACGGTCTTGGCCGGCCAGTACACACCCTTGGCGTTGGCGCGATACCAGGCCACGGCCAGCTCGCGGCCGGCGTCCTGCGGACGCGAACGACTGACGCGGTTGACGGGGATGATCGGACCGGTACGGCCGGTCCGGTTGTAGGCCGCGTCCGGCCCGAAGCCGTCGTAGTAGGCCAGTTCGTTGACCACGAAACCGTTGCGGTTCGGCTCGTTGTGGAACGGGTCGGTGATCGGCTGGCCGATCTCGGCATCGACGCCGTCGATGAACAGCGGAACCGCCTGATACGGCAAGGTGCGAACGACCTCGACCACGGTCGGGTATTGCAGCGGATCGATCGTCGGCCCATTGACGTAGACGATCGACGCGGTCCCGGACTGGGTGGCCGAGAACTGCCCGGCATTGTTGCTCGGGTTGCTCGACCCGGAGGCCGGCGAGACGACCTCGAGCACCTTGTAGTCGCCCGTCGCCGGCTCGGCCTCGACCGGCGCACCGACCACGTGGACCTGGAAGCAATCGCTGGTCACGATGTCGCTGCACGGCTCGGGCGGCCAGGCGATCGCACCGAGGCTGACCACGCGGGCGTCGCTGCCCGGCGGCTGGCCCTGGATGCGCCAGTGGACCTCGATCGAACCGAAGGGCTGCAGCGGGATCAGGCGCGCGTCCTGGCCCTGGGCGCGGGTCCAGGAGAAGATCTTGTTGCCGATGGCGTCGAAGGACACGCCGTCGACGAAGAAGTCCGGGGGCAAGGCGACGTTGTCGACCAGCGCATTGGGCGGCGGCGTCAGCGGCGTCCCGGCGAACCAGGCCTGCTCCTGGAAGAATCGCCCGTCCGTGCCGAGGTTGACCGCAAAGCCGTCCGACTCCTGCTGCGCGACCAGGCTGTCGACGGGACCAAAGCGCGCGACCGACTCGAAGCGACCCGCGACGTAGAGGGTCGAGAAGCCGTCGGTCGAGATGTCCAGGCCGGCATCGCTGCCGCTGCCGCCGGCATAAGCGGGAATGCCGAAGTTCGGATCGCTGTCGTCGTCGTTGACCTCGCCGCCGCCGGTCGCCCAGCGCAGCGGGGTCCCGCTGGGCGGATAGCTGACGATGAAGGCATCGCTGCTCGGATTGCCGCTGGCATCGAGGGTCGAGTTCAGCCCGCTATCGACCGTGAAGTCGATCCGGTCGGTGAATTGACCGGTGGCGTAGATGTTGCCGGTGGCATCGACGGTCAGGCCTTCGCCGCTGCCGCCGTCGGCGGTCTGCGCCCAGGCACAGCCCAGATCGTTGAAGCGCAGCGACGCGACGTACATGCCGCTGCCGGTCAGCGTTCCGCAGGCGCCGAGGACCGGCGAGCCCGAGCGGGTGCCGGTGATCACCACGCGGTCGTTGGCCTGGTCGATCACCATGTCGCCGATCGTCAGGCCCAGCGTCAGGTCGTTGGAGGTATCGAAGGTCGGGCCGGACTCGCTCAGGACGTCGTTGACCGGCAGCAGGAAGGGCTGGCCCAGGGGCACGGTCTGGACGCGCACGTCGTCGACGTGCCACCACGGAACGCCCGCGTCGTCGTACTGGTAGTTGATGCTGCTGCAGCTGCTGGTCGTGGACGTGACGATGCCGTTCCAGATCGTCTGGGTCGTCGTGCAGCTGTACGAATAGGACGGCACCGTGCCGCCGCCGCCGTTGAAGTAGAAGCGCAGCCGGAATCCGGGGTGGAACGCGTCCGGGTCATCGAGCACGAACGCGTTCTCGTCCTGGAAATCGAAGCGCTGGCCCGCGGCGCCGATCGCCGGCAGACGGTTGCCGAGGCGGATCCAGTCCCCGAAGCGGTCCAGGTACTGGACCTCGAACCACTGGCTGCTGAAATAGGGGGCGTAGGAATAGACGGCGCCGGCGTCGTAGTCGACGGAGGTCGTGGTGGTACGGACGATGCAGGTAAAGATGATGCAGGGCACGCTGACGTCCGAGGTGGACGTGACCACGCTGAAATCGCTCGGGTAGTTGGCGCCGCGGTAGGCATCCAGCTCGATGATCAGCGATTGCGCCGTGCTCGTATCGACGATCTCCGAGAACGCGGAGACCGCGTTCTGGCGCAGACCGAGCATCCGCGAACCGCTGAGCACGTTGTCGGGATCACCGCGGGTGATGGCATCGTAGGGGAAGGTGTTGTCTGAGCGGGTCCAGCCGCTCGGCAACGAGGTACCCGACGTACTGTTGAAGTCCCGATTGATCACGGTCTGCAAACCGCCGACGACCTGCGATCCTGCCAGGATCACCTGGTTCTGGTCGTTGACCGCGAGCTCCGTGACCTCTTCGAAGCCGGTGGCGTTGCTGCCGCGGTCGGCGGCATAGACCGTCGCGCCGTTGCTGGCATCGAAGCGCGCGAGGTAGAGATCGGAGCGGCCCGGGAAGCAGTCGCCACGAGACAGGGAGACGACCGTGCCGCCCGCATCCTGGCCGAACGAGGCGTTGCACTCGTAGACGCCCCCGACGAGAACCGACTCGGGCACCGGCGGAAACACACCGGAGTCGCCGGGAAGGGCCAGGACGCTCGTGGCGCCCTCGATGCCGGTACCGGTGATCGCGCGGGACCACTTCCAGAGGCCCTGGCTGTCGATCTTGGCAACGTAGCCGTCGACCAGGCCGGCCGGCCCGAGCGTGCCGCCGCCGACGCCGATCGTTCCGGTGAACGTGCCGACCACGTAGGCCGCGTTGGCCGCGTCGAGCGACAGATCGACGACCTCGTCCTGCAGTGGGCCGCCGAGCGATTCGATCCAGAGCACGTCGCCGGCCTGGCTGATCCTCGCGACATAGACATCCTGGAGCCCCTCGCTGACGACGTTGCCGCCGGCGGTTTCCAGCGTGCCGCTGAAGTGACCCGCGACGAACACGTCGCCACTGGCCGAGGCCTCGACCACGACGACTTCGTCGAAGCCCAGGGACCCGAACGCGACCGGCCACTCGGCGTGGCTCGTGCTGGGTAGGGCCGCCGCGAGCGCAACGACGCCGGCAGCTGCCAGGGCCCGGATCGGAGTGTTGGAGTGCGGATTGCTCATGCCAGGGGTCCTCGAACGGCGGTGTCGTTGCTCATAGGAGTCTCGGCTCACTGATTGAGCACCGGCACGGCGGAGATGCGCCGCAGCCGGAACTCGCCGGATGTGAAGATGGTGTTCTTGTGCAGGCCGGTGATCGATTCCTCGAATTCCCCGCCCACCAGCGTCTGACCCCAGCCCGGCGGCGTGCTGCCGGTCGGATCCTCGACCAGGAAGTTGAGGCGCATTTCGCGAACCACCTGGTAGGCCTCGATGCGGGGGTTCAGGAACTGGGCGTCCTTGTTGTCGTGGTCCGGGTGGTACCGGTGCAGGAACGGGTTGGTCGGCAGGTCGGACTCGATCACCAGCGTGGTGGTGATCTGGTTGCCGGGCCCGAACTCGCCGTCGAACAACAGGCTGTCGGACGGGAAGTCGTAGGCCACGGTGCTGAAGCGCTGGCCGACCGATCGCCCGCCCCGGTTCACCGCGCCCGTGTACAGGCCGATCAGCGCGGGATCGGTGATCAGTACGTAGCGGCCCGGCTCGTCGACCTCGAGCATCGAGGGATCTTCGTCGCTGGGAATCAGCGTGCCCTCTTCCCACATCTGGATCACGTCCTTGAGCAGTCGGACCTGGCCGCTGCTGTCGACGTGGATCAGGAATCGCTGGGTGAAGGTCTGCGGTGCATCCGTGGGCGTCACGCCGCCGAGCTGCGATTCGCTGACCGCATCCACTTCCACCTCGCCGATCCAGAGGCCGGCCAGGCTCGGCGCGCCGCTGCCCTTCGCGTCGCGCACGGGCGCGACGAAGGGCTGCAGCGTGTTGCCGCCCACGTGCAGGAACATGCGCTCGCCGAACTCGTCGGTGATCTCGAGAATCTCCTCCATCCGGCTCGCGGTGAACTCGCGCCGTACGGCACCGAGGGTCAGGAAGACGTCCTCGCGCCCGTCGGCGGTCAGCGGCAGCACGGACGGCAGGAACGGCCAGCCGACCTCGCCCGTGTCCGGGTCCTCGTTGCGGAACGACAGCGGCATGCCGACCCCGCCGACCCGGCGAACGAGGAACGACCCGGGCAGGTCGCTGCGGTTGCGGACCACGATGCGGATCTCGTCGAGCGCGGCGGCGAATTCCATCGATTCGCCCTGGTCGAGCACCACGTCGAGACGCCCCTGGTAGCGCGAATTGCCCCGGGTGAAGATCCAGTAGGCTTCGCCGGACTCGATCACCGTCGCCGCCGGATCGACCGGCTGCCAGCGGCCGTCGTCGTCGAGCTGGTAGATCGGCTGGCCCGCGTGATTGCCGGAGTTGGAGAAGAACTCGGCGAAGGTCGGCGGATCGACGTCGGCGACCGGCAGCCCGGTCAGCGTGAAGGAATCGGTCTGCCAGCGCAGGGGGACCAGGACCGGACGACCGACCAGGTCGATCTGGTGCGACTGGCTGCCCTCGATATGGACCAGGTACGCGGTGTTCGCGTTGATCCGGAACAGGTTGGTCAGGAAGGCTTCGGGCCGCGGTTCCGGGAACCAGGCGAACCAGCCCTCGATGTTTTCCAGGCCGTCGGCCGGGTCCTCGACGAAGCGCGCTTCCGCCCCGGTCGGCAGCCAGCGCCAGACGCTGGCGACCGGGATATCGGCGAACACCGTGGCCATGCGGTTGTCCTGCGGCTCGATCTCGACGTGGATGGCGTTCCATCCCGGCTCGAGCGTGAGGGTCTGGGTACGCGTGGCCACCTGGGCGACCGCGGCGGTGCCTGCAACGAGCAGGGCCAGCGCGACGAGGGTCTTCATTCTCACGGACATGGCTTCAGTTTCCTTCGGACCCGGAGCCGGGCCGGCTCGGCGGTCGTGGGGTTTCGGGTTCGCGGACCGGCTCGCCGGTGGCCTCGAGCAGTTCGCGACCGCGCGCATTGAGTTCGATCGATGCCGCGGCCAGGACCTCCTCGCGGAAGTCGCGCTCGACGTTGCGGAAGCGATCGCGCAGCAGCCGTTGGCGAATGCCGTCGGACAGTTCGTCCAGCGGCCGGGTGCGCTCGGGCTCGAAGTCGACGAGGCGGACGATGTACAGCCCTTCTTCGTCTTCGACGATGTCCGAGATGGCGCCTTCTTCGGTCATGGCATTGACCGTCTCGACCACCACCTGCGGGTGGCTGTAGCGCGACGGGTCGCCCTCGCCGACCCAGCCCAGCACGCCGCCGCGGTAGCGGCTGGCCTGGTGGGCGGAATGCTCGCGCGCCAGGTTGCCGAAGCCCGGCATGGATTCGGGCAGCGCCTGCGCTTCGCCGAGCACGTCCTCGGCGGTCGCGCGCACCCGGTCACGGGTCTCCTCGCTGGCTCCGGCGCCGAGCTCGAAGTGGATCATCGCCACGCGGCGGCGTGCCGGAACCGTGTACTCGTCGGCGTGCTCGGCGTAGAACGCCTCGATCTGCTCGGGCGTGATGTCCGCGGACTCCTGGCGAGGCCGCAGCTCGGCCTGGAGCAGCTGATTGATCAGGATCTGGTCCAGCGAGCGGCGCACCTCGGGCCGGTCATCGATGGCCGTTTCCTCGGCCCGCTCGACCAGGGCACGGCGATACAACAGCTGATCCATCAGGGCCTGGCGCTGCTCGGCGCTCTCGAACATCCCGGGCCGCGCCCCGGCGCGCATGCGAACTTCCGATTCCCAGTCGCCGCGGGTCACGTACTCGTCGCCGACCCGGGCCACCCAGTCGTCCGGCGGCGCCTCGATCTCGTCGGCATCGACGACAAGGCGCAGCAGGTAGCCGAGCACGACGCCCAGCAACAGCACTCCGGCGATGGAAAGTGCTCGACTCATCGCGCCGCCTCCTCACAGGCCCGCCAGGCCAATGGCGGCACCGGACCGGCCCCGTCGATCGCGGCGCGCTCGAGCGCGCGGATCGGTGCCCGGAGCCCCGACGTGCCGGCGATGTCCCGGCCGCCGACCGCCACCTCGACACGACGCCCATCGATGCTCAGGCGGAGCGGATCGCCGGCCGCGCCGGCCAGGCGCCAGTCGCCCGCGCGCAGATCGCGCAGATCGCGCGTAGCGAGGCGGAACCAGGCGTCCCGGCCGCGCACGGTGCGATGCAGATCGAACAGCACCGAACCGTCGAGGGCGCGACCGGTGAATACGGCCGAATCGAGCACGCGGTCTCCGGAGGCCAGGGCCAGGTCGACCTGGATGCAGCCGTGTTCGGCCGGCGGCAGCGCGAGTTTCGCCGCCGGGGTTCGGACCGGGCTTTCGAAACCGTCCTCGAACATCACCAGCCGGACTTCGTCGTCGTCGACGGCCAGGTTGTTGGCCGGGTTGATGTCGGCGCTCGGCGGCGACGACTCGGCCAGCGCGCTGATGACGACCGACTGCGGCACCGACAGGTCCAGGGCCGGGTCGACGGTGGCGACCAGCGTGTAGGTCACGCGACCGCCCGACGGGATGTCGGCGACATCCGTGATCGAACCGCTCCCGGACGCGGTGCAGGCGGCGGAGCCGTCGGCCACACACGTCCAGGTCGCGCCGAGCAGCTCGACGGGGACGCCGGCCGAAACGTCGACCACCGGCGCGTCCACCGAGCCGTAGTTTCGGATGTCGAGGGTCCAGGTCGCGACCTCGTCCGGCGACAGCCAGGTCCGGCCGTTGTCGAGTTCGACCACGAGGTCGACGCCGGACAGCAGCTCGGTGCTGGTCGAATCCGAGTTATCGGCCAGGTTCAGGTCCTCGCCGCTGGTCGAGACCAAGCCATCGATCACGAGCGTTCCGGGCGCCGGCGGCAGACCGGTGAAGGCCAGCGAAACGGTGCGCACCTCGCCCGGAGCGAGCGGCGCCTGCTGACAGGTCACCGTATCGCCGGTCGGCTGCACGCAGCCGCCGCTGGCCAGCGTGAGGTTGGCCGAGGCATCCAGGTCCAGGACCACGTCCGGTGCCACCGAGGGGCCCACGTTCGACAGCGTGGCGACCAGCGGGAAGTCGAAGGGACTGCCCGGGTCGAACGGATCGAGCGGATCGTCGAGCGTCAGCGCGATGTCCGAGCGGATCACGATCGGGTCGGTCACCGACGCACCGTCGTTGCCCGGTACGGGGTCGGTCGCCGGGGCCTGGACCGTGGCCGCCGCCGTATTGACGAGGCTGCCCGTGGCGTCCGGTGCCAGGTCGCCGCCCACGGTCAGCTCGATCGAGCTGCCCGGCGGCATGGTGATCGTGACGTCCGGATTGCCGGCGCCGGACGGCGGACAGGTCGCGCCGTCGAAACCGGTGCAGGTCCAAACCGTCGCGGTCAGCACCGCCGGCAGCGTATCGGACACCTGCACATCGGCCTGGCTCGGGCCGCCGTTGAAGACCGCGACCAGGTAGCTGACCGGCAGACCGGCCACGACCGGATCGGTCAGCGTGTCCTTGGTCGTCGAGACGTCGGCCTCGGCGCGGACGGTGGTGATCCACTCGGCGCGCTGGTCTCCGGGCGTCGGATCGGTCGCTCCGGCCTCGGGGGTCAGCAGTACGACGTTGATGAGGTCGCCGATGAAGGCCGGGTCGATCATCGCCTGCAGGGTGATGTCGAGCTGACCGCCGACCAGGACGTCGGCCGTGAAGTCCGGCGCGGTCGTGCCCGAAGCCGGACAGGTCGAGCCCAGCGTGGGCGTGCAGGTCCAGTCGAAACCGGACAGTTCGGCCGGCGCGAGGTCGGCGACCTGGATGCCCAGGGCGTCGCTCGGACCGGCATTGGTCACGGCGATCGAATACGTGATCACGGTACCGGCCACGGCGTCCACCGGTCCGGTCTTGGTCACGCCGATGTCCGAGACCACGGTGATCGGTCCGCTGACGGTCGAGCTGTTGTTGCCCGGGTCGGGGTCCGTGCCGCTGCCCGGAGCCACGTCCACCGTGTTCTCCAGGGTGCCGCGCGCCGACGGATGGACCGTGGCCGTGAAGTCGTAGTCGGAGCGGCCGCCGACGCCGAGATCGACGGTCGTGACCAGCTCGTCCGCCGTGCCCTCGGTGGCCGCGCAGCGCGACAGGGCGAGCTCGTCGAAGCGCAGGAGGTCGGGTCCGTCCCCGCCGACGAGCAGATGCTTCAACGGCGCGTTCTGCAGCAGCGCGGCCGGCACACCGCCACCGATCGGCTGGGTGAACCAGAACTCGAGCGAGCCGTCCGCCCAGTCGCGGCGCAGCACGTGGATGACCGGGCTGCCGAGCTCGGTCGCCAGCAGGTAGGCGCGCGAGCCGGCGGCGTCGACGGCCATCGCGATCGCGTCCGCCGTCCCGCCGTCCGGATCGAACAGGCCGTCGTAGGCCAGGCTGCCGTCCTCGGCGCGGGCGAAGATCGCGATGCCGGCGTCGGTCAGCACATAGAGGTGCGTATCGCCGGGCGCTGCGGACAGGTCCCGGGTCCCGGTCATGTCGGGCACCCCGCCGCCGGCGCGCAGCACCTGCTCGAAGGTCAGCACACCGGTGTCCTGGTTGATCGAGAACCTCGATACGGCATCCGAATCTTCGGCCACCGCGTACAGGTCGGAACCGAGGATGGCCGGATGGAGTGCCGATACGCCGCGGATGACGTCGAACTCCGGCACGATCGTGCCGATGCCGTCGGCGACGCGTTCGACGAAGGTCAGTTCACCGGTGGTCTCGTCGCGCTGGAACACGGCGATCGCGTTGGATTCGGAACCGGCGACGAACACGAAACGCTCGTCGGGCGACAGGGCGACGGACCGCGCGCCGCGCAGGCCGGGAATGCTGCTCCCGCCCGGCGGACTCTCGGTGGTCTGCGACTGGATGTACTCCAGTGGATCGCCGACGTCTTCGCGGGCGAACACCACCACGCTGTCACCGGTCTCGCCCGTCGCGTAGACGTGCAGTCCACCCGATGCCGCGACCACGTCGGATGCACCGGCGAGCCCGGTCACCTCGAGGTCGGGCTGACCTCCGTCCTGCGGGAAGACGTCGCCTTCGCGGATCACGAGCGGCGCGCCGGGCGCTCCGCTCGCATCGAGCGGGAAGGCCAGCAGCGCATCGCTGTCGGCGCTGGTGGCGTAGAGCCAGCTGCGCTCGGGATCGATGGCCAGCGACGAGATCGACTCGGAAGCCGGGTAGAGCGCGGGCGCCGACAGCGGGGCGTTGGCGTCACAGGTCCAGCTGCCGCTGCCCGTGAGAATGCCGTCGGGGTCGACCGGGAAGATCGGCGGCCGGTCCGTGACGAGCGCCCCGGCGGCGTCGCTGAGTCCTGCGTTGGTGACCTCGATCGACCAGTCGACCGGCAGACCGGCGACGATCGGGGCGGTCTCGAGAAGCTTCACGGTCGCCAGGTCCGGCGCCGGCTCCAGCAGGTCCGAGTCCGTCGCGCTGTTGTCGGACGGGTCCAGCTCCTGGCTGGCACTCGGGTTCTCGACGGTCACCGTGTAGTCCAGCGTGCCCGTGGCGTTGGGCTGGATCGTGCCTTCGATACGGTAGGCAAGCTGGCCGCCGGCGACGAGATCGACCTGCTGACGGCCGAGGTCGCCGGTCCCGGCAAGCGGGCAACGCGAGCCGCGTTCGCGGGCCCAGCTGCCGATCTCGGCGGTCGTTTCCGTGCCGAAGGTATGCAGATGGCGCAGCGCGGGCCCCAGGGCCAGGGCGGACACGCCGCCGAGCACGGCATGGTCGGCAACAAGGTAGCGCTCGACGACCACCGGCGATTCGCCGAACAGGTTGAGCAGGAGCAACTCGTCGATGCCGGTCACGTAGAGCCGCGCACGGTCCGGGTCGAAGGCCATCCGGCCCGGCGCCACGAACGACTCGCCCAGGACCGTCGCATCGATGGTGCCGATCGCACTCGGCAGGCGACGGTCGACGTCGTCGACGGTCACGTCGCGGAATTCGAAGCGGGTGATCCGGTCGCCGGTCGCGGAGGCGACCAGCAGCTCGTCGTCGGCTTCGATCAGGTCGCTCGCGCCGAGAAGGCCGTCCTCGAACGCCCCGCCGAGCAGGTCGTCGTTGAACAGGATGCCGACGAAGGTCAGGGCCCCCGTGGCCGGATTGCGATCGAAGGTCGTCAGCGACTGGTTGGCGTCGGCGGTGACCATCAACAGCGACGCGTCTTCGGCGAAGCCGATGTCGGTGATGCCGTTCAGGCCGTCGATGCCGTCGACGCCCTGGGCGAACACGGCAGCCTGGCTCAGCGCGCCGTCGACGCCGCTGATGCCGAAGACCGCGATCGCGTTGTCCTGGGCGCCGGCCGCATACAGCCAGTTGCCGTCCGGCGAGACCAGCAGCCGGTTGACGCCGCCCAGGCCTTCGACGCCGCCCAGGCCGTCGAACCAGGCGTTCTCGAACTCGAGTTCGCCGGTGGACGTATCGCGGGAGAACAGTGCGATGGCGTCCGAGCTCGCCCCGGCCACGTACAGGAACCGGCCGCCGCCGGTCAGCACGACGTCAGCCGCACCCTGCAGGCCGGCGATGCCGTCGGCGCCGTCGGCGTAGACCTCGTCCGGCGTCAGCGAGCCGGTCAGCGGGTCGCGCCGGAAGGCCTCGACGGAAGCCCCCGCGGCGACATAGGCCCAGCGGCCGTCCGCGGAGATCGCCATCGCCGTCGGCAACGAGATCGTATCGGCCTCCAGCGGCGCGTCCAGCGTGCCCGGCGACGGCGTGGCCACACAGCTCCAGACCGTATCGAACATCGCCGGCGGGAAGTCGTCGTCGACGAACACGCCGCGCACGGACGACGGGCCGAGGTTGGACACGACGACGTCGTAGGCGACCGGCGCACCCGGGATTGCACGGTCCGGGTCGTCGATGCCGTTGTCGACCGTGACCACCAGGTTGGCAGCCGGCGACAGCACCGTGTCGTCGTCGGTCGCGCTGTTGTTGGATAGGTCCGGGTCCTGGACACCCAGCGCGGTGATCGTCGCGGTGTTCACCAGGCGACCGGTCGCCTCGGCAGAGATCGTGCCCTCGGCCCGGATCGTGGCCCGGCCACCGACCGGCAGCGAAACCTCGGCGTCGACATCGCCGCTGAACGGGCCGAACAGGCAGCCGGCCATGGTGCCGCCGTCCGCCGAGCAGGTCCAGGTGACCGAATCGAAGCCGTCCGGGAACGGATCCTGCACGCGGGCCTGCGGCACGTTGCTCGGACCGAGGTTCTCGACCACGATCTGGTACACGACGGTGGTGCCCGGGGCGACGCCGCCGAGGCCGTCGATCAGGATCTGCTGGAAGCCGATGCCGGCCGGCGTCGCGTCTCGCTGCAGCGCCAGGACCGCACCGCGTCCGGAGCCGGCGGTGTAGAGGTGCCGTCCGTCGGGCGTCGCGAACAGGCCCGTCGCACCCTCCAGACCGAACACCGACCCGCCGGTCAGCGGGGCCGGATCGCCGTTGGCGAGAAGGCCGGCGAAGTCCAGCGCACCTTCGAGTGCCGGATCGGCATCGTCGCCGACGTCGAAGCGGACCACGGCCTCGGCGGCCGCGCCGGAGGCGAACAGGCTCGCCCCCGCGTCGTCGAGCAGCAGGCGGCGGGCGCCGGTCAGGCCTGTAGTGCCCGAGGTCCCGTCCTGCTTGAAGTCGCGGAAGGTCAGTTCACCGGTGGCCGGATCCCGGCTGAAGCGCGCGATCGTGCCCGTGGCCTGGCCGAGCGCGTAGACGATATTGCCGTCAGCGCTGATCGCCAGGTCGCGGATGCCTTCGAGGCCGGCCACGCCGCCCACGTTCTGCGTGTAGTGCGTGACGTACTCGATCAGCCCGTAGCCGGCGCTCGCCGGCAGGCGGTTGCGCTCGAACACCGCCAGCGTGTCGTTCTCGGCGCCCGCCACGTAGACATGACGTCCGTCCGCGGAAACGACCAGCGCGGTCGCCTCGCCGATCCCGGTCACGCCGCCGACGCCGTTCTGCTCGAACTCGAGGAAGGTCAGATGGCCGAATTCGGGCAGGCTGTCGTCGAACTGCCGCTCGAACACGGCGACGGCGTTGGCGAACGCGCCGGTGACGTAGACGTGTGCATCGTCCGGGCTCAGGGCGAGCGCGCTGGCGCCGGAGATGCCGCTGACGCCGTCGATGCCGTTGCGGGCCACGTCGGCGAAGGTCAGCGTCCCATCGTCGTCGGACCGGTCGAAGGTCGTGATCGCGTTGTCGACGGGGCTGACCGCATAGACCTGCGCACCGTCGGCGGATACCGCCAGATCGACCACGCCGCTGATGCCTTCGTTGCCCCCCTCGCCGGATCGCAGCGCCTGCAGGAAGGAAAGGTCGCCGTCGCAGAGTTCCTGCGGCGGAGTGGGCGGGCAATCGCCGCCCGGGTCGAGATTGCGGGCGAACACGCCGATGGCGTTGTCGTCGGGTGCGGCGGTGTAGACGTTCAGGTCCGTTCCGGCCAGGCCCAGGGCGCCGGCCAGGCCGTCGAGTTCGCGCTCGCCGTCGTCCTTGGTGATCGCCAGATCGGCGATGGTCGAAACCACGTTGGATTCGGTCGAGGTCTGGACCGGGTTGTCCGGATCGCGCGCGGCGTTCAGCGTGGCGACGTTATCGACCACGCCGGTGGTGCCGCCGGCCACTTCGACCTCGATCGTGAAGATCACCGTGCCGCCGGCGCCGATGTTGAAGCCTTCGCCGTCCAGTTCGCCGGAGCCGCTGGCCGGGCAGAAGGAATCGGAGGTGCGCTGGAAGCGAGCGATCGCGCCCTGCGCGGTGCCGGCCACGAAGACCTGGTCGAGCAGTGGGTCGGCGACCACGCCGGTCGCACCGCCCAGGCCGGTGACTTCGTTGCCCTCGTTGCCGCGCAGGCCGCCGAAGGTCAATGAGCCGTCGTTGTCGTCACGGATGAACCAGGCCACGCTGCTGCCGACCGCGGAGGTGGCGTAGACGTGGACCCCGTCCAGCGAGACCGCGAGCTGGCCGACGCCGCTCAGGCCGTTGACGCCGGCCACGCCCTGCTCGACCGCGGAGCGGAAGGTGAGCTCGCCGTCGGTGCCGCCGCCGCTCGTGTCGCGCTCGAGCACCAGGATTCGATTGGAATTGGTCGCCGCGACGTACAGGAAGCGTCCGTCGCTGTCCATGGCCAGGTCCGCCGCACCGTCGAGCGCCACGCCCAGGTCGAGCTCGTCGTAGCTTCGCCGCCAGGTCAGCGCGCCGCCGGCAGAGCGGTCGAACAGCGCGACGCTGCCGGAAGTCGGCGAAACCGCGTAGAGGTGGTCGCCGCGGACCAGCAGCGACGTCACGTCCTCGAGGCCGTCGACACCGCCGACGCCTTGCTGGACCGACGAATCGTGGGTCAGGAGCCCGGTGACCGGATCGCGATCGAACACCGCGATGGCGTTGTCGTTGGCCCCGGCGACGTAGAGGGTCGGCTGACCGGGAGAATCGCCCAGCACGAGGTCGACGGCCTGGTTCAGGCCCGTGAACCCGGTGACCGGATTGGTGCTGGGATCCCCGGCCAGCGCCAGCACGGGCGCGCCCGAGCCGTCGTCGGAAATCGAGAACACGGTGATGCTGTCGGACACGCGGCTGGCGACATAGAGGAACGCGCCGTCGGCGCTCACCGCGACGGCCTGGGCGCCGTCGAGCGAATCGACCGGGGTTCCGCCGAGCATGTCGCCGCTGGCCACGCGGAACTGACTCAGGAGTTCGCCGGTGACCGGATCGCGCTCGAAGATCGAGACCGAATCGTCGAGCACGCTGCTCGCGACCAGCCAGAGCCCGGGCGAGCCGGGCACCAGGGCCAGCCGGCTGACGCCGTTCAAGCCGTCGAAGGGTCCGCCCGTATCGTCGCCCGGGTCGCCCGGGTCGCCGATGTCGAGGTCGAACTCGGCCTCGAGGAACGACAGCGAACCGGAACCGGTCGCCTCGCAGGTCCAGGTCGCGGAGCCGGCAACGAAGGCGGGATTGGAATCGAGCAGGTCGCTGACGGTCAGCGGGAAGCCTGCCTCGTCGACCAGGCTGGACGGCCCGGCGTTCTGGATCTCGATCCGGTAGGTCGCGGTCTCCCCGGCGACCAGGGAAACCTGCTCCGAGGTCTTTTCGATCGAAAGCGACCCTTCCGGCACCAGCGTGGTGGTTTCCGTGTCGCAGAAGTCGGCGCCGCCGGTGCAGCTGCCCGGGTTGTTCGCGGTGAAGTTCGGCGGGAGGCTCACCGAAACGGTGTTGACCAGCGGCTCGGTCGCCCCGGGACGGACGATCCCGGTCGCGCGGTACTCGATCGACCCTCCCCGACCGATGTCCACCACGTCCTCGATCACGCCGCTTCCGCCTGCCGTGCACAGGGAGCCGGTGCCGAGCCGGAAGCTGGCCACCGCCCCTTCACCGAAGCCCGCGGTATAGACCCAGCGGGAGTCGCGGGTCAGCGCAAGCGCGCGGACCTGGCGCAGCCCGTCGACGCCGTTGACGCCGTCGCGCCGGGTCTCGACCGCACTGGCGAAGCCGTAGCGCGAACTGAAGGTGTTGAGGTCGCGGTCGAAGACCACCACCGCGTTGGAGAATTCGGCCGCCACGTAGATCCGCTTGCCGTCGGCGCTGACGCGGACGTCGCGCGGTCCGTTCATGAACTCGGGCCCGTCGTCGACGCCGGACTCGATCAGCTGGACCGGCTGGACCTGGCCGAACGCACTGCTGGTGCTGTCCAGGACCCGACGCAGCACGGCCAGGGAGTTGCTGTTCTGGCCGACCACGTAGACGTGGCGCCCGGCATGTTCGCCGGAACCGCCGGGGATCTCGACGGCCATCGGACGATCGCCGATGCCGCTGACGACCGACTGGACGAACGCCAGCGCGCCCTCGTCGGCGCCCGCCGCGGTCTCGCGATCGAACACCACCAGCGCATTGCCGACCGTGCTGACCGCCATCAATTGCGAACCGTCGGGCGCGATGGCCAGATCGCGCACGCCGTTCAGACCGACGACGCCGTCGGTGCCGGACACGACCCGGCGCTGCCAGGTCAGCGAGCCGTCCGCCTCGCGCTCGAACTGGGCGATCGACGATTCGAAGGACCCGGCCACGTAGAGATGCGACGAGGTCGGATCCATGACCATGCCCTGGGCGCCGGACAGGCCGTCCACGAGGCCGCCGCCGTCGACCTGGACCTCGACGAAGGTCAGCTCGCCGTAGTCCGGGGATTCGGGATCCGCGTCGCGCTTGAAGACCGCGACGCTGTTGGCCTGCTCGCTGGACACGAACACGCTTCGGCCATCGGGGCTGACCAGCACCCGGCGCGGCTGGACCAGGCCCGAGATCGTTGCGCCGACGTCGTCGAGACCACCCTCCTCGTAGCGCTGGGCGAATTGCAGGTGCATGCCGAGGCTGTCGTCGTCCAGGCCCAGACGGGGGAAGCGATCGAAGCGGATCAGCGAATTGTCGGGCAGGCTGACCGCATAGACGTGGTTGGCGTCGGCCACCGCGATGTCGTTCGGCGCCTGGAGCCCGGACACGTCGGCGTCCGTGTTGCGCTCCTGCTCGACGAAGGCGAACAGGGGGTCTGGGGCACGGCGCGAGTAGACCGTCAGCGGCGGGTTGGTCGCCGGCGGCACGGCGATCGGATCATCGGCCCCTGCGGCGATCAGAAGGTGTCGGCCGTCCGGCGCATGGACCAGGTCGGCGGCCTCGCGGAGTCCGCCGTTGACGCCGGTGGAGGGCTGATCGACGACATCGATTTCCTGGAAGACCAGATCACCGGAGCCGGGGTCGCGGCGGAAGGTATAGAGGGCGGACTCGTCGGCGCTGACACCGGACAGGTGCTCGCCATCGGGCGCGATCGAGATCGCCCCCGGGCCGAGCAGCGGGTCCGTCACGCCCCCCGGCAGCGTCATGTCGCCGGCATCGAACACGAACCGTGCCGACAGCGCCGGGTCGTCCATTGCATCGAGGTAGTCGACGACCACCAGGCGGCCCGCACCGCCACTGCTCGATCGCGCCACCAGCTGCGCCAGGTCGGGCGCCATGGCCATGCCGAACAGGGCATCGCCGTCGCTGAGCATCGAAACGGCCGTGAGGCGGCCCGCCGGTACGCCGGGCTGTGCATCGTCGATGGTGTACATGCGCAGCTCGTCGCCGCCGGCGAACAGGAACGCTTCGGCGGCATCGACCGCCAGGTCCCGCACGTTGGCCGGCACCTCCGCGGTGCGGGCGGAATCGAACACGGGCAGCGACGACACCGGGTCGCGGGAGAAGATCGTGATGATCGGGTCGCTGTTGCCGGGGGTCGCCTCGGGATCGGGGTTGCCGAGACCCGCGACGTAGACCCGATCGCCGGTCACCGCCAGCCCGGTCGGGTCGGTCGGAAGATCCGCCGAGACCGCGCCGAGGAACGTCAACTCGCCGAAGGTCGGCGCCACCGGATCGGTGACCCGGGAGAAGGCCGCCAGCGAAGCGCCGTCGACGGCGTCGTGGGACAGCACGTAGAGCACGCGTCCGAGCGGGTCGAGCACCAGGTCGAGCGGGCCGTTCATTCCGGTGACCACGCCGCCGGCATCCCCGCCGTCGTCGATACCGTCGGTTTCGGTCTCGATCAGCGTGACGTTGCCGTAGCCCGCACCCGGGGTGGCCGTTCTGTCGTAGGCGAAGACGCTGTCGGGCTCGGTGCCGATCACGTAGATGTGCCGTCCGTCGCCGCTGACGACGACCGCGTCGCCGGCCGTGTCCGGCGCGCCGGCGGTCTGCAGCGGTTCGATGTCACCCGGCACCGGCGTGGTGGCCTGGCAACTCCAGGTCAGGCTGTCGATGGGCAGCGGGAAGACGTCGGAGACCTCGGCCCCGAACACGTCGTCGGAAGCGTCGGTGTTGCTGACGGTGATGACGTACTCGATTTCCTCGCCGGGCGCGACCGGACCGCCGCCGACCACGCGCTTGTCGACGATCAGTTCGGCTTCGCCGATCAGGCTGGTGGTGACCGAATCGGCGGTCACCACGCCGTTCTCGTTGGTGGCCTGGGCCGTATTGGTGATGGGGCCGCTGGGCGCTGCGATCGTATCGACCGTGATGTCGAAGGCAACGCTATCGCCGGTGGCGAGGTCGAACGTGGCGCTGAGCGCGCCGCTGCCGTCGGCATCCGCGGCGGTGCAGGGAATGATCGGCGGATCGGTCTCGGCGCGCTGGCACCACTGTGCGGTGGCGGTGTCGAGGTTCGGGTGGTCGAGCGGGTCGGCGACGACCACGTCCGATCCGTAGCTCGGGCCGGTGTTGGTGACGACGACGGTGTAGGTCAGCGTGAACGGTCCGGTGCCGGTCGGCGCCGCGACCGACTTCTCGACCGTGAGGTTGGCCTGGCGGACCAGGTCCGTGTCGTCGTCCGTATCGGTGTTGTTGGCCGGCTGCGGATCGTTCAGGCCGGCCGGCAGGGTCAGCGATGCGGTGTTGTCCAGCGTGCCCGACGCGCGCGGGTCGATCCGGCCGGTCACGGTGAACTCGACCCGGCTCTGGCCCGGCAGATCGACCGCGTTGGCGATCACGTCCTCGAACTCCGGCGAGGTCGGCGTACCCACGCCGCAGTTGCTGCTGTTGCTGTTGCAGCACGCGCCGTCGAACGCCCGACACTGCCAGGAGATGCTGCCGGGAACGAAGCCGGCGCTGACCAGCGACGGATCCGAAAGAAAACCGGGTTCGTCGAACAGCGGCAGGGTGTCGTTGACGACCACGCCGTTGGCCGACACGAAGCCGGTGTTGTCGACCACGATCGTGTAGCTGATCTCGTTGCCGGAAACCGCGGCGGTGAGGCCGTCGTCCTTGCTGATCGCGAGGTCGCTGCTCTCGTCGATGGTCACGGTGACCGAGTCGGAATCCGCGCCGCCGCCGCTCGTGAATTCGCTGACGACCGGTGCGGTGCCGGTTGCACCGAGGGCCACGGAGGCGGTGTTGGACACGGATCCGGAATCGCCCGCACGGACGCTGGCGACGAGCGTGGTGGTGCTTCCGGCCTTGAGCACGATCGGGAGATTGGATATGTCGCCCCCGAGCACCAGCGGCGGCGTCGGGCAGTTTCCAGCGGTGTAGTCGCCAACCACGCCGTTGTCGTCGGCACACACGGTCCAGCACGGATCTTCCGGGTTGGCGCAGGACGTTCCTCCGTCCAGCTTGGTGTCGTCGAAGTCGTCGGTCAGCAGGATGCCTTGCTCACCGCTGCCGTCGATCGGGTCCGGGCCGACGTCGCTGGGCCCCAGGTTCGCGATCTCGATGTCGTAGGTGAACGAGTCGTCGGGGTTGACGACCGGAGCGCTGGCGGTCTTGGTCACCTGGATGTCGGCCCGCCGGTCGACAGCCAGGGTCAGGGTGTCGTTGTCGTTCGACGACGTCGGGTCGGTCTCTCCCGCGCCGGCCGTGATGAACGGGACGATGTCGAGGGCGTCGCGCGCCCCGGAGTCGAAGTCCATCGTGGCGTCGAACGTGGCGCTCGCGCCGGCGGCCAGATCGACCGAGACGGTCGACTCCGCAATGGTGCCCGACGACGGCGTGCAGGCCGCCGCAGGCGTACAGCTCCAGGTGACCGCGGACACGGCGCTGGACCAGGCCAGCGACAGGGTCGCGTCGCTGGCGTCCGACGGTCCGGCGTTGGCGAGGGTGTAGGAGATCGCGGTGCCGGCCGTGCCGGGGATGAACTCGGTCGGCATGCCGACCGCGGGGAAGGCCACGGATAGATCCGCCTGGCCATCGCGAGCCAGATCGACGCCGCTGCTGTGGTCGCCGCTGTCCGGGTCGTTCAGCGCGGCGGGTACGGAGACGTTGGCCGTGTTGGTGATCGGGTCGGTCTGCAGGTCGGACGCGAAGGCCGCGGTGATCTGGTAGGTGGCATTTCCGCCGGCCGGTAGCGCCAGGGTTTCGTTGAGGTTGCCGGAGCCGGAGTTGCTCGGGCAGTTCGCCGCCGGCGAACAGGTCCAGCCGGTGAAGGTCACGCCGGTCGGCGCCGAGTCGGTCAGGACGATGCCCGACGCGTCGCTGGGCCCGGTGTTGTTGACCGAAACCTGGTACGTGCTCGACGCACCCGGCGTGTAGGTGCTGCCGGTCGAGGTCTTGCTGACGGAAATGTCGGCCACGCGCTGCAGCGGGCTGCTGACCTGCGGCGAGGACGACTGTGCGGCGACGCTGCTGGTGATCGTTGCGGTGATGACCAGCGGGTCGATGGCCATGCTCGATGCGTAGGTGACATCGAGATCGAAGGTCAGCGAGCCCCCGGCGGCGATCTCGAGACCGGTCTCGTTCAGGTCGTTGCCCGTCTGGTTGGTCCCGCAGACGCTGCCCGTGCCCACCGGCGTGCAGGCGAGCGTGTCGAGCGTGACGCCGGCCGGGAAGTTGGTCGAGACGTCGACATCGCTCTCGGCCACGTCGCCGACGTTCTGGACCACGATCTGGTAACTCGCGCTGTTCCCGGGCGTGTAGTTCGCCGGCCCGTTGAAGCTCGAGTTCAGATCGATCTGCGCGTGCAGCGAGGTCGAAGCGAGGAGGGCTGCACCGACGGCCAGGAGGCCGGTCAGCGCAGGACGGAAACACTTCAGGATTTGACGGTTCAACGCACCAGTCTCCCTCGGTCCGAGTGCTTGCGCGACGGAGTGCCTCCGACGCTCGACTGCCGGGTCTCCATCCCGGCGTCGCACCGCTGATCGCGACGCGGTGATTCGGAACACTCAGCCAGGACGGCGGCCGCGGTGGCGGACTTCGCTCGAGTGGGCGTTTCGATTCACGTTCGCTTCGGTCGTGCGCCCCGCGCTGATCTGCAAGGCTCCCCTCGCGCGGCATCGCTCGACTCGAAGCGGAGGGTTAAGCTACCAGAACATTCCAGAAAAATCACCCCATACTGTGATGTTTTTCACACTTTTACACCAGGAAGCTCCGTTCTCCGCGTTTCCCGCACGCACGAAGGACGCCGAACGACCCGCGCCTCCGACCCGGAGAATCCGATGACCGACACCGCCCTGCACCCGTTCGAATCGCTGACGCCAGACTGCGTTCTCGACGCCGCCGAGGCCGCCGGCCTGGTCACCGACGGACGCCTGCTCGCGCTCAACAGCTACGAGAACCGGGTCTGGCAGATCGGGCTGGAGGACACCACCCCCGTGGTCGGCAAGTTCTACCGGCCCGGTCGGTGGAGCGACGACGCGATCCTCGAAGAACATGCGTTCAGCGCCGAACTCGCCGATGCCGGACTCTCGGTCGTCGCCCCACTCTCCTTCGACGGCCGGACCCTGCTCGAACACGCGGGGTTCCGCTACGCGCTGTTCCCACGCCAGGGCGGACACGCGCCGGAACCGGAGCACGAAGACACGCTCAAGGCCATCGGCCGGGCCCTGGGTCGAATGCACACGGTCGGCCGGGCGCGCGCGTTCGACCATCGGGAAACCCTCAGCCCCGCCGCGCTGGGCCGGGAGCCGCGCGACTGGCTGCTGGAGAATCGGTGGATTCCGATGCACCTGGAGTCGGCGTTCAGGTCATTGACCGACGATGCGCTGGCCCACGTCGAAGCCGCCTGGGCCCGGATCGGCGAGATCCGTTCGATTCGCCTCCATGGCGACTGCCATCCGGGCAACATTCTCTGGAGAGACCAGCCCCACTTCGTCGACCTCGACGACTGCCGCACGGGTCCGGCGGTGCAGGACCTCTGGATGCTGATCTCGGGCGATCGCGAGGCGCGCGAGCGCCAGTGGAGCTGGCTGCTCGACGAGTATTCGACCTTCTGCGATTTCGACCCCCGCGAGCTGGCCCTGGTCGAGCCCTTGCGGGTCCTCCGGATGATCCACTACCAGGCCTGGCTGGCCCGCCGCTGGGACGACCCGGCCTTTCCGATGGCGTTCCCGTGGTTCGAGGACGACCGCCACTGGGAGACGGTGATCGATCAGCTTCGCGAACAGCTGTCCGAACTCCAGGAGCCGGCGGTGACCTGGCACCGCTAGCGTCGCTGGCCGGGCCCGTCAGTCGTCGCGCGCAGCGGCCTCCATCTGCGCATCGAACACCGCGATCGCGGTCATGTTGACCACGCGCCGGACCGTTGCCGAGGGCGTCAGCACGTGGGCCGGACGACCGGCGCCCATCAGGATCGGGCCGACGTTGACGCCCTTGCCGATCACCCGGGCCATGTTGAAGGCGATGTGAGCCGCATCCTGGTCCGGCATGACGAACAGGTTGGCCGGGCCCTTGAGCATCGAGTTGGGAAAGATGCGCTCGCGGATGTTCGGCATCAGGGCCGCATCGGCACGCATTTCGCCCTCGACCTCGAGGTCCGGGGCGCGCTCGCGCACCAGGTTGAGCGCGCGACGCATCTTGGACGCCTGCTCGTTGACGTGACTGCCGAAGGACGAGTGGGACAGCAGCGCGACCTTGGGCGTGATGCCGAACATCCGGACCTTCTCGGCGGCCATCAGCGTGAGGTCCGCGATCTGCTCGGCGGTCGGATCCGGGTTGACGTGCGTGTCGCAGACGAAGTAGGTGCCGGATTCATTGGTCATCGCCGACAGTGCGCCCATGGTCTGGCAGTCCGAGCGCATGCCCAGCACCTCGGTGACGTACTTCAGCTTCTTGTGGTACTGGCCGACCACGCCGCAGATCAGCGCGTCGGCCTCGTTGCGATAGACCATGATCGCGGCGATCACCGTGTTGCGCGTGCGCACGATCGCCTTGGCCGAGTCCGGGGTCACGCCGCGGCGCTCGGTGATCCGGTGGAAGGTCTGCCAGTAGTCCTTGAAGCGCGGATCCGATTCCGGGTTGACCAGCTCGAAGTGTTCACCGGCCCGGATCCGCAGTCCGGCCCGCTCGATGCGCATGTCGACCACCGCGGGCCGGCCGACCAGGATCGGCAGCGCCAGGCCATCGTCGACGATGGTCTGGACCGCGCGCAGCACGGTCTCTTCCTCGCCCTCGGCGAACACCACGCGTTTCGGGTCCTTGCGCGCGGCGTCGAAGACCGGCTTCATCAGCAGCCCGGTGCGGAACACGTACTGCATCAGGCGCTCGCGATAGGCCTCGAGGTCCTCGATCGGCCGGGTCGCCGCCCCGGACTCCATCGCCGCCTTCGCCACCGCCGGCGCCAGCTGGACCAGCAGCCGGGGATCGAAGGGCTGTGGAATCAGGTAGTCCGGACCGAACTTGGTCGCAGCCCCGCCGTAGGCCGCGGCGGACACGTCGCTGGCCTCCATGCGAGCCAGTTCGGCGATCGCGTGGACGCAGGCCATCTTCATCTCGTCGTTGATCACGGTCGCGCCGACGTCGAGCGCGCCGCGGAAGATGTACGGGAAGCACAGGACGTTGTTGACCTGGTTCGGAAAGTCCGAGCGTCCGGTCGCGATCAGCGCGTCCGGGCGCGCCTCGCGCGCCACGTCGGGCATGATTTCGGGGACCGGATTGGCCAGGGCCAGGATGATCGGTTTCTTCGCCATCCGCTCGACCATGGCCGGCTTGAGCACGCCCGGCGCCGACACGCCGAGAAAGATATCGGCCTTGTCGATCACCTCGTCGAGGGTGCGTGCATCGGTCTCGATCGCGTAGCCGGCCTTGCGGTCGTCCATGTCGGCCTCGCGACCGACGTAGACCACGCCCTCGCGGTCGCAGACGGTTACGTTTTCCTTCTTCAACCCCATGGTGACCAGCAGGTCGAGGCAGGCCATCCCGGCCGCGCCGGCCCCGGACGCCACCAACCGGACCTTTTCGATCTTCTTGCCGACCAGGTGCAGGCCGTTGATGATGGCGGCTGCGGTGATGATCGCGGTGCCGTGCTGGTCGTCGTGGAACACCGGGATGTTCATCCGCTCCTTCAGCGCCTCCTCGACCTTGAAGCACTCCGGGGCCTTGATGTCCTCGAGATTGACGCCGCCGAAGGTGGGTTCGAGGCTGGCGATGATGTCGATCAGCTTGTCCGGGTCCTGCTCGTCGATCTCGATGTCGAACACGTCGATGTCGGCGAACTTCTTGAACAGCACGCCCTTGCCTTCCATCACCGGCTTGGCCGCCAGCGGCCCGATGTTGCCGAGACCGAGCACCGCGGTCCCGTTGGAAATCACCGCGACGAGATTGCCCCGCGCCGTGACCTCTCGCGCGGTCAGGGGATCGTCGACGATCTCGTGGCAGGCCGCGGCGACCCCCGGCGAATAGGCCAGCGCCAGGTCCTTGGCGGTGGTCAGCGCCTTGGTCGGCACCACCTTGATCTTGCCCGGCGTGGGCTGGCGGTGGTATTCGAGGGCCTGTTCGTTGAGTTTGTCGGTCATGGGGCTTGGGTCTAGGGGAAAGGGCCTAGGGGAAAGGGACTAGGGGAAAGGGACTAGTGCAGATGGACCACGGACCAGGAAAAGGGGCGAGTGGATGCCGGAGCCAGGGACAGACGGGAGCATGGGACCGGGGCGGGGTTCGTTTTCACTAGCCCCTGACCCCTAGTCCCTGGCGCCTCCTCACCGGTCAGCCTTCGTCGGCCTCGTTCCACTCGCCCAGCGCAGCCAGGCCGTTCATGCGTGCGCGGTGGTGCAGGATCTTCTGCGCGCTGGCCCGCTTGGCCTTCGGGTCGGAGGCCCATTCCTTGAGTGCGGCGGCCTGCAGCGCGCGGCCGTAGGAGAACGACAGCGGCCACGGGAGGTCGCCGAGATTGTTCATCGCGTTCAGATGCGCCGTGGCTTCGACGTCGCCCTGGCCGCCGGACAGGAACACGATGCCGGCGGTCGACGCCGGCACCGAGTTCAGCAGGCAGTCCACCGTCGCCTCGGCGACCTCGTCCACGTTGGCGCGGTTGTCCGCGTCGCTGCCGGAAATGACCATCGAGGCCTTCAGCACGGTCCCCTCGAGCAGCACGTTGTGCTCGTAGAGCTGCGCGAACAGGGTCTTCAGGGTCGCCTCGGTGACGTCGAAGCTGGTGTCGAGGTCGTGGCCACCGTCCATCAGGACCTCCGGCTCGACGATCGGCACCAGACCGGCTTCCTGGCAGAGCGCGGCGTAGCGTGCCAGGGCGTGGGCATTGGCTTCGATGCAGGTGCGCGAGGGAATGTCGTCGCCGATCGTGATCACCGCCCGCCACTTGCAGAACTTCGCGCCGAGCTCGACGTACTCGGCCAGGCGCTCGCGCAGCCCGTCCAGCCCCTCCGTGACCTTCTCGTCGTCGAAACCGGCCAGCGGCTTGGCGCCCGTATCGACCTTGATTCCCGGGAGGATGCCGGCCTGATTCATCACCTCGACCAGCGGCGTGCCGTCGGCCATCTTCTGGCGGATCGTCTCGTCGTACAGGATCGCGCCTGAAATGTAGTCTCCGAGACCCTCGGTGGTCAGCAGCATCGAGCGGTAGTCGAGGCGGTGCGCTTCCGTGTTCTCGACGCCGACCGACTTGAGCCGCTTGGCGATCGTGCCGGTGGATTCATCGATGGCCAGGATGCCCTTGCCCGGGGCGACCATGGCCTGGGCGGTGGTAACGAGTTGTTCGAGATGGTCGGTCATGAATGGCTCCTGAAGACGGCAGAAAGCTGCAGCTGCGGCGATCCGGCCGCAGCCAACGGGAATCCGACGTATTGTACTGGAACCGACGCGCCACCCGCCCGGCGATCAGGGCACGAAACCCGCCTCGAGGCCGTCGCTGAACAGGGCGTCGGGATCACGGACCAGCAGCCGCAGCGGTGCCGAGACTTCACGCGTGGCCATGCTCGTCGTATCGCGCAGCAGCGCGGTGACGGTCAGCGGGTGATCTCCCGGAGGCAGGTCGGAGCCGAGATCGAGCTCCAGCGTGAACAGCCCATCGACGTCCGGCCCGACGCCGAACGGCAGCCCGCCGCCGAAGAAATTCTGGTAGCTGTCGATCACCGGACCGTAGCCGCAGCCCGCGGGCTCGGGTTCCGCGTAGGGCCCGAGACCATCGATGAAGATGCCGGCGCCGATCGATCCTTCCTCGTAGTGCGGCACGCCGCAACCGGCGTCCGGAGCATCGATCACACCTCCGCTGGCCCGGGCCAGTCCGACCAGGGAATCCTCGGTCAGGTCCGGCGACAGGTCGCCGACCAGGACGAAGCCGGAACGCGCCACCCCGGAAAACGAGCGGAACTCCATGCCCGCCGTCTGCCCCGTGACGTCGACCGAGTCCACGATCTCGTCGGGGCCGAGGCCCTGGGCCCAACCGGTGAACTCCTGGTAGATGCCCGCTTCGACCACGCGCACGGGTGCGAACAGGGTCAGGTGGCTGGCCAGCGAGTACGCCGGCGCGGGCGTGCCGTTCCAGTAGGCGGTGTAGGCGGCCCGGAACGCTTCGCGGAAGTCGATGGTCGCTTCGACGAATTCGCCGGCATCCATGTGCTGGCGGCCTTGTTCGAGCAGTGGGAGTGACGCGGCCCCGCCGTCGAACCCGACGCTGGACTGGTAGACGAAGTAGACCGCGGCCACTTCACCGAGGCTGGCCAGGGTTTCCGCGATCGCCAGCCGGAACTGCCGGATCTCGTCGTCGGCCGACTGGCCGCCCCGGTCTTCGCGCTGGATCGTCGGAACTTCGGCCAGCCCGGCGAGGATCAGTGGATAGATGCCGTCGACCGCCGTGGTCGGATCGACCGGCTGGGGCGGCTGCAGCGGGCCCCGGGCGCACTCGATCGCCACGTTGGCCGACTGCACCGAGTTGTCCGAAATCACGATGCTGCCGCCTCCCCCACTACCCGCCAGCTGGAACTGGTTCGCACCGAGGTTCAGTTTCTTCGCCTCGATCTTGCCGAGGTCCTCGACGCCGCTGCCCAGCCACTTGAACAGCGCACCGGAGAGCGCGCCCGCGACGCCGCCGGCCACTTTCGCCGCCAGTGCGGCACCCGCCGCGGCGCCCGGCCCGGACGGCGCGAGCACGGTTGCGACCGTGATGCCCACCGCGATCCCCGCGCCCGTCGCGAGCACGGTTTCGAAATTGTTGAGCATGTCGCTTTCGGCCAATCGGGCGTTGACGAAGATGAAGTCGCCCTCGTCGCATTCGACCGTGCGAAGCTGCTGGGCCAGCCCCAACCCGCCGAGTTGGGCGTTCGAGGCATCCCAGTTGTGATCGATCTCCATGGTGGTCGTTTTCTGGGTCAGCACGTCTCGCTCTTCGTCGAGGTGGACCCATTCGACGGTCAGCGAGATCTCGGCATTCCCGTCGAGACCGTCGTCCTCGTCGTTGACCAGCAGCAGTCCGTCCGCGTCGCCGCGGACTTCCCAGTCCTGGCCAGCCCGTGGTTCGGCCCCGACGGCGAGCACCAGAACGAGGGGAACCAGGAGCGCAGCGGCCCGGGTGGCGGCAGCCCTTCGAGGCGGCAGTGACGAGGCGATCTCCGAATAACCGGTCATGGCGTTCCTCCTGGTGGGGTCCCGCTGGCCGGACCGACCGGCCTCCACCCAGGAGATGCGCCAACGGCAAGAGAATCCTGCCAACGCCGTTCAGAGATTCTCGAACTCGCCCTGGACCTCGCCGTCGTCGCCGACCTCTCCGGCGGTCACGATCTTCATCGTGTTGGTCCCGCCCTCCAGGCCCATCTCGTCGCCCAGGGTCAGGATCACGCGGTCGCCGGGATCGATCAGGCCGGCCCGCAACACGTGCTCGACGGCCTCGCGGCCGGCGACCGCGCCCTCGGACTCCTCCGAAGCGAAGAACAGCGGCTGGACGTGCTGGTAGAGGCGCATCCTTCGCAGGCTGGCGCGGTTCGGCGACAGCGCGATGATCGGCACCGGCGAGCGCACCCGGCTCAGCCAGCGCGCGGTCGAGCCGGACTCGGTCAGCGCGACCAGCGCCCGCACGGGAACGTTCGCGGCCAGGATGCTGGCCGCCATCGCGATCGCCTGGTCCGTGCGCTCGGGCTTCACGTTCAGGCGCCGCTGGGGGAGCATGGCCTGGACGTGGCGCTCGGCCCCCTCGCAGATCCTGGCCATGGCTTCGATCACGCGCGCCGGGTGGCGGCCGACCGCGGTCTCGGCCGACAGCATCACCGCATCGGTGCCGTCGATCACGGCATTGGCCACGTCCAGCACCTCGGCGCGGGTCGGTACGGGGCTCTCGACCATCGACTGCATCATCTGCGTGGCGGTGATCACCGGGCGGTTGTGCTCGAGCGAGCAGGCGATGATCCGCTTCTGCAGACCCGGCAGTTCGGCCTCGCCGATCTCCACGCCGAGATCGCCGCGGGCGACCAGCACCGCGTCCGAGGCCTCGATCACCGCGTCGAGGTTTTCGATCGCCTCCGTGCGCTCGATCTTCGAGACGATGTGCGCTTCGCCGCCGGCGCGGCGCAGCAGGGTCCGGGCCTGCTCGATGTCCTCGGCCGACCGCGGGAAGGACACGGCCAGGTAGTCGACCTGCCAGTCGGCGGCACGGCGGATGTCGGCTTCGTCGGCCTCGGACACGCCGGGCAGCGACAGGCCGCCGCCGCGCAGGTTCAGCCCCTTGCGGTCGTAGAGCCGCCCGGCGGTCTGCACCTCGCAGTGGATTCGCGTGTCCTCGACGCCGACGACGCGCATCGCGATCAGCCCGTCGTCGAGCAGCAGCTCCGAGCCCGGCTCGACATCGCCGGGCAGCCCCAGATAGACCACGCCGACCCCGGTTTCGTCGCCCGGCGGGGGCGGGTCCTCGGCGATCAGGGTGAACGACTGGCCCTTTTCCAGCTCGACCGAGCCGTCCCGGAACCGGTCGATCCGGATCTTCGGCCCGGCCAGGTCGGCCAGGACGGCGACGTCCGTATCCAGTTCGCGCGCCGCGGCGCGAACCATCCGGATGCGGCGGCCGTGGGTCTCCGCGTCGCCGTGCGAGAAATTGATCCGGACCACGTCGCAGCCGGCGCGGATCAGCGCTTCGAGGGCTTGCGGATCGTCGGTGGCGGGGCCCAGCGTGGCCACGATCTTGGTGCGTCGATTCATGGCCGCAGTCTACCGAATGCCGCCGCCGTTGCTGCGATGCATGTGGACCCGCAGGCCGCACGCGGGCGTGGCAAGACGCCGGACCGCAAGGCACGACGCTCCGGCGGGCCGGGGCGTCGTGCCTTGCAATCGACAGGCCGCACTCGGCGCCGGTCGATCAGCGCCGATTCAGTCGAAGGCCGAATCCCAGGACCGCGGGTTTCCGTGCTCATCGACGACCCGCGAGGTCGTGCCCTCCGGCAGCACCTGCAGGGTCTTGAGCATCTCGATCACCGAGTCCTTGTCGTAGTCGTCCAGCGCGGCCCAGGCGGTGTAGGCATCCATGGCTTCCCCGCGGTGCGCATTGATCGCCTGGCGCATGGTCGAATAGAGGCCGTGGTGGAAGTACGGCGGCTCGTTGGCCGCGCCCCAGAGGCGCTTGGTCAGGAACTCGCAGTTGCCGCCGTGGAACTCGTCGGACCCGCCGGGGAAATGCATGTTCAGCGTCTCGCAATTGGGGTCGTCGGGCCCGGAGGTGATGTCGTGCACCTTCATGTCGGTGAATGCGGGCACCCAGGTCGAGTCGGTCTGCGGGTCGACCGCCAGGCGCGGCGGATCCAGGCGCGGGTCGTTGAGATCCATGACCCAGTCGGGCGCATCACCCGGCTGCAGGTTGCCGTCGGGGTTGTACGGATTCGGTTCGACGAAGTTCCAGCCGCCGTCGGTCAGCGGCAGCGCCGGCACATGGCAGCCGCCGCAGCCGATGTCCATGAAGACCTGCTCGCCGTTCGACACGGCGGCTTCGATCGCCGGATGGCGCGGGATCACGCGACCGGGGACCGCGAGCTGGGCCTGCCAGGCCGCGGTCGCCGTGATGTCGGCGACGCTCAGGTTGTTGTCGAATCCGTCGCCGTCGTGGTCGCCTTCTCCGAAGCGCTCGGCGGCCTGCATCCCGTGGTGGTGATTCATCGCGTTGTTGGTGAACTGGCGCAGGGAAACCACCGCAGACGCCTGGTGGAAGGGACGGATGATCAGGTTGGGCGGCGAATCCGGGCCGGCCGAGGCCACGCTCGGCGGCACCAACCCCTCGACGCCGGAGGTGTCCCAGCTGCCGTCGGCTGCGCGAGCCAGCGTGCCGAACGAGACGCCCTTGCTGATCAGGTCGGCCGATCCGCCGGCCGGGATGTCGTCGCGGATGGCCTGCAGGTCCGCGGTCATCTGGCGGGCCAGCATCTCGATATAGCCCGAGCCGAACATGCCCAGCGTGGCGCGCGAGTTCGCGATCGTGTCGAGACCGACCGCATCGCCGCGTTCGTCGAAGGCGCCGCGGGTCGAGAACCCGGTCTCGCCCTCATCGAGCGCATTGAAGGTCGCGAAGTCGAAGCGCTGGCCGAGGACGAACACGTTGGTGACGAAATCGCCGCCGCCGCCCGAGCGCGGGATGTTGTGGCACGCGCCGCAGGACCCGGCATCCGGGGCCGAAATGCGGTTCATGTTGCGCGGGAAGTGCAGCGGCGAATCGGGGTCGGCCAGCGGCGCACCGGTGCCGGTCAGACCGGGCCGTCCGCCGCCCTCCTGCGCCGTGAAGACCGCGTCGAACAGCAGGCCGCCGTGGGCGATCACCATCTCGAGCGGGAGCATGAACTCCTCGCCGTCTTCCAGGTTGCGCGGCACGGCAACCTCCCGTCCGATGACCGGGTCGGGATCGAAGGAGCATTCCGGCCGATCGATGCCGATCATGCCGAGCACGATGCACAGCGACTGATCGATCGTCGTGCCGGACTGCGCGGCCAGTGGCGAGGTGCCAAGCCCGGCGGCCAGCGCGACCGAACAGGCCGCGGCGGTGAACCCGCCCCGACGCGATGGCGCAGCGAGTGGCTCGGTGCCGTGCTTTCGAGCGTCGTCGGCGGATCCGACGGGTTGACGTGCGCCGGACGCGGCGCGATCGCGGTTCTTCATCGAGATTCGACTCCCTTTGTGATGCGGTTCCGGGCGGAAGTTCGCTTTTGCCGCCCCCCTCATGATTCCGACCCATTCACCGCTTCGGCACTTCGAATCCAGGCTCCCGGCGTGCATTGACGGCATCGATCGATTCGGTAGGCGCAGTCTATTCCGATCCACGATCCGGACGCAAGAACGCGTGACGGGCGTCACGCTTCCGCTCGTCTCGATGGCCGCGGTGAGGCGTCGCCGGTGTGGATGGCCGTGTGACACGGAGTCCGTTACAGTAGCCACGGTACACAATCGAGCAAGGGGCAGAACCGTGAACCCGATCCTGAAAGCTTCCGCCGCCGGCGGACTTGCACTGTTCGGCGCGGCCGGTCCGGCCGTCGGCCAGAACGACGGCGGCTGGCAGGCCGACCTCGACTTCGAAGTCAAGGCGCACTACCGCGACAGCGACGACAACCGCTTCCCGGTCAATTTCCCCTTCACGCCGACGATGTTGCCCCCGGGCGAAACGGAGGGATCGTTGCGCACGGTGGAGCCGGGCGGACACTTCGAGGTCTCGGTACTGAGCCTGATCACCGATCTTCGCTACGGGGATTCCTTCGTCGGCCGCGCCAAGGTCGATTTCTTCGATCGCTACGACCGCAATCCGACGTCCGGCGACCGCCGGGTGGATATCGACGAACTCTGGCTGCAGTGGGGGTCGGACGCGCCTCCGGCCGTGGTGCCCGCCGAACCGTCGGGCTTCGTCCGCGTCGGCAAGTTCGCGAAGTTCGAGCGCCAGGACGACCGCCACCTCGAGAGTTACGGCCTGGTCTCGACCGCCTTCAATCGCTTCGAGGACATCGGCATCGCCGGCGGCCTGGACATCGGGCGAAACCTCTACCTTAAGGCCTCGATCACGCAGGGCAATCCGCTGTTCTTCCGCGATCCCAACGCGCTGGCCGGCGACAACGGCACCGACGCGTTCCTGGTGCCGAATCCCGAACCGAACCTGAACAGCGGCATCCCGATCTTCTACGACGCCGAGATCGAGGGGCTGGATACGGGCACGGGCCCGGAGTACGGCCTGGCCGCGGGCTACCGCTGGGCCGACGAGACCGGCCAACGCGCCTTCGACGTGATGGCCTTTGCCTACCAGCGCGAGCTGGAGGACTCGGTTTCCCTCGAAGGCACCTTCTACGGCGCGGACCTCGACTTCCTGCGCGGTCCGGGCAACGCCTTTCCGTATCCCGGCCTGGCCGGCGACGACAAGAACGAATGGGGCATCAACGCTCGTGCCTACATCGGCGACATCTCCATGTTCGGCCAGTTCGTCGACCAGGAAGCCGCGTCGCTGGGACGCCGCGGCCTCGAGCTCGAAGCCGCGTGGCGTATCGAGCTGCCGCTGGTCTGGGCCTGGGACGGGCGCCAGCTGTTCTCGCATGTCCAGCCGGCGATCCGCTACTCGCGCCTGGACAACGATTTCGCCAATCCCGAGATCACGCCTTTTCCCAGCGGCAACTGGGACTGGCGCAAGTGGGACATCGGCGTTCGCCTGCAGGTCCTGCCGGGGCTGGACCTGACCGCCGAATACGCCGACAACGAATTCGAGACCGCGTCCGGGGACGGCAGCAACGACGAGTTTCTCGTGACCCTGCGGTGGCGCATATGAGCGCCCGGACAGCGGATCGTCCGACGCGGCGTTCCCGGCCGCGTACGCCCCGACCGACCGCGACCTGTGCGCTTCTCGTCGGGGTGATCGCCATCTCCGGGTGTGCGATGCGCGAACCCGTTCCGGAGCCGGCGCCCGAGCCGGCACCGGCGACAGCGCCGACCGCCGCGCCGCCCGTTCCTTCGACGCCGACGGAATCTTCGCCACAGCCGACCCCCGAGCCCGAACCGACCCCCGAGCCCCAACCGACCCCCGAGCCGGAGCCGACCCCCGAGCCCGAACCCGCCGCGCAGCCCGAACGTACACCGGCGCCCGAGCGCGACCCGGCTCCCGAGCCGGCACCGACAGCCGACCCGACGGACGATGCGACGAGCGCCCCGGAAACCGACGCGACTGCGCCGATTACGACGCCGCCGGTCGAGCCACCGACCGCGGCCGACGCACGTCGCGCCCTCCAGGGCCGCATCGCGCTGTCCGATGGCGATGCCGTGGTTTCGGAGACCGTCGTTTACTTCGTACCCGACCGGATGCCCGCCGATGCGCCGTCCACGCCGGACTCGAGCTTCGAGATCGCGACCGAAGACAAGCAGTTCCGGCCGCTGGTGCTCGCCGTGCCGAGAGGCAGCGAATTGCGCTTCCCCAACCGCGACCCGATCCTGCACAACGTGTTCTCCGTGTCGCCGGGCAACGCCTTCGACCTCGGCGTCTACGGACCCGGCTCCGAGCCGGCCACAACGATGGACGCCACCGGCGCGGTGAACGTGTACTGCAACGTGCACCACGACATGCATGCCCACGTCCTGGTGCTGGACTCCCCGTGGTTCGTCCGCGCGTCCGACGACGGCCGCTTCGAGCTGACCGACCTTCCCCCGGGACCCGGCGTGCTGCACGTCTGGCACCGCCAGGCAGAAGCGTGGTCGATGGCCATCGAGGACGGTCCGATCGACCCGGTCGCGATCGAGCTCCGAATCGTCCGGCCGCAGATACCGGCCCACCTCGACAAGAGCGGCCAGTCCTACCAGCGGAGGGATCGTGACCCCTACCGCTGATTCCGCGCGAGGACTCTCGCTGGGCGCACGGCTGTTCCTCGCCTTCGGCCTGGTGCTGGCCCTGGCCGTCGGCGGCGCGATGCTGGTCAACGTGTGGCTGGTCCGCGACATCGCCACCGACGAAGTGCGCAGCTCGCTGGCCAGCAGCCAGTCGGTACAGCGCTACTTCCGCGAGCTTCGCGCCCGGCAGCTCGAACTGATCGCCGAACTGATCGCGTCGGACCCCTACTTCGGCAGCTACGTCGGCGAGGCGATCTCGTCGCCCGACGCCGAGCTGGCGGCACGCTCCGTCGGCGACCTGCTGCAGCAGTCGCGCAACGAGTTCGATCTCGACGTCGCGATGGTGCTCGACGTCGAGGGCGGCATTCTCGCCCGGACCGATCGCGCTGCCGTGGCCGGCCAGAACGTCGCCGACAACCCGCTGGTCGAACGTGCCCGCCGTTCCCTGGCTCCCGCCATCGGGCTGTGGTCCGGCGACCAGGCGCTGTACCAGGCCACCGTGCTGCCGATCGCCCGCGCCCGGACCGTGGTCGGGTTCCTCGTCGCCGGGATCGCGATCGACGACGAGCTGGCCAACGACGTCAAGCGGATCAGCGGCGCCGACGTGGCCTACCTCGTCGACGGCAATCCGCCCCGCGTCCTGGCCACGACCCTCGACGTGGCATCGACCGATCGCCTGGTCGCCGAACTGTCCCGGGCCGAGGCCGGTTCCGAAGACGGCCTGGAGATCGAGATCGGCGGCGACCGCTGGATCCTGCAGCGTGCGCCGCTGCGCGACGACGAGGGCGAGGACTACGGCTCGGCAGTCGCGCTGACCTCGCTCGACCAGGAGCTGGCCGCGTACCAGGAAATCCCGCTGCTCGTGCTGATCACCGGCCTGGTCGCCATCGCCCTTGCCCTGCTCCTGTCCTACCTGATCGCGCAGCGAATCCTGCGACCCGTCCGACGCCTGACCGCAGCGGCCGAAGCCGCGGCCGACGGCGACTACCGCCGCGACGTCGACACGGGCAGCCGTGACGAAATCGGCCGCTTGTCGCGTGCCTTTTCCAGCCTGCTGAGCACCCTGCGCGAGAAGCAGGACATGGAGGATTACATGGTCGACATGGTGCGGCACGCGCCGCACCGCGATATCGATTCGACCCGCAGTTCGCGCGTCGACACGGACGCTCCGACGGTCGACTTCGAGAACATCGACAACGACACGCCGATCCAGGACACGCAGCCGAACACGCCCGCCGCATTCAACCGGGCCGGCGTCGAACGCAAGCTCGGCCGACGCTACCGACTGCTCTCGGAGATCGGCAGCGGGGCGATGGGCGTGGTCTACCGGGCGGAAGACCGCGATCTCGACGAAGTGGTCGCGATCAAGATGCTCAAGTCGGGTTCGGTGACCGACGAGCGCCTGGAGCAGCTCAAGGGCGAGCTGAAGCTGGCCCGACGGATCACCCACCCCAACGTGCTGCGGACCTATGACTTCGGCATGGCCGAGGATGCGCCGTTCATCTCCATGGAATACGTCGACGGCCTGACCCTGCGCGAACTGCTTTCACGCCGGGGCCGCTTGCCCTACGGCGCCGCGCTACGGATCGCTCGCCAGCTCTGCGCGGGCCTGGAGGCGGTGCACGAGGTCGGCGTCCTGCATCGCGACATCAAGCCGGGCAACATCATCCTCGAGCCGCGCGGCAACGCCAAGCTCATGGACTTCGGCATCGCCCAGCAGAACCGGGCTGCCATCGATCCGCAGGACTACGACCTGGTGACGGGCACGCCCGAGTATCTTTCGCCCGAGCAGCTGACCGGGAAGCCGCCGAGCGTGCGGTCCGACATCTACGCGCTGGGCGTGGTGTTCGAGGAGCTGTTCACCGGCGGCATGCCGTTCAAGGGCACCAACTCGATGCAGGCCGCGGCCGCCCGTCTGGACATGGACCCGATCCCGCCGTCGCACCACTGGCCCTCGATCCCTCCGGAGCTGGACGCCATCATCCTGCGCTGCCTGGCGCGAGACCCCGACGAGCGCTACCCGGATGCGGAGAGCCTGTACAAGGACCTGGCCACGCTTCGAAGCTAGAACAGCGCCAGCACCATCAGGCCGACCGATGCACCGAACCCGACCACCCACGCGATGCTGCGCAGCGCGTGGAGATCGGCGAGATAGCAGGCCGTGTAGACCACGCGGGCGATGACGAAGGCCAGCGCCAGGCCGGTCAACCACGAACCCGTCGCCCCGGACAGCAGGGCCAGGAGCACGCCGGCGGCGAACACCGGGAAGGCCTCGATCATGTTCTGGTGCGAGGCCAGTGCGCGGGCACCGAAGCCCGTCAGGCGCGCCTGCTGCTGGCGCGGGTTGCGATTGTCGTAGCCGCGTCCCTCCTTCGACATCGCCCATGCGAGCGGAACCTTGGTCAGAACGATCATCAGCGCGGCGGCGATCAGGCAGTACACGGCAACGGTCATCGGAGAATTCCTTCGGCTCGACGTAGCGCAGGACTCTAGCACCTGCCTTCACCCCTCGCTCGAACGACCGCGTTACGCTCCCCCGACGAAATCGCGGGCCTGGTATTTGACGATTCCACCATCACGATCCGAACGGGACGGCGACATCGAGGGCCTGCTGCACCGGATTGCCGCGCGCGACCGCGGGGCGTTCGAGGCCCTTTACGGCGCTACCGCCGGTCGTATACTCGCCATCGTCCTCCGGCTCGTGCGCGATCGCGCCAGCGCCGAAGACGTACTTCAGAACGTGTTCGTCAAGGTCTGGAATCGATCGGATCGTTTCGACGCCCGGCGCGGCGACGGCATGGCGTGGCTGGCGACGATGGCGCGAAACGAGGGTATCGACTGGTTGCGCAAGCATCGTCGCGACGCACCCTCGGCGCACGACCCCGACGAGTTGACCGCCGGGGCACCGAGCCCGCTGGCCGCCGCCGACCGCGCGGCCAGCCGCAGCGCCTTGACCGAGTGCCTGACCGCGCTTCCCGAGGTCCAGCGCTCGTGCATCCGCCTTGCCTTTCTCGAAGGCCTGACCCACGGCGACCTGGCAGCTCGACTGGCCGCGCCGCTGGGAACGGTAAAGGCACGCATCCGCCGCGGCATGGCACGACTGAAGCGTTGCCTGGAGGGCACCGTGGACGGCAATGGAGGCGCCGATGAAGCTTGACGCCGAAACCCGAAGCCGGATCGCCGCCGAATACGCCCTCGGCACCTTGCGCGGCGGCGCACGCCGGCGCTTCGAGGCGATGATGCGCGACGACGCGGACCTGTGCGCCGAAGCCCGGGCGTGGCACGAGCGCCTGCTCGCGTTGTACGCCGAGCTCCCCGACGAGGTGCCGTCCGCGGCGTCGTGGACACGAATCCTGGCCCGCACCGGCCTGCTCGACAACGCACCGACCGGGCCCCGAGTCGGGCTCTGGAACCGCCTTGGCCTGTGGCGCGCGGCGACGGCATCCCTGGCCACGCTCCTGGTCGCCGTTCTCGTGCTGCCCCGCCCCGATACGGACCGGGTTCCGACCGGCGATCCGGTGTCCGACCAGGTGACCGTGCCGACCGGCGAAACGCCGCGTACGCTCGTCCTCGTGCTCAGCGACGAAGATGCCCGGGCCGGCTGGGTGATGACCGCCGAACGCGGCGATCTCGCCGCTCGACCGGTCCGCGAGCTGGCCGCGCTGGACGACCGTTCCTACCAGCTGTGGCTGATTCCGCCGGGCGAGTCGCCGCGCTCCGTCGGCCTGATCGATCCGCAGCGCTCGAGCGCGTTCGAATTGCCGACGGAGCTGGAGACGCTGCTGGCGCCCGGCACCACGCTGGCCGTGTCGCTCGAACCGCTGGGCGGTTCACCCACCGGCCAGCCGACCGGTCCGGTGCTGTTCAGCGGACAGGTGCTCGAACTGTAGGAAAAAAATATGTCCCGGGTGCATCCAGATCCGCACCCGCTTCGTAAGGCTTCGTGAACGCCCCGCATTCGGGGCGCCTCTCCCAACACGGAGCACCATCTAATGAACCATCCCATCCTCAAGCTCGGTGCCGCGTTCGGCCTGGCGGCCGCCCTCGCCTTGCCGAACGCCGCCTCGGCGGCCGACCACCTCGATTCGCCGCTGGTCCGCAACGATCCGGCCGCCGACATCAACGACCTGTTCGCCTTCATCAACCCGAACGACGCCGATGAGCTGATCCTGGCCCAGACCGTCGTCCCGGCCGCCGGCGTGGGCGCCCGTTTCTCGGACGCGGTCGAATACAGCTTCCACATCGACAACGGCATGGGCTCGATCGAGCTCACCTGCACCTTCTCCGGCAACGGAGCGCGCGTGGCCTGCACCGGCCCTGACGGACTGGCTGCAGCCGGCCCGATCAACCAGACCCACGGCGGCACCGGAATGCGCGTGCACGCCGGGCGCTTCGACGACCCCTTCTTCTTCGATCTCGTCGCCTACATGGAGACGGTCGACACGTTGATGCCGCAGTTCACGATGCCGGGCGACGACTTCTTCGCCGACCTCGGCACGCTGGCGATCGTAGTCGGCATCGAATCCGACCGGGTCTCCGCTGCGGGCGAGGCGCCCGTTCTGAAGGTCTTCTCGACCACCACCCGCACCGCCGGCACCGGCATCCAGTCCGGCTTCAGCGGCTCCTGGTTCCAGCCGGAAAACAGCGGTCACGGGGTGACCGTGCAGGTGCTCGAAGGCACTTCGCCCTCGGCCGCCGATCGCCTCTATGCGATCTGGAACGTCTACGACAACGAAGGCAATCAGGCCTGGGTCTACGGCGTCGGCGAGATCGACGGGAATGCGTCGACGTTCGAGGCATTCATCACCGCCAACGGCGCGTTCCCGCCCCTGTTCGGTGGCGGCCAGCCCGACGTCCGGCCCTGGGGAACGTTGACGCTGCGCTTCGACTCCTGCTCCGCCGGCGAGCTCGAGTACTCGACCAACGCCAGCGGCTTCAACGCGATCGGCACGATCGAGCTGACCCGCCTGACGTCGATCAAGGACCAGGACTGTGCACTGCTGACCGGCGGAGCCATCGACCGGATGGGCCGGCCGGCGATCAACACGGCGCTGATCGACCTGCTCCAGGACACGGGACTGACCGATGTCTACAACAGCACCCACGATCCGATGGACTGGGGCCAGTTCACCGGCGAAATCCAGGCCAATCTCGAAGCCCTGGATACGCTGGACGGTGAAACCGGCAACGCCTTGCTGCCAGCCGCCGACCTCGCGGGCGTTCTCGTCGACGACCGCCTGGTCATCGATGTCTCGGTGCCGGCCTGCGACGCCTACCTCGCGGTCGAACTCGGCGTGGCCGGCCAGTGCGGCGGCCGGACGCTGTCGCGCGACGTCATCGACGACACGCTGGGCGCCACGGTCGGACCGGGCGTCAGCGACAACGTCGGCTTCAGCAGCCCGATCCGCAATGACTTCCCGTTCCTCGGCGAACCCGGCTCGTAAGGTTTGCCCACGCCCAACTTCGCGCGCCGGTGCCGCCGGCGCGCTTTCCCTTCGTCTCCAGGAGATGGACCATGCAATCTGCCTTATCGAAACGTCTCTACGCCGCGCTGGCCCTCTTGATCCTCGGCGCTGTTCCCGCTTCGTTCCTGCTCCATGCCGACGGCGCCAAGGCCAGCCCCGAGGCGCGGGCCGTCGTCGAGGCGTCCGGCGAAGCGGCGCACCCGGCCTACCCCTCGACGGTTCGCCAGCAGCCAACCACCTCGGGCGAGGTGTACCGCGCCAACCTGGATGCGCGCATCGATTCGCTGACCGCCCGCCATGCCGCGGATCCCGGCGGACCGGCCTCGGCAACGCTGGCCGCACTTCATTTCCACCGCTTCAAGGTGATCGGGCGCGTCGATGACCTCGACCGCGCACTGGCGATCGGCAACCAGCGTCTCGAAGTCGATCCCGACGATGGACGGGCCCGCCGGGTGCGGGCGCACATCCTGGCCGGAATGCACCGCTTCGATGATGCACGAAGCGATCTCGAGCACGGCGATCGCCCGTCGGACGGTCTGCAGCTGCAGATCGCGCTGGCGACGGGCAACTATGCCGCGATCCGGAGCGAGTTCGACGCGATCCTGCAGCCGACTGACGATTTCTACCGCACGGTGCTGCGCGGCAACCTCGCCATGCTGAACGGCCGCCTCGATACGGCCAGCGTCCTGTTCCTGCGTGCCCAGCAGATGTACGACGACAGCAACCCGTACCCGCTGGCCTGGCTGCACACCCAGCAGGGCATCGCGCTGCTGAGATCCGGAGACTGCACGAACGCAAGCCGCTTCTTCGCCGCCGCCGTCGATCGACTGCCGGACTATTATCTCGCCGTCGAGCACCTGGCCGAATGCGAGCGACGACTGGGGGACATCAGTTCGGCCCGGAAGCGCTACCGCAAGGTCATCGCGCAGACCGGCCAGCCCGAGTTCATCGGCGCCCTCGCCGACCTCGAGCGGGATGCCGGCCACGGCGAGCTCGCCGATCAGCTCGACGCCCGCGCCGAACGGGAGTGGAACCGCCTCCTTCAACGCCACTCGCTGACCTTCGGCGACCACGCCGTCGACTTCTTCCTCGAGCGCGGCCAGCCCGAGCGGGCCCTGGTCCTGGCGCGGGAGATGCTCGAACGTCGACGGGACGTGCTCAGCCTGGCCCTGCACGCCCGCATCGCATTCGAGAACGATTCTGCAGAAGAGGGCTGCCGTTCGATCGCCGCGATCGAGGCGACGGGCCTGACGCCCCCCGAGCGTTCCGAGCTCGAGCCGCTGGTCGCTCGCTGCAGCGGCTGACGGGCCGGCGCGCGCACGGTCGATCCCGGCATCCCGTGCCGTAGACTCCGAGGGATGGATACAGGCCTCCTGAACGGTGGCGGGACGCTCGTCGTCAAGGTTGGTTCGTCGACGCTGATCGACGAACGCGGCCGTGTCCGGGAGCGGTGGATGGGCGCATTGACCGAGCGCCTTGCAGCCCGGACGGGGCCCGTCGTGATCGTCTCCTCCGGCGCGATCGGCCTGGGCCGGGTCGCGTTGGGCATCGAGGGTCGCCCCGGCTCGCTCGCCGAGGCGCAGGCCGCCGCGGCCGTCGGGCAGATCGAACTCGCCCGCCGATGGCGCGAGGCCTGGGAGCAGTGGGGCCGGACCGCCGCCCAGGTGCTGCTCACGCTCGGCGATCTCGAGGACCGGGGGCGCTTCCTCAATGCGCGCGACACGCTCGAAACCCTGCTGGCCCGGGGCGTGGTTCCGATCGTCAACGAGAACGACACGGTGGCCACTTCCGAAATCCGCTTCGGCGACAACGACCGGCTGGCCGCCCGGACCGCGCAGCTGGTCGGTGCGGACCTGCTGGTCCTGCTCAGCGACGTGGCCGGGCTGTTCGACGCCGATCCCCGCACCACCCCGGAGGCGCGTCGCATCATCGAGGTCGACCGGATCGACGACCGCATCGAGACGCTGGCCGGGCCGGCGGGCTCCACCGGCTTCGGTACCGGGGGCATGGTGACCAAGCTGGCCGCGGCGCGAATCGCGACCGAGGCGGGATGTCCCGTACTGCTGACGCTGGGCCGGACCGACGATCCGTTCGGCGAGGTCGAAACCGGCCGTGCAGGGACCTGGTTCCACCCGGTCGACCGGCCACTGAACCGGCGCAAGCAGTGGCTGCGCGGTCTGCAGAATCACGCCGGGACCTTGCTCATCGATACCGGCGCCGCCGAGGCGCTGGCGCGCGGTGCAAGCCTGCTGGCCAGCGGGCTGGTCTCGGTCGAGGGCCGCTTCGAGCGCGGCGCGCTGGTCCGGGTCACCACCGGCGCTACGGTGATCGCCCAGGGCCTGACGGCCTACGCGTCGAGCGACCTCGAGCGCATCCGGGGCCGGCAGAGCAGGGAGTTCGCCCGTCTCCTCGGCCATGCGGGACGCGGCCCGATCGTGCATCGCGACGACCTGGTGCTGTTCGCCGCCAGCTGAGGCCGCGGCGCACCCGAAGCCACCGACGACGGGCCCGGGTCCATCGGTCCGGAGACCGGGCCCGGCCCGATCTCGCCGCCCGCCCTTGAAAAACCGGACCCGCCCCTCAATGCCTTACGGTTGGCCGCATTCCTGCTGTACGCAGTACCCCTTCCAACACCATGAATCACGAGCTCATCAAGAATGGCTCCGGTACGCTGGTGGTCAAGATCGGTTCGTCGATCCTGATCGACGACGACGGACGAGCCCGCCAGTCCTGGATGACCGGGCTGGTCGAACAGCTGGCCCGTCGCCCCGGTCCGGTGGTCATCGTGTCCTCGGGCACGATCGGCCTCGGACGCGAGGCGCTCGGCCTGGACGGACGACCCGGCTCGCTGGCCGAAGCCCAGGCCGCCGCCGCGATCGGCCAGATCGACCTCGCGCACACCTGGAGGACCGCCTGGGCGAAATCGGGCCGCAAGGCCGCCCAGGTGCTGCTCACGCTGGGCGACCTGGAAGACCGGAAACGCTACCTGAATGCCCGCGACACGCTCGAGACGCTGCTCGAGCGCGGCATCGTGCCGATCGTCAACGAGAACGACACGGTGGCAACCGGTGAGATCCGCTTCGGTGACAACGACCGGCTGGCGGCACGCACGGCTCAGCTGGTCGATGCCGAACTGCTGGTACTGCTCAGCGATGTCGACGGCCTCTACGACGCCGATCCGCGCACGTGCGAAGCGGCGCGCCGGATTCCCGAGGTGCCCGTCATCGATGCCTCGATCGAGGAGCTGGCCGGTGCCGCCTCGACGACGGGCTTCGGTACCGGCGGCATGGTGTCGAAGATTTCCGCGGCGCGGATCGCAACCGCAGCGGGCTGCCCGGTCCTCCTGTGCAGCGGTCACGGCGAGGGCGACCCGTTCGAGCCCGTGGCGAACGACCGCGCGGGCACCTGGTTCCACGCCGCCGAACGACCGCTGGTGCAGCGGAAGCAATGGCTCCGCGGCCTGCAGCTGCATGACGGCGCCCTGCATGTCGACGCGGGTGCCGTGGCCGCGCTGGAAGACGGCGCCAGCCTGCTGGCCAGCGGAATCATCCGGCACGAAGGCGAGTTCGACCGCGGCGCCCCGATCCGAATCGAAGGGCCCGCCGGCCTGGTCGGCCAGGGCCTGAGCGGCTACTCCTCGGACGAGATCGAAACCATCCGCGGCGAGCACAGTGATCGGATCGAGTCGATCCTCGGCTACGCCGGCCGCGGCGCGGTCGTCCACCGCGACGACCTCGTGCTCTATCAACTGGACGAATCCCAGGAATGAATTCAATGGCAACAGAAACCACTCCGTCTCCCGAAGACATCATTCACCGCATGGGCCCGGCTGCGCGCGACGCCGCGCGACAGCTCGCCGGCTCGAGCCGCGAAGCCCGCGACGAAGCACTTCGCTCGGCCGCGGCGTCCATTCGAGAACAGGTGGCCGAGCTGCTCGAAGCCAACGCGCGCGATCTCGAGGCCGCGAAGCAGCGCGGCCTCGGCGGTGCGATGCTGGACCGGCTCACGCTGGACGGGGATCGCGTCGAAGCAATCGCCGCAGGACTCGAATCGGTCGCCGAGCTGAACGATCCGGTCGGCCGTGAACTGGCCCGCTGGCAGCCTTCGAACGGGCTGGACATCGCTCGCGTCGCGGTGCCGATCGGCGTCATCGGCGTCATCTACGAGAGCCGGCCGAACGTGACCGCCGATGCCGCTGCCCTGTGCGTGAAGTCCGGCAATGCGGTCATCCTGCGCGGGGGCAGCGAAGCCGTTCACAGCAACCGGGCCATCTACCGCGTGCTGGCCGATGCGCTCGAGGCCTCGGCGCTGCCGGCCGCGGCAGTCCAGATGGTGCCGGACCAGGATCGTGCGCTGGTCGGCGCCCTGCTCCAGGCGCACGAATACGTCGACGTGATCGTTCCGCGTGGCGGCAAGGGTCTGGTCGAGCGTGTCCAGAGCGACGCCCGCGTTCCGGTGTTCGCTCACCTCGACGGCAACAACCACCTGTACTGGCACGGATCGGCCGACCCGACCATGGCGATCGACGTGATCGCGAACGCCAAGCTGCGGCGACCGGGCATCTGCGGCGCGCTGGAGACCCTGCTGGTCGACGCCGGCGCGGTCGAGCACCTGCCCCGGTTGGTCGATGCCCTGGCCGATCGCGACTGTGAAGTGCGGGGCGACGATCGTGCCCGTGCCGCCGACTCGCGCATCTTTGAAGCCAGGGCCGAGGACTGGGACACGGAGTACCTGGACAAGGTGCTGGCGATCGCCGTGGTCGATGACCCCGCCGCGGCCATGGACCATATCCAGCGCCACGGTTCACGGCATACGGACGGCATCCTGGCCGGCGACGGCGCGGTGGCCGAAGCGTTCCTGGCCCGGGTGGACTCGGCGATCGTCATGCACAATGCCTCGACCCAGTTCGCCGACGGCGGCGAGTTCGGCTTCGGTGCCGAGATCGGCATCGCCACCGGCCGGCTGCACGCGCGCGGCCCGGTCGGCCTGGAGCAGCTCACGACCTTCAAATACCTCGTGCGGGGATCGGGCCAGACGCGGCCCTGACCGCGTTTCGAACCGCCGGGCACCGTCAGCGGCGCCCGGCATCGCATCTCGAAGGCGCCCCGTCGTAGACTGTGGGCAGACCGTCCTCGAGGTGCCGATTCCTTGGGTCCCCGTCGCGCGGCCTCGCGCCCGACCACTGCTCCGCCCATCGCCCCGATCGGCGTCCTGCCGACGGCGCGCCTCGTTTGCGTGCTGCTGGTGCTGGCCCTCGGTCCAGGGCCGGCGAACGCGCGCACCGACCCTTCGCCGACCGCGCCGCTCGACGTCACCGACATCTCGCCGCCGTCGTTCGAAAGCTTCACCGGCAAGGACGGCCTGTCCGAGGAGATCTGGAGCACCGTCGGCTTCGATGCGGACGGATTCGCCTGGGCCGGGTCGGCCTCGGCGCTGGCGTGGTTCGACGGCTACCGATGGCACGACGCGGAGTTCGATGCAGCGCGCAGCCTGGTTCGCGACCTGGCCCGGACGCCCGACGGCACCTTGTGGGCCATCTTCGAACGCGAGGGCCTGGCCAGCTTCGATGGTCATCGCTGGGCCCTGAGCGGCATCGAGGGCTATCACTACGGTTTTTCCTCGTATCGCCGGCCGGATGGACAGACCGTCCACTATGTCGGCCAGAACGACCGCGTCCTGCGTTGGGTCGGTGGCGAATGGCGCCTCGACCCGGGCCGCATTCCCGGCCCGCCGGGCCGGGCGATCGGCATTGCCCGAACGGAAACGCTGTTCGGCGAACCGCGCGAGTGGCTGGCCGTGGCGCCGGGCCGCCTGCTCTGGCGTCCGGCCGACGAAGAAGGCGCGGACTGGCGTCGGCATCCGACCGACGAGTTCGGCCTCGACCTGGCCCTGTTCACCGACCTGGTCCGGAGCGACGACCGGGGACGCGAGGAGCTCTGGGTCCTGACCTACGGATCGGGCATCGCGAGGCTGACCGAGGGCGGAATCGACCGCTGGCGGGCGGCGGACGGATCGCTGCCGACCGAGGCGATCTATTCCGCCGTGCCGACCCGGGACGCGAACGGTCGACGCACGCTGTGGATCGCCTCCCGCGCCGGGCTGCTGCAGCTGACCGGCGACGCGCTCCAGGTGCACGGACGGTCCGACGGCCTCCCCTCCAACGCCGTGCGATCGGTCACGCTGCAGCCCGACCAGGACGGCAGCCCGGTGCTCTGGATGGCGACCGAGGGTGGGGTCGTTCGCACGCACCTCCAGCCGAGCCCCTGGCAGGTGGTGTCCCGCCTGGGCGAGGCCGACAACGGCATCTTCGGGGTGCTGCTCGACGCCGATGACCGCGGCCGACAACGGGTCTGGTTCGGCAGCGCCCGCGACGGCCTGGTGAGGCTGTCGGCGGAGGGCGAGACCCGCTGGCCCGCGGCGACCGGCAAAGGCCTGCTGCGCGGGATCACCGCGCTGTTCCAACTCGACCTCGACCCGTCCGCGCCCGACCGGATGCTGATCTCGACCGACGCCGGAGCGCTGATCGAAATCCTGCCCGACGACCGCTTCGTCGCCCTCGACGCGCCGTTCCTGGATGCCGGAACGCCGGCCATCTCGGCGCTGGTTCGCCAGGGACCGGAGGGCCCCGAGGCCTGGTTCGGGACCCGGGGCGGCGGTCTGTGGCGATGGCGAAACGACCGGTGGAAGCAGGTCGCGTCACCCCGGCCGCCGGTCAACCTGTGGGGCCTGACCGAGCAGGTCACCGACGACGGCAGCACGTTTCTCTGGATGGCCAGCGATCGCGGAATCGCCCGTTGGGATGGCCGGTCACTGGACTTCCTGGCCGCGTCGGTCGAGGCGGCGGACGGCGGCTATCGCGATCTCGAGCTGGTCCGGCACGACGGAGGTCTCGAGCTCTGGGCCTCCAGCTTGCGGCAGGGCGTGGTGCGCTTCGCGGTCGACGACCCGGCCACGATGGTCCGGATCGAAGACAACGCGATTCCGCCGCCGCCCGACCCGACGGTCTACAGCGTGTTGCAGGATTCGGCAGGGCGCATCTACGTCTGCACCAACAACGGCGTCCAGCTGTTGATGCCGACCACCAGCGGACGCTACGCGGAACGGGTCTTCCGCCGGTCGGACGGATTGGTCCATGACGAATGCAACACGGGGTCCCAGGCCGTCGATGCGTTCGATCGCTACTGGGTCGGCACCCTCGCCGGTCTCGGCGTGTTCGATCCGGCGCTCGCGGTTCGGATCGGCGCCGTGCAACGGCATCCGCTGGTCCTCACCGGCGCGAGCGCCGACGGCACCGCGGTCGCCCTCCGCGGCGCCGATCGGATCCGCGTGCCCGCCGGCACCCGCCGCCTGAGCGTCGACTACGTCCAGCGCACCAACCGTCGCGAATCCGAAAGTCGCTATCGCAGCGAGCTGGTCGGCTACGATCCGGCACCCCTGGAATGGACGAGCGAGGCCGGCCGCCGGTTCGGCCGACTCCCGCCGGGCGAACACCGGCTCGTCGTCCAGGCCCGGGACTTTGCCGACGTCGAGGCGAAGCCGCTGGAGCTCACGGTGGCCGTCGAGCCGCTTTGGTGGCAGCGGACCGTCGTCCGATCGGCTGCGGCGCTGCTGATCGTTGCGCTGGCCGCGATCGGGGTGATGGCCTACAACCGGAGCCTTCGTCACCGACAGGACCAGCTGCAGCGCCAGGTCGACAAGCGGACCGCCGAACTGAACGCGCTGAATACCCGGCTGACCGAACTTTCCTATCGCGATCCGCTCACCGGCCTCGCCAATCGCCGCAGTCTGACCGCCGATGCCTTCGAGATCCTCGAGGACGCCGCCCGGCGTGGCGCGCCCGTCGGCGTCGCGCTTCTCGACATCGACGGTTTCAAACCCTACAACGATCGGCACGGCCACCTGGCCGGCGACAGCGCGCTGCAGGTCGTCGCGCAGCTGCTGCGCGAAGGCGTGCGTAGCGGTGATCGCGTCGCACGCTTCGGCGGAGAGGAGTTCGTCTGCCTGCTGCCGGGTGCCGACGCCGATGCAACGAAGCGGATCGCCGACAACCTTCGCACCGAGATCCAGCGACGTACGCCCGAGGCGCTCGGCACCTCGGGGGTGACGATCAGCGCCGGCATCGTGTCGGCGATCCCGAAGGGTGCCGACGCGCTGCCCGGCCTGCTCCATCGCGCCGACCTCGCGCTCTACGAAGCCAAGCGAGCGGGGCGGAACCGGGTCGTCGATTCCGATCGCTGAGGGACCGCCGGACCCGGCGATGCCGGCGACGTCAGGCTCGGCGCGCCAGCCCGATCACGCCGGCAAGCACGACGGCGAAACCGCACCATTGCAGGAGGGTCAGGGACACGTCCAGCATCCATGCCTCCCCCGCCAGGGTGAGTACCGGGGCAAGAGCGATCAGGCTGGCGGCGATCGAGGCCCGGGTCCGGTCGAAGACCTGGTAGAGAGCGATCGCGAAGATCGCCATGCCGAGACCGGCCACGGCCAGCGTGGGCGCCGCCAGTCGAACCGTTTCGACCAGTCGAGCGTCGAACCAGGGCAGCGCCAGCAGAAGCACGCAGAAGCCGCCGACGACCCGACCCGCCGCGACCGTTTCCGGTCGGCGATCGTCCAGCGCCTTCTTGGCGATGACGTCGGCCAGGCCGATCAACGGCAGCGTGCCGAGGAGCAGCCAGAACGGCCAACCCAGTCCGATGCCGTCGCCGCCACCCTCGACGTTCATCAATGCCAGTCCGCCACAGACCAGCACGATCAAGCCGCGCGTGATCCACGACGGCCGCTCGCCGAGGAGCAGCCAAGCCGCGGCCGCGGTCGCCACCGGGTAGGCCGACTGGAACAGCGCGCGATTGGATGCGCTGGTCGCCGTCATCGCAAGCAGGCCCATCAGCGGAACCGCGCCCGACCCGAGCGCACCGACGGCGAGGACCGCCAATGCGGACCGCCGATCGAGGTCCAGCAGGCGCCCGCCGTGGCCACGAGCGATCACCCAGGCGAGCACCAGGCCGGCCGCGACGCCCGTGGTGAGCACGGCGACCGCGACCGGCGTGCCACCGGCCTCGAGGGCAAGCTTCTTGGCCAGCGGAACCGCGCCGAGCGCACCCACCGCAAGGCAGGTCCAGGCAAGGAAGCGGGAAGAGATGGCGCTCAAGATGTGCTCGGTGCAACGGCGAGCCGATCGCTCCGGCCCGCCGGCGCGCGATCGGAGCGGTAAGCGTGGGACTGCGCCGAGAACCGCGCCCGTCGGACGGGAACGCGGTCCCGGCGCAACAGACGGTCAGGCCGTCTGGTCGTCGATCGTGGCGCCGGCCGACGACGTGGCCACGCTCTTCATGCCGTTGCGGCAGCCCGACTCGGACGAGTAGGTCTGGCTCGTGCCGATGACCTGGCCATTGGTCGCCTTCAGCCGGAAGGTCCACTTGCCCGACGGCGTCTGGTGGCACTCGAAGCGATCGGGGTTCTGCGAGTTCTTCTTGACCGACTCGACGCCGTTCATGCAGCTCGGCTTCTTCGCGTACCCCTCGCTGCCGAGAATGTTCTGGCCGTTTCCGGCCTTGAGTCGAAAGCGGAACTCGCCGGCCTTGTCCTTGTAGATCTCGAATTTTCCAGCCATGGTGTCTCCCTGATTCGTCGATGGATTGTGTGGGTCGCGATCGTGCGTCGACGCAGTCGGCGCCCTGCCACGATACGCTGTCACGCGGTCCGGTATGCCGGCACCGGTGACGGCGGCATGACAGGCCGACGCGGCGCTTCACTCACGATCGTTCGCCTGGCCCGATCCTCGAGAGCGGTCTGCTTGCTCGTTACCGTCGAGAAACGATCGTGACGGTACGACCGTACAGACGCGATCATGAATGCGGGATCAAGCATAGCCCGGCGCGATACGACGGACAAGGCGGACCCCGAGGTCCGACCACGCATCGGCGATGCACCTCGGCGGCAGGAGTCCGAACCGGCTCGCGGAGCGCACGCCTCGGTGCCGCGACCTTGGCCGTGGATTGCTGTCCGCAATTCGTTGCGACCCTTTCCCTTGCTCACGCGTCCTGTGCACTGGAGCCCTCACCTCGAGCACACTGCCATGCGCATTCTTCACAACACACGGGTTGTCTTTGCCTTCGTCTGCCTGTCGTTCGCCGGTTCGCTGGCCCATGCCGCCGACCTGCCCGACACGCCGGCCGCCCAGCGCCTGAACGAACTGATCGGCCTGATGGCCAATGCGACGCCCGATCGAGTGGCCGACTACGTGGGAAGGCATTACACCGACGAGTACGCGGGCTTCCTGCCGATCGACCGGCGAATCGCGAGCTTCATGGACTGGCATCGCCGCGGCGGCATGCAGGTCGTCGAAGTGCTCGAAAGCCGGCCGGAGAGGATCGACGTGATCACGAAGCAGGCAGCGACCGGAGAGCGCTGGATGCTCGGCGTTCAGGTCGAGGCCGAGGAACCGCATCGCGTCGAGCGGATGATGGTCGGGCGCGCCCCGATGCCCGCGATCGAACGGCCCCTGTCCGAACGCGAGGTTGCCGAGCGCTGGCTGGCCTATGTCGGAGAGCTGGCCGAGCGGGACCTGTTCTCCGGCGCAGTGTTGATCGCACACGACGGCACCGTCCTCGGCCAGGCGGCCTGGGGCCTGGCCAACCGCGACTTCGACGCGCCGAATACCGTTCATACCCGCTTCAACCTCGGCTCCATGAACAAGACCTGGACCGCGGTCGCCATTGGGCAACTGGTCGAAGCCGGCAAGCTGGCCTTCGATGATCCCCTGTCGAAGTTCATCGACTATCCGAGTGCCGAAGCGGCATCGGAGATCCGCATCGAGCACCTGCTCACCCACACCTCCGGCCTGGGTAGCTACTTCACCGAGGACTACGACCGCACCGCGCGCAAGACCCTGCGTACCGTCGACGACTTCCTCGCCCTGTCGGCCGGCCAGGCCCCCGCCTTCGAGCCCGGTACGGACTGGCAGTACTCCAATACCGGCATGATGGTGCTGGGCAAGGTGATCGAGGTCGTCAGCGGAGAAAACTACTTCGATTACATTCAGCACCATGTCCTGGACCCGGCCGGCATGGATCGATCCGGCTGCTTCGAACTGGACCGCGTCAACGACAACCTGGCCGTCGGCTACGCCGAGCGCTGGAGCCGGGACGGGGCCGAGGTCGTCAACAACGTGTTCGACCACGTCGTTCGCGGCGGCCCGGCCGGCGGCTGCTACTCCACGGTCGGCGACCTCTTCCGCTTCGCGAACGCGCTCACCGATGGGACACTGGTTTCGCCGGCCATGGCCGAGACGCTGACGACCGGCAAGCCCGAGATCGGCTCCCCGGACTACGGCTACGGCTTCGGCATCCACCCGGGCCGCGCCCTGTACGGCCACTCCGGCGGATTCATCGGCATCAGCGCCAATCTCGACATCACGGTCGATCCCGCCGGCTGGGTGGTGGTCGTGCTGGCCAATACGGAGACCAGCCGTGCACCGACGCTCAAGGCGCGACAGTTGATCGGCGTGCGCGAGTCGGAATAGACCGGACCCGGCTGGAAATCGAACGGCGACTGGCGCATGATGACGGCGGCCCGCGGGAGGCGGGCCGCCTGTCCTTCGAGGGAAGATTCACCATGAGCCTGCCGTCCGAACTGGCCGGGACTCCGGTCGCGGAACATGCTGCACCGCGCGGAATCCAGGTCTACCGCAACCTGCACCTCTGGCTCGCCACCGGGCTGGCCATCACGCTCGTGGGCTTCGCCCCGACCTACTTCCTGAACCTTCGCGACGCGACCTGGTTCCAGCACCTGCACGGCCTGTCGGCCACCCTATGGATGGGCCTGCTGGTGGTGCAACCCTGGTTGGCGACGCGCGGCCGGCTGAAGCGGCACCGCAGCTTCGGCATCGTCGCGCTGGTGCTGGCCGGCATGGTCGTCGCCTCGGGCCTGGCCGTGCTGCCGTTCAACATCGAGAACGCGATCGAAGCCACGAGCAGCCCCTTCGCGCCGGCAACCTTCCTCTACGGCGTGACCTTCGTCGACCTGCTGACCATCCTGGGCTTCCTGGTCGCGGTGCTGATGGCCACCCTCTCGATCCGCAGTCTCGACGACCACGTCCTCTGGATGGCCTCGACCCTGTTCTGGGTGCTGATGCCGGCGCTGGCCCGCCTGTTGACCTTCGGCCTGCTGGTCACCGTCGGTCCGGGCGACTGGACGCTGGTCGACACGGTGTTCTGGACGGCGTTCCCGATTCTCGGCCTGCTGGTCTACCTCATGGTTCGCATCCGGCGTGCGCATCCGGCCCTGGTGCTTGCCGCGGTCGGAAACCTCGGCGCCCTGTTCGTCGAGCCGATCGGCAACAGCGAATCCTGGCGTGCGCTGTGCAACGCCGTGTTCCTGTAGCCCAACGCCGTTAGTCGAACACCTGCCAGGCCAGCGCATAGGCCGCGAACAGCGTGCCGGCCAGGACCACGGTGGAGATCACCGCGCCGGCCACCACGACCGGCAGCGTGCGGTAGTCCTCGCGCCTGGCGAAGGCCCGATCCATGACCACGGTCGACAGCACGATGCCGCCGAACCCGCCGACCACGGCGCCGCCGATCCCCGCGAGCGCCATCGTCGCGGCCAGGCGGGCCGGGAACCAGACCGCCGGCCGGCGGAAGAACACGCCGTAGACCATCCCCAGCAGCCAGAAGCCGAGGAAGGCCACGAAGAAGACCAGCAGGAAGAACAGTGCAATCTGTGGCAAGAGACGAGCTTCGGGATCAGGGACCGACCCCGATTATGGCAAGCATCGCGGAACGGCAGCGCGTCGGCCGGCGCTCGGGAATCCCGCGCCGTCCGCGCAAGGCCCGCGCCCGCACCCGCGTTGCGCAGGAAATCCCGGTCGGGCCCCGGGGGACCCGACCGCGTCGACCGCGCTTCGCCGATCAGTTCGACTCGAAGCCGTCGGCGAACAGCAACTCCGCGATGATCGACAGCTGGATCACGAAGGAATCGTGGTCCGAGACGCCCAGGCTCTCCTCGCCGACCGGCGGCGTATCGTTGTAGACCTCGGGCGCATCGGCGCTGCCCCGCGTGTAGGCCATGGCCAGGAAGTGCGGAGCGGCCGCCCGGCTGTACAGCGCGTGGTCCAGCGCCTGCGCCGTGCCCTGGAACACGAAGCTGTAGCGCTGCTGGGGCGGCAGGGACAGGGTCGCGTTCTCCAGCGCCGGCGACGGGATCGGCGGGGCCCAGAAGTCGTTGTCGGCATCGACCGCGGTCCCCGCGATCTGGCCGGTGAGGTCGACGTAGCCGTCGCTGAACTCGTAGGCGTTGAAGTCGCCGAGCACGATCAGCGGCGTCTCCGGCTGGGCCGTCTGCAGGTCCTGGACCATCTGGCCGATCGACTGGCCCTGCTCCAGGCGCTTGGTCCGGATGCGGGTCGCCTCCGAGCCGTCGATGCCGCCCAGGGAGCGGTTGTGCACCGCCAGCAGGTTGACGTCGAGCGTGTCCGGTCCATCGGTGAAACGAACCTGCAGCAGCAGCGGCGGCCGGTCGTGCAGCAGCGAGCCGTCGAAGCTGAGAATCTCGTTCTCGCCGAGCTGGTCCACGTTCAGCACCGTGACGTCGTCGCGGACGAGGTAGCCGACGTCGATTCCGCCGACGTCGTTGCCCTCGATCAGCTCGGCCGAATAGACCAGCGACGGATCGAGCGCGGCGATCTCGGCCGCCAGGTCCTGCAGCACGCCCGCGCTCTCGACCTCCTGGAAGGCGATCACCGCCGGTGCGCTCATCGTGTTGACGATGTGATCGGCGAAGCGATCCAGGCGCTCGGCATAGACCGCCGGGTCCACGATCGGGTCGTCGGTGCCCGGGTCGTCGACGTCGTCGAACAGGCGCAGCACGTTGATCGAGCCGATCGCCACCTCGCCGGCCGCGGGCGGCGCGACGGTGCCCGGCAGCGTCGGTTCGTCGAGGATGTTCAGCACCGACGGCCACAGTTCGTAGTCGCCGAAGCTGAAGGCCAGGACGCCCTCGGCCTGGACCCGGGTGCCGCCGAACAGGGCCAGCTCGGGCAGGCCGAGCGCGGCCGGGCTGATCTCGAAGACTTCCGGGTTGCCGTCCCAGGTCGGCAGGCCCGGCTGTCCAGGGAACTCGATGCCCGGCTCGCGCAGGTTGCGCAGGCCGCCGGCCTTGACCGAGACCTCCGCCAGCGGTTCGCTGCCGAACTCCTGGTTGCCCGAACCGATGATGCCCTCGGGCATCGACACGCGCATGCCTTCGTAGCACTCGAACTCGATCGCACACGACGGCGCCATGCGGTTCGGCGACGGCACGCTGGCGTCGAAGGTCACCGGCGTCGGCAGCGGACCGGTGCCGACCACGGTCACGGTCGGGTTGTTGGTGAATTCGGTGAACTCGAAGAACTCCACCACCTCGCCTGTGACGTCGACGAGATCACCGATCGCGACCGTCGGTGCCGTGTTGGTGAACACGAAGATGCCGTCGGAGGTATCGACGTCGCCGTCGGCCCGCGCATCCGGCGTCTGCATGAAGAAGCCGTCGGCCGTCACGGCCGTGACCACGTTGCCCTCGGTGGTCACGACCTGGCCGTCGAAGGCCGAGGCTGCGCCGGACCCCTGGATCTCGTGGATCTCCAGCGCACCGAGTTCGGTCCGGAACGCCCAGTCGACGTCGGCGACCATCGGGTCGCCGGCGGCGTTGGTCACCTCACTCGCGATCACGGCGGCGAAGCATTCCACGTTCAGCGGCAGGTCGCTGTCGGGCGTGATCACCAGCTGGGTGACGCCGGTCTGGGGCAGGCCGGAGAACGGGACTGCACCGGCCCCGCAGTCAAGCGTGACCGCGGCGCCGGTTGCGTCGACGGTGCGATCGAAGTCGATCGTCAGCGACGTGCCCACCGGCACCGCCGTGGCGCCGTCGGTGGGATCGACCGCGGTCACGCTCGGCGGGATACGGCCCGCGCAGTTGTTGGGCTGACCCGGCGTGCCGTCGTCGGGCGAGGACTGCATGCCCACCCAGGCGCCGGTCTCGTCGGGGCAGAGGAACGCGCCGGCAACGTCGGGACGATTGAACAGGTTGTCGCTGTAGACCTGGACCGCATTGCCGTTCAGGCTGAAGGCCACGTCGCTGGCGCCCGCCGCCCAGGGCGTCGCGTCCAGCATGCCGTCGTTGTCCGTATCGAGGTCGTCGTTGACCGCACCGGTGAACCCCTGGACCAGGAAGTAGGTGACGGAATCGGCATCTCCGTTCCAATTGAACGTCTGCTCGACTTCCGACCCGTCGACTCCGTAGCCGGCAAAGAGACCGAAGCCGCCACCGAGCCAGTAGCCGTCCGCCTGGATGCTGTTGCTCAGGTCGAAGTGACGGATAACGCTGCCGCCCAGATCGATCACGATGAAGTCGAAATCGCTGAGGTCCGTGCCCGGCTCGCCGACGATCTCGATGAACTGGTTGGTCACGTCGATCTCGTTGAACAGCGGGAGCACCGTCGGCGCGACGAGCGTCTGGCCCCCATTGACCGCGCCCGGGCTGTCGGCCGCCGGCGCCTGCCAGGCGAAGTCGGCATAGCTCGAGCCGGAACCGGTCAGCTGCAGCGACTCGCCGATCTGGGTACCGCCGTCCTCGGCCACGCCGATATCGACCGAAGTCTGGCCCGAGGCCGGCCCGCTGGTCGCCGTGAAGCTGCCCTCGTAGCTCAGGAACTGGACGACCGCAGCGCCATCGACCAGCGCGAGGCCGTCGGGTCCGCCGTTCTGGATGCCCGAGATCGCCTTGTCGTAGATCGTGAAGCCGGGAACCGAGGTGGCCGTGAACGTGTCGAGCGTGTGGGTGGCATAGTCCGTGCCGTTGCTGCCGTTGTAGAGCACCACCGACAGGTTCGCCGGCGCGGTCGCCACGCTGTCGGCCACCACCACCTCGACGAACTCGCCGACGTCACCGCCGCCGTTGTCGTAGTGGAATTCGTTGATCCACAGGTCCTGCGCCAGCGCAGGTACGGAAAGCAGAGCGGCGAGGACCGCGGCAACCGATGCCGCGGCGAATTTCCTGGTGATTTGGCCCGTCACGGGGGTCCCTCTCGTGTGGTTGGCGTGGGGTCAGCAGCGAGGGAGTCTAGCCCGACTTTGTTGCGCGCGGGTTACCCGTTAACGGGGCATCCGGTCGACCCGGGAAGCTCCGGCGCCCCGCACGCCTTCCCTGTCTCCCGGCGCAAAGGCGGGTTTGCGGCGAGACGACGCGCCTTCCATCCCGGCCGCGCGCCGGGTTCCAGCGTGTAGCCCATCCCGTCGTCCCGGCCTTGAGCCGGGATCCAGTGACTTCGAGTTTCGCGTAGTCCTTGCCCGGCCCACGAAACGGCCGGGCCGGGATCAGAACATCGACGGCCCACGGGCCGAGCCCGGGGCGACGGTGTTACGTCCAGCCGGAATTCTCGTGCTCGACATCGGACGGACGCCAGGCAAGGGGGTCGATAAGGGGCTGGATGCCCTCCGATCGTCCCGCGCGTCGGCGGCACATCACTCCGGCTTGCGGAACTTCAGCGTCATCCGGTTCGACTCGCCGATCGCCTCCATTTCGGCGCGCGCCTCGGTGCCTTCTTCCGTGGTGCCCAGGCTCGGCGCCAGCCGCCAGACGATGTCCTCGGCGGTGGGCTTGTCGGCGGGATTGGCGTTGATGTCGCTCTCGGCCTCGAGCTCGAAGCCGGCGGCCTCGGCCTGGGCGATGACGAACGACGGCTTGAGGTAGCCGGCCTCGCCGCTGGCCCAGGCCGCCGGCATGTCCTCGCCGGCCGCGTGCTGAACCACGCCCATCACCCCGCCCGGCTTGAGCACCGCAAAGGCATCGGCGAAGGCCTGGTCGAGGTAATCGTCGATGCCCTCGTTCTGGAATCGCGCCATGTTGTGCAGCGCGCGGATGTAGAGCACCGCGTCGGCCGTGCCTCGCAGGTCCTCGGGGAGATCGCCCATCCAGTACGCCCGGACCGTGGCGCAGTCGTCTTCGCACCAGCCGCCCGCCTGGGCCGGGAACGCCTCGGCCCAGCCGGCCAGTTCGGCCAGGAACTCTTCCGTGGCGAACTCGAACTGCTCGAACAGGGTGATCGGGTAGTTGGCACCGATCAGCGTGCCGTCCGCGCCCAGGTACGGCAACAGGATGCGGGTGTACCAGCCACCGCCGGGCAGGGCCTCGACCACCGTCATGCCCGGCTCGATGCCGAAGAACTCCAGCGTCTCCTGCGGGTTCCGGGCGTCGTAGCGCGCGCGGACCTCCTCGGGCTGGTCGGCGAGGATCGCCGCCAGGCGTCCGCCGGCCTCGTCGGTCGTGGAGCCGTTTGCCATGCCGTCGTCGTCCATGGCTTCGGCGGTCGTCGACTCACCGGCCGTCGGTTCATCGGCCGTCGCCGCATCCATCGGTGCCGGTTCCGGCGCGGAGGACGCGGACCCGGAATCGTCGCCGGAACCGCAGCCGGCGAGCAGGAGGGAAAGGAGTGCAAGGGGAAGCAGGGTTCGGTTGGACATCATGGTGAAGCTCCCATCAGGAATGCAGGTCGCTGATTATCCGAGCGCACCCGCAGCAGTGCAAGCGAGCGGAAACCCTCGATTTCTGGGGTATGCTCGAACCAGGAGTCGGACCCGGAGGACCGAAGGATGCCGAAGAGCAAGCTGCTGGGGTGGATCCTGCTGGCCTGTGGCGCATGGCTGCTCTGGCAGGGCCAATTGGTGGCCGACCGGACCGATGGGACCTGGTTCAGCCAGGTGATGACCGGCACCGTCAGCGACCAGGCGCTGCTCTACTGGGTGGCCGGCATCGTGCTGGGGATCGCCGGGGTCATGATGGTCCGGCGTCGCTGATCGGGCTCGAATCCTTCTCGACCTGCCAGCGCAGCGGCTCGATCGACCGACCTTCAGTCCTCGAAGCCGTCGGCGAAGATGAAGTCCTCGTCGTCGATGATCGTCACGGTGATGACGCTGGGACTTCCGAGGGCTGCGCCGTTGGTCGGGTTCGACAGGGCCACGGTGAAGGTCTCGTCGCCCTCCAGCAGCGCGTCGTCGATCGGAACCACGACGACCCCGAAGCTGGTGTCGCCGTCGGCGAAGTTCAGCGTCCCGCTGCCGGCGTTGTAGTCCACGCCCTCGGTCGCCGTCCCCGACGACGAGGCCCAGTCGACGTCGACCGCCCCGTCGCTGCCGCCGACCCGCTCGACGTCCAGGGAAATCGATCCGGCGTCCTCGAGCACCGAAACCTCCGACTCCACCCAGCGGATCGTGCCAGGGAACACCCTGCGCTCCGCGGCGAGCGCATCGAGGTCGGCCGGACCCCAGCTTGCATCCAGTGCGGCCGGGTCGAAGGCCAGCACCTGGAACGAACCCGGGCCGCCGGGGATGACCTCGACCACCTGGTCGTCGGACGCGGTCAGGTCGCCGTAGTCGACCTCGGTGGTGGTGCTGATCAGGTAGCGTCCGTCCTCGAGCAGGTGCAACGCATCGATGTCGACTCCGAAGTTGTCGACGCGGTACAGCGAGAACCCGCTGCCCGGATCCCAGCCTATCAGGTCGCCGGGACGATAGGTCGCGCCGCCGAAGTCCGCGGTCACGTCGATCGAGAACACGATCAGGCAGCTGTCGGGGTCCCGGCTGACCGCGTCGATGTCGACGCCGTCGGGGATGCCTTCGGCAATGCCGTCGAGCACGATGCTGCCGAGATCATTGACGATGTCGGCCGGCCGCACGACCAGGCCGCCGAGGTCGGTGGTGATGTCGACGCTGAACAGGCGAGGCCCGCAACCGTCGGACAGGTCGTGATAGGCGTCGATGTCCGCGGGGCCGAGGTCACCGAGGTAGTTCGAACCGTCGGCGAAGCCCTCGTCGAGGTCGTAGTCGAGAACCCCATGGTCGCTCAGGAACAGCGTGCCGCCGTCGCCCGGAAACGTGGTCTCGATGTCGGCCGAGAAGTGGATGACCTGCAGCGGTGTCGCGGACTGCGCGCAGACCCCGCCGGCCAACAGGAAGATGAAAAGGCCGCTCGCGATCTTCATTGAAGAATGCATCGGTGAGCGTTCCATGCCCGTCTCCTCAGCAAGCCGCGTTGCCACAGCGGTTGATATCGACTTGCAGTGCCGCGCCCGAGATCTCGCCGGCGGTGTTGCCGTCGATCAGGTTTCGGCCGTAGATGGGTCGGCCGCCGAACTCCACACCGAATCCGACGTTGTCGTTGACCAGGCTGTCGAGCAGCGAGCAGCTGAAACACCGCACGCCGTTGCCGCCGTTGTCGATGACCTGGCTGGAGATGATCTGGCTGTCGGGGTTGGTGAACAGACCGTAGTTCGCATTGCCCACGGCAATCGAATCGCGGACGATGCCCTTGACGAAGAAGCCGTTCGATCCGTTGCGACGCGCGACGCAGCGCATGTAGAGGCTGTCCCCGTTGGGATCCGCGAATCCCGTACCCCCGTTCTGCTCCGCCGAGACGTCACTGACTCTGCAGTTGTTGGCGCAACTGATCGCGGACCTCCCCATGCCGCGGATCATGCCGTTGTGAATCCGGACGTGGGCGTTCGAATTGGAATTGGTGTTGATCCCGTCGCCGGTCCCGCCGGCGGGAGAACAGCTCGTTACCGGATTACCGGTGCAACTCACCGGGCCGAGGATCGCAAAGCCGTTCATGTCGATGGTCACGTCCAGCGCCGGTGAGCCACCCACGTTGCCGATATCGATCGCGGTCCGGTTCTGGGGCGTCGACAGTCCGCGAACATCCAGATCGCTGGTCAGGCGAAAGCTGCCGGACAGATTGATCGTCACCGGGAATCCAGGGGAGTCGCCCGGAAAGCAGCCCGCCAGCGCGCAGGCCTGATTGATTTCCCGAACCCCGTCCACGGCCATCGCCGACCCGGGAAGCAGAAGCAGAAGTGCCAGCAGTCGTTTGAACATGGCCCAGCCCTCATCGACAGAATTGCAGTGTGTACGCTTGAAACGAAAACCGCGCGTAAATCACGCCACGCAAACGAAAGCGGCCATTGACCGGGCTTCCGGGCGACCAGGTCCGGTCGCAAGGCGCACCCCTGGCCGGCCAGGACTGGCCCGCTCCTGCCGATGCGCGCCCCATCACACGGCCTGCCCGTCGCAGCGCCGGGCCCCGCAGATTCCGCCAATCCGTTCCTTGCGGCATACTCCAGCATCGCACCCGTCCCCGGACCGCTCCCGTGCACCGACGACCGACCGCACTCCTGACCTTCGCGTTTCTCCTGTGCCTGTCGCCCAGTGCCGGTGCGATCGGCGCCGAGATGATCGAAGGCCGGGTGGACGTGCTCTGGGGCGACCCGCCGCCCGGATCGGGCGCGCCCTCGCAGGTGATCCTGACCCTGACCGACGACCACGGCGGAATCGTGGAATTCGGCGTCAGCGAACAGCTCGCGGCACTCAACGGCGGCTTCCTGGCCTGGAACGGACGCCGCGTGCGAGTCCATCTCGCCGCGCCGGCGGCCTCGATCGACGGCTCGCATCGGACCGTCCGCCGCGCCCTGGCGCTGACCCTGCTCGAAGACCGCTCCGGCGCACGGGGCGGCGTGGTCGGCTCGCAGCCGTGGGTGTCGATCCTGTGCAAGTTCGCCGACATCCCCGACGAACCGCGCGACCGGACCTATTTCCAGGACATGTACGCCAACGCGTTCGGCGGCCTCGACGACTACTGGCGCAAGCAGTCCTACGGCACGATCGATATCGTCGGCAGCACCGCCGTCGACTGGGTCGACCTGCCCCAGCCGCAGGGTTTCTACGTGCCCGATCCGGGCAACGGCTCGAACTCCAACCGCAACGCGCTGTTCAACGACTGCACCGCGGCGGCCGACCCTTTCGTGGACTATTCCAACGGCGGAACCGGCGGGTTCTCCGGCATCAACCAGATGTTCAACGCCGAGCTCGACTGCTGTGCCTGGGGCGGCGGCCGCTTCGCCACGCTCGACGGCGTGACCAAGAGCTGGCGGGTGACCTGGGAACCGCCGTGGGCCTATGCCCAGAGCGGCGTGATCGCGCACGAGATGGGGCACGGCTTCGGCCTGCCCCACGCCAACAACTTCGACAACGACGGCAACCCCTACGACAGCCCCTGGGACGTGATGAGCTCGGCGACCGGCAACGCGGTCGACGATCCGACCTTCGGCCGTCTCGGCAAGCACCACACCGCGTTCCACAAGGACATCCTGGGCTGGTTCGCGGCGAGCGAAGTGCTCGAGGTGCTGCCCGACTCCAGCGTTACCGTGATCGTCGACGCCATGACCGTGCCGTCGACCGCGAACCTGCGGATGATCCGCGTCCCGATCCTGGGCACGGACGACTGGTACACGGTCGAGGCGCGCGCGCTCGACGGCTACGACGGCAACCTGCCCGGCAACGCGGTGATCATCTCGCACGTCGATACGAGCCGCTCGGAACCGGCCTGGGCGGTCGATACCGCCGATCCACCGGCGAACTACGGAGCCAACGAAGGCACCATGTTCCGGGTCGGCGAGACCTTCGTCTCTCCCGATGGCCGGATCAGCATCGCGATCGATTCGGCCACCGTCGACGGCTTCGAGATCACCGTGACCTCCGTCCTCCCCGAACTGCTGTTCGAGGACGGCTTCGAGAGCAACCGCCAGCCTCTGCGTCTGCCGACCCGCTAGCAGCGCCGCGAAGCGAGCCGCGCCGCAGGGCCGGCTCGGTTCATTCCCGTTTCACGCACGTCCGCGATGGTGGAGAACCTTTCCAGCAGCGAAGCAGCCATGAGCGATCGGCCGAGCGGCATCGACAGCGAGAACGCCCCGCACAACCTGGACGCCGACGGCAAGGACGTCGACGGCGCACCGAAACGCGACGTGCGCGAGGCCGATTTCGCCGCCGAGGCGCATGGCTTCACCGGCTTCGAACGAGCCGGTCGAGGGTCGGACTACCGCGACGACCGGGGCGGCGACTCGGAGGACGCATCGAGGGCGCCGCGGATCCTGCGCCGGGCCGATATCGAGCCGGGCCCGGTCGGCGATCGCCAACTGGCCCAGGGCGAGCGCGTCGGGCTCCGGCTCTGGCAAGACCACGCCACCGACGACGAGACGGACCGCAGCCGGCCCTACGAAATCGCCGGCTACGTCATTGCCGGCGAAATCCTGGTCGTGATCGACGGTTCGCCGCACACGCTGGTCGAGGGCGACTCCTTCGTGATTCCTGCCGACACGCGGCACCGGTTCCGCATCCATCAGCCGGCGACGGTCATCGAGGCAACCTCGCCGCCCGCGCCGGACGCGCTGGGCTGAGACCGACCCCGGCGGCGAGCCGAGCGCCACGCCCGACGACGAACCGACCTTGCTGATCGCTCTCGCGTCCGGCCGAACGCACCCGGCATGGCGCCGTCCTGCACAATGAGGCAGGCCCCGTGGATCCTCTTCGCCGATGCACCGCATCCTGATTCGCAGGCCGGGAGGCTACGACGCGCTGGAGTTCGTCGAAGCGCCCGACCCGGTACCCGGACCGAACGAGGTCGTGATCGACGTCGCCGCCGCCGGCGTCAACTACGCCGACAGCATCGTCCGCATGGGCCTGTACGAATCGGCGAAGAAGCTCCACGGCTACCCGATCACGCCCGGCTTCGAAGTCGCCGGCACGATCGCCGCCGTCGGTGACGGGGTGGACGACTGGGCGATCGGAGATGCGGTGATCGGTCTGACCCTGTTCAACGGCTACACCAGCCGACTGAAGCTCGGCGTCGACGGCGTGTTCGCCAAGCCGGCCAGGCTGACCATGGCCGAATCCGCGACCCTGCCGACCGTGTTCCTGACCGCGTGGTGGATGATCCACCGCCAGCTTCATCCGAGGCCCGGCGAGACCTGGCTGGTCCATTCCGCCGCTGGCGGCGTCGGCTCCGCGGTGCTTCAACTGGGACGGCTTGCCGGTGCGCGCACCGTCGGCGTGGTCGGCGGCACGCACAAGATCGACCATGCCCTCGACATGGGCGCGGACGCGGTGATCGACGCCTCGAAAGAAGATCTTTGGCCCCGCGCCGAATCGCTGGCGCCCGACGGCTACGACGCCGTCTTCGATGCCAACGGGGTGAAGACGCTCAAGGCCAGCTACGAACACCTGGCGCCGACCGGCCGCCTGCTGGTCTACGGCTTCGCCTCGATGCTTCCGCGAAACGGCCGCCTTGACTGGCTGAAGCTCGCGCGCGACTGGCTGAAGACCCCTCGCTTCAACCCGCTGCACATGACCAAGTCCAACAGGAGCGTGCTGGCCGCCAACCTGAGTTTCCTGCAGTCGCACGCACCGAGTCTGCGCGAAGGCATGGCGTGGCTGCTCGAGCGCTTCGGGACCGGCGACCTGCGTCCGCTCCCCGTCGAGACCTGGCCCCTGGACGAGGCCGCCGAAGCCCAGCGCCGGATCGAGTCGGGCCGCACGATCGGCAAGCTGGCGCTGATTCCCGATGGGCGTCCCGCGGAGCCTTGAACCGGGCGTGGCCCAACCCGTCGGAACCGCCGGGCTCTCGCACGCCGCCGAAAACGCTCACTCGTCGCTGGCGGTCAGGCGATCCTGTTCGATCGGGTCGTTCGATTCGTCCCCCTTGCCGGTCAGGGCACGATGCCGCTGGAGCCAGCGGATCACCGTCCAGCAAAGCAACGCCCAGGCCGCACCCATCATCCATCCGCCCAGCACATCCGTTGGCCAGTGCACGCCGACGTGCACGCGGCTCACCCCGACCATCACCGTCAGCAGCAGCGCGACGACCAGCGGATAGACGACCTGGCGCTTCCGCTCGGCCATCTCGGCCACCAGGGCGCCCAGGGTCAGGTAGGTCACCGCCGCCAGCATCGAGTGTCCGCTCGGAAAGCTCGAGGTCAACGTATGCGACAGGTGGGGGACGAGGTCGGGTCGCGGCCGGTCGAAGAGTTCCTTGAGCAACAGGCTGACGATCACGCCGCCGATGACGGAGATCGCAACGATCGAGGCGTCCTTCCAGCGCTGGTTGAGCCCCAGGTAGCCGAACACGGCCAGTGCGACCAGCGTGAGGATCGTGTTGCCGCCCAGCGCGGTCGCGTCGCGGCCGATCTCCTCGACCCACTCCGGTCCGATCGGCGTGCCGTCGTCCTCGTGCAGCATCAGGAACAGCCGCTCGTCCATCTTCCGGGTTTCGCCCTCGGTCACCTGGTCGGCCAGGCCGATGAAGCCCAGCACGAGCAGCGAGAAGACCAGCAGCGCGATCAGCAATCGGGCCTGTTCCCGGCTGATGTGGTCCGAAAGCCACGCGCGGAGGTCTTCGATCGGCCGCACCGATGCGTCGAGCAGTTGTTTGTTCACCATGTCCGGAGGGTTCCTTTCTTCGAAATCGATGGCGCTGCGGCCCGGTCCGGCCGCGCGAAAATCGTCTGTACCAGCAACCGATCAGGGCTCGCCGTCCCCTTCGTCGGGCGTTCCCGGGTCATCACCGCTATCGCCCTCGGGACCATGGGCCGGCACGTCGCCGACGGCACGCTCGAGGCGAAAGACCGTCAACTCCGGCCGGCACCGGAAGCGGGCCGGGATCGACGAGAACCCGATGCCCCGGTTCACGTAGATGCGGTTCCCCGTCGCACCGACGCCCTGCTCGCCCCAGCCGTCGGCCAGGACCTCGCGCTCCTTGGTGATGTCCAGCCAGCTGGTCGACCGGGTGAACGGAATGCGCAGCTGGCCGCCGTGGGTGTGGGCGCTCAGCGTCAGCGATCCGGCGTAGGCGGGCAGATCGCGGAAGCCCAGCGGATTGTGCATCAGGACCACGCGTGGCTCGGCGTCGGGGAGCTGCGCCAGCGCATCCCTCGAGCGGCTCCGGCCGGCCCATTCCGATCCGATGCCGACGACGTGCAGCGGCGCGCCGCCGCGCCGGGAGGGCATCGGCCGGGCTTCGTTCTCGAGCACCTCGATGCCGACGTCCTCGAGCCGGGCGGCCAGCTCGCCCGCCGCGCCTTCATCGAGCTCGCTGTCCCGGAACATCAGGGAATAGTCGTGGTTGCCGAACACCGCATAGGTCGGGATGCCGGCCTCGGCCAGCGGACGGACGAGCTCCACCGCGCGTTCGATGCGATCCGGGCTCTCGCCGTAGATGAAATCGCCGGCGATCAGCACCGCGGCGGGACCGAGTTCGATCGCCTTCCGCACGGCCTTGCGCACCATGCCGTCATTGTCCAGCCACATGCCGACCTGCAGGTCGGCCATCAGCACGAGGGTCTCCCCTTCCCAGGACGGCGGCAGGTTCCGGACTTCGGCGGTCTCCGTTCGAACGTCGAGCAGGAAGCGCGGCTCGATGATCACGCCCCAGGCGACCAGCCCGCACAGCGTCAGGACGACCAGGCCGCCGGTCGACAGGCCGATTCCCTTCAGGATGCTGCGTCGGCGTCCACTACTCTCGCGGTCTGCGTCGTTCATCGTCGCGTCGCGGTCTCGGAAGGATCGATCGGGCAATGTAGCGAACCCGACCCGGCCACGCAAACCGGCGGGCGTCCTGATGACGCGCGGCCCGTGACCGCGGACCGAGGCCCGACGCCACCGACACCTTCCCTCCGCGCGCGGCTTGGTATGGTCGGTTGCGCGCTTCAGAAGGGACCCGACCCATGATCGTCCGGCCATGACCATGATCAAGAAGCTGCTGCGTGTGATTGCCCGCCCGATCCGGCGCGGCAGCGAGCACAAGGGGCGAATGATCCAGCCCTACCGCGGCTACGGCTCCAGCCATCGCCTGGCCCTGGTGGGCCGCGTGTTCCGGCAGCCCGGGCGGGCGTCCGTCGCGCCCCAGGGTCGCTTCCTGCGGGACCTGCTGCGCTTCGTCCGCCGCCTGTTCCGGCGGGGAGCGAGTGACCAGGAGGTCGTGCTCGCCGTCGGTGACCGCGAGTTCCGGACCACGACCGACAAGTACGGCTATTTCGGCTTTCGCGTCGAAGAGGCGCAGGGCCTGCCGCTTTCCGAAGGCCTGAACGAGGTCCGGCTTTGCCTGGCGGACGACGCGGACATCTGCGCCGATGTGGAGATCTACGTGGCGCCGCGCCGCGCCGGGTTCGTCGTCATCAGCGACATCGACGACACCGTGATGTACACCGGCGTGGCCAACAAGCTGAAGATGATCTGGCGATTGTTCGCCACCGGCGCGGAATCGCGCGAAGCCTTCCCCGGGGTCGGCGACTTCTACCGTGCCCTGCATGCCGGACCGGACGGCCAGCAGGACAACCCGATGCTGTACGTGTCGCGCGCGCCCTGGAGCATCTACGAGATGCTCGAGGCCTTCTTCCAGCGACACGACATCCCGGTCGGCCCGGTGCTGTTCCTGCGCGACTGGGGCCTGACCGTGCAACGGCCGCTGCCGCGACGTGCGGTCGACCACAAGCGCGATGTCATCGAGGACATGCTCGACTTGTACGACGATCTCCCGTTCGTGCTGATCGGCGACAGCGGCCAGCACGACCCGGAGGTCTACCTCGACATCGTCGAGCGCCATCCCGGCCGCGTCACGGCGGTCTATATCCGCGACGTGACCGGCTCCTCCACCCGCGCCGGCGAGATCGAGCAGTTGGCGGAAGCCGCGAAACGCGCCGACTGCGCCCTGCTGCTCAGCGACAACACCGACGACATGATCGAGCATGCGCGCAGAACGGGACTGATCGGGGAATCGAACCGGGAATTGAATCGGGAATCGATCCGGTAGCCACGCCGGATGGACTCCGGGCGCGTTTGCGTATTTGGGTGAAGTACGCGCGCAATCCGGGAGCATCGCCATGCCGAAGGAGTACAAGTACGACGGCGTCCTTGTCGACGCCCGGAGCTCGTTCGACGCCCTGCCGATCGAGATCGAGGTCCGCAGCGGCGGCAAACCCCTGGTCCTCGGGCTCTTCCTCGCGGCCCTGGTCGGCCTGCTGGCCTGGACCATCAACGATGTCGTTCCCGCCGGCGTGTTCGGCGATGCGGGGGCGATGGCCGAGTGAGCGTGGCTCTGCGGGCGCCGGAATCGCCGCTGCTCGTCCGGTTGTTCATCATTCTCGGTGGGGTCATGACCGTGCTCGGCGTCCTCACCATGCAGTTCGGCCTGGCCGCGGGAGGACTGGTGTTCGCCGGCTTCGGCCTGCTCATGCAGTTCCTCGGCAAGGCCAATCCCCGCCGACTGACGATCGCCGACGGCACGCTCAGTCACGTCGCGCCCCACCAGAAGCAACGCAACTTCGAGGTCGACCTGGCCGCGATCGAAGGCATCGAACTGCGGGACCGCGAAGGGAAGCGCGCCCACCCCACGGGCGAACGCTGAAGCTGCAGGGCAAGCGGCTGCACATTTCGTCCGACCAGGGCGATTTCACCGCCGGCGCCGGGCTGAATGCCGAAGCGCTCGAGTGGCTGCGCGCCTACCTTCTGGACGCCGCGAAGAAGGCCTGAACGTCGTCGTGGCCGACCGCCGGCCGCGGCCCGTCGCGCCGCCGGAGCCCCGGGTGGTCGACGACTTGTTCTACTTAGCGGAGTCCGGATGCCGGGCCGCGAAGCTCACCGGGATCGCGAGGTGCCGCGCAGCCAGTCGAGGACTTCTTCGCCGGGCATCGGGGCAGCCACGAGGTAGCCCTGCGCCTGGTCGCACCCGATCTCGTTCAGATAGTCCAGGGTCGCTTCGTCCTCGACCCCCTCGGCGACCACCCGCAGCCCGAGACTGCGGCCCAGGTCCACGGTCGACTTGATGATCGCCTGGCTGTCGCGGGACTCCAGCGCGGGGACGACGAAGGACTTGTCGATCTTGATCTCGTCGAAGGGCAGTCTCGACAACTGCGCCATCGAGGAATAGCCCGTCCCGAAATCATCGATCGCCACGTGGAAGCCCTTCATGCGCAGCCGCGTCAGTAGCGCGAGGGCCTGCTTCGCATCCTCCATCGCAGCGGTTTCGGTCAGCTCCAGCGTGATCAGCTGCGGCTCGATTCCGCATTCGCTGCACAGGCCCCACACGTCCTCGACGAAATCCGCGCTCCTGAGTGCCGCCGCCGACAGGTTCACCGCAACCGTGTAGGGGTCGCCGGACCGGGCCGCCGACCGGTTCAGCGCATCCAGCCAGCAGAACGCCTCCCTCAGCACCTGCTGCGTCATTTCGCCCATCAGGCCGGCCTGTTCCAGGGCCGGGACGAACGCATCCGGGGCGATGATCCCGTGCTCGGGATGGTGCCAGCGCGCCAACGCTTCGAAGCCCCTCACTTCACGGTTCCGGCACCGGAACTTCGGTTGGTAGACGAGCCGGATCTGCTGCTCGGCGACCGCATTGCGGAGGTCGGCATCCGACCACTCCCGGCCCTCGGAGTCCTCCGATGACACCGACGGCCCATGCGGGGTCGAGCGATGGAGCAGTTCCTTGAGTCTCGACAACGCAAAGGGTTTCGGCAGGGTACCGACAACGCGCAGCCCATGTTCCACCGCCGCGCGGCGCGCCGCGTCCAGTACCCGACTGCCCACGCCGCTGCTGATGATGATCCCGGCATCGAACCCCTCCTCGGCAAGGCGGTGGATCACCTCCACCCCGTCCACCCGGGGCATGACCAGGTCGAGGCAGACGATGTCCGGCGACCACTCCCGGATCGTCCCGAAGAAGGCTTCGGCGTCCTGCGCGACGCGCGGTTGCGCACCGAGCGATTCGAGCATGAAGCCGAGCGCCTCGGCCGCTCCGGCATCGTCGTCGAGGATGAGCACGCGGCGCTCAGGCATCGTCGTTCTCCTGGCTCGGGTCCGATCCCCGGCGCGACACGGGCAGACAGACATGGACTGCGGTCCCCGCTCCGGGACGCGATCGAACATCGACATATCCGCCGGCATCCTGCACGATGCCGTGGATCACGGACAAGCCCAGGCCGGTTCCCAGGCCGGCCGGCTTGGTGGTGAAGAACGGCTCGAAGATGCGCGCTCGCGTCGCGGCATCCATGCCCGTGCCGGTGTCCTCGATCACGATGCAGGCGAAGCGCTGCCCGCGCTGGTGGGTGGCCGAACCCGCCGTGTCCTCCAGGCTCCGGCGCGCCAGCTTCAGGTGGATCGTTCCGCCCTGCTGCATGGCGTCCCTCGCGTTGATGACCAGGTTCAGCACGATCTGCTGAACGTGCACCGGGTCGATGAAGCACTCGCCCACGGACTCCTGGATGTCCACCGTCATGTCGATCGTATCGGGAAGCAGCGGCCGCAGGAGGTTCTTCAGGCTCGACAGCTCGGCGGACAGGTCCACCCATTGCGGCTCGGCCGACTGCTGCCGTCCGAACGCAAGAAGCTGCCGGGTCAGGCCCGCGCCGCGCGCAGCCGCGCGGCTGACGCTGTCGGCGTACTTCCGCAGACCACTGTTCTCGGGAAGGGAGGCGAGCAGCACGTCCGTGCTCCCGCTGATCGCGGCGAGGATGTTGTTGAAGTCGTGGGCGATCCCGCTCGACAGCATGCCGATGGCCTCGATCTTCTGCGCCTGCTGCCGACGTTCGCGGATCCGCGCGCGCCGCCGCGATTCGTAGGTCAGTACGAGGCCCAGGAGCAGCGCGGACACCAGCCCGATGGCCGACCAGAACCAGGGACTCTCGTAGTACATCCAGTCGACCGAGAGCTGCATGGAACGAACCCCGGACCAGGGTCCGTTCGACTCGCGGACCTGGAGCTCGAATTCGAACTCGCCCGGCGGCAACTGGCGATAGAGGGCCTCCCTGTCCCCGCCGGCACGGTACCAGTCGGGGTCGTAACCGACGAGTCGATAGCGGAATTCCAGCTTCTCCGGATTCCGGAAGGTCGGCGCCGTATAGGCGATTTCCGTCAGGCCCGGGTTCGGCGGCAGTTCGACGCGCGAGACGCTGGGCACGCGGGTCGCGTCCACTATCACGGCGGTGATGACGGGCCGCGGCGGCGCCGGAAGCGCCTCCGCCAGGGAGGTCGGATCGAAGATCGCGACCCCGTCGGAGGTCGGGTACCAGTGGCGCCCCTGCAAGTCGCGCATCACCGTGGGACGGAAGCCGCCGTTGGTCTCGGCCCGCGGCATGCCGTCGGATTCGTCGAAATGCCGGTACCGGATCGGAACGTCTTCGCCGCCGACGAATCGCTCCAGGTCCTCCCGGACGACCCGGGTCACGCCCAGGTTGCTGCTCAACCACAGTCCGCCATCGCCATCGGTGAGCACGGAAAAGAACTGGCTGGTCGGCAGCCCGTCCTCCTGGGTCACCCGCACCTCCCGTTCGCCGTCCCAGTGCACGAGGCCGGCGGCGGTCGCGATCCACAACCCGCCCCGTCCATCGTCCGTCAGATCGAAGGCGAGCCTGCTTTCCAGGGCGCTCCGCTCCGGGATGCCATCGACCAGGCGGAAGAGACCGCCGCCGTCGGAACTGATCCAGAGCGTGCCCGCGGCATCGCGGAAGAAGTTGACCACCGGTCCGCCGTAGGACCCGCTGGCTGGCGATACGGTTTCCAGGCTGCCGGCCTCCAGCCTTGCCACGCCGTCGATCGTGCCGATCCAGAGCGTGTCGCCCTCGCGCAGGATCGAGGGAATCGTCGTATGGGGAAGTTCGTCAGAGTAGGATTCAACGACGCGTCCCGAGCGGATCAGATCGAGCCCGCCGCGGGTCCCCACCCAGATTCCGCCGTTCGAACTGCTGGCCAGGGTCAGGACCCGGTCGTCCGACAGGCCGTCGGCGGTTCCGAACACGGTCGATTCACCGCTCGCCCAGCGCACCACGCCGCCGCCGAAGGTCCCGATCCAGACCGCTCCGTCCGGTGCCTGGATGATCGGCAGGACCGGCGCCGCGGGCAAGCCCTGCTCGGCGGTCAGGGGCACGGCGGCCCCTTTGCTCAGCTGGACGATGCCCGAGCTGCCGGTCGCCAGCCAGATGCTGCCCTCGCGGTCCTGCATCACGTCCTGCACCATCCCGATCGTCAGGCCCTCGCTGGCATCGAGCATCTGGAACGCGTCGCCGCACAGGCGGCCCAACCCGGCACCGGCCGTGCCGACCCAGATCCGACCCTCGTCGTCCTCCATGATGTCCTTGATGAAATCGTCCGAAAGCCCTTCTTCGGGACCGAAGCGGCTCACCTCGCCGGCGTGGTAGCGGAACAGCCCTTCCCGGGAGCCGATCCACAGCTCGCCGCCCGACGACTGCAGGAGGGTCTCGACGTAGATGCCCGCCAACGACTCCGGCAGCGCCGCATCGTGGACCGTTCCCTGGTGGTAGTACTGGATCCGTTCGTCCTCCATCCCGATCCAGAACCCGCCCTCGGTGCGCGCCGCCACCGCGGTCACGGTGGAGCCCGCCAGGCCGGACGAGGTGTCGATGCGGGTCGGCGACTCGCCGGCGAGCTCGACGAGGCCACGGTCGAGGATCGAGATCCAGGCCTCGCCGTTCGAGCCGATCACGATGCCGGATTCCTGGATGTAGCCCGAATCGATGTCGGGCAACCGTTCGAGCCGGCCGTCGAAGGCAGCGAACACCCCCGCCGTGCCGGTGCCGATCAGCATCCGGCCCTGGTCGTCCAGGGCCAGGCTCGTGATGAACTCCGGCGCCGGCGTCGCGGCCCGGGCCATGTCCACGTGCTCGAAGGACACTCCGTCAAACCGCGTCAGGCCGGCCTCGGTCCCGATCCAGAGAAAGCCCTCGTCGTCCTGCTCGAGCGCATAGACCGAATTCAGCGGCAGGCCGTCCTCCTGCTGCCAGTACGAGACCCGATACTGGCTCAGGTGTCGATCGCACTCCGACGCCTCCGCCGCGTGGCCCGGCGGGCTGAGGAGCATCAGCGCCACCAGGCACAAGAGCGGACCTCGTCCCCTTCCGGGCATGTCGCTTCGGAATGAAGTCATGCTCGTACACCCTCCCTGGCGAGGGGAACCGCTTCAAGGACGATTCGGCGTTCCGAGCGGGGCCCTCGCTTCGTCTCCGCGATCCAAACAGCCTCGCGGCCGCTGTTCCCGTGTCGCCGATTCCGGCCTGGCCGGCGTCCCGTGACGCAGCGAAGAGTATAAACGGCGCGTTTCGATCGGCGGGGCCGGGCCCCGGGCCTGCGGTGGTTCGGCCCGGGATCCGGCCGAGGCTTCGCCGTGAGGGAGCCGACTCTGCGCGAACGGGCGGTCGTCGGCGAGCCGGGCGCGGATGGTAGATTGAGCGGGACGCGGTCATCGAACACCCGTCACCGCCTGACGAGCTCTCGAACCCTCCGGAGACCACCATGCCGACCCCTGTGTCCCACTACCGCATTTTTCTCGCTGTATTGGCCGTTGCTGCCCTCGGCGCCTGCTCCTTCGGCCAGCCGACGCTGCAGGAGACGCGCGAACTCGAACTCAGCGTGGATCCCGGCAGCACGCTGGTCATCGAGGCCGGCGCCGGGCCCCTGACCGTGACGGGCGACGACGGCGACGCGATCCGCGTCGAGGCCGGCATCTACCAGCGCTCGGCCAACGACGACTACCGGCTGGTGCTGGAGGTCGACGGCGACGACGGAGCGCGACTGGTTGCCGAGGCGGCGTCGAACCTGTTCGGCAGCAGCGACTACATCGACCTGTCGATCCGCGTGCCCCGCACCATGCGGCTGCGGATCGACGACGGCTCCGGCAGCATCCGGATTTCGTCGATCGACGGCGATGTCGAGATCGAGGACGGCTCGGGCAGCATCACGGCCGAAGGACTCGGTGGCGACATCCTCGTCGAGGACGGCTCCGGGTCGATCTCCATCGAGGGCGTGGCCGGCGACGTGACCATCGACGACGGTTCGGGGAGCATCGATGTCCGCGACGTGGGCGGCACCGTGACGGTCAGCGACGGCAGCGGTGGCATCGACGTGCGCGACGCCGGCGACTTCGAACTGCTGGACGACGGCAGCGGTGGCGTCGAGCTCCGCGGAATCCGCAGCCGGCGCGAGGACCGCTGACGCCGACGCCCGGTGAACGAACGCCGGTCCGACGGACCGCTTCGCCGAGCGAGCGGACGTCCGCCCTCGGCTCGACTCAGGCCGCGGCGCGCGACGGTACCCGCCGTGGCGTTCCCGCCTTCGGCATGGACCAACCCACCCACGCCGCGATCACGCCGAGCGCGAAGCCCGTGCCGATGGTCCACCCTGCCGGCAGCGTGGCATACCAGGCGAATACCGCACGGAAGGTCTCGCTGTAGGTGCCGTAGTACATCGTCACCGCCTGCAGGATCATCAGCACAGCGGCGACCAGGAAGGGCACGCCACCCCGCCGATCGCGCAGGTACATGACCAGCGAGAACGCGATCGCCATGGCCATCGCCAGAACGATCGCGTCGAGGATGCGCTGCGGAAAGTCGCTGGACGTGAAGACCAGGAACGGCAGGTGCTCGAGCAGGATGCGGCTGAACGGCGACTCGAACAGCACCAGCGCCGTGGTCAGCATGTAGCCTGCGTGCAGCCGGACCGACCGCCGATGGCGCAGACCCTGGACGTAGAGCACCAGGTAGGCGAGGACCGCGAAGATCATCGACAGGCCGAAGCTCGGCGCGAGGAACCGGGCGCTGGCGTCGTCGGCCGCCACGAACCGTCCGGCGGCCACGTTGATGATCATCACGAAGCCGACGATCAGGAACGGGAACAGGGCCAGGCTCGCGGTGCCGACGAGGCGGTGCAAGCGGCGCCGGCGCCCGTGGATGCTCCAGTGCTGCAGCATCAGCAGCAGCACCCAGGTCGTCGCCGTGAACGCATGGACGTGAAACGCCAGCGGCACGTCGGTGATCGGTCGCCAGTATGTCCCCCAGAAACCGACGACGATCGTCAGCAGGACGAAGACCAGGAAATACTGCGCGTGACGGTACGGCATGGTGCGGCTCCCTCGCGCCCCTCCCCGACCGCGATCATACGTCCCGAAGCTCGCCGCGCGCCAGTGCAGCCCGGCGGCGGTCGACCGTTCGGCGATCGGAGTCCGAACGCCTTGCTCGTTCCGCGATCGGCCTCGAGCCGAAGCGTGCAACGAACCGCCGGAGTCAGAGCTCCCGGCAGTCCGCCAGGATCACCGGCTGCTTCGTCTCGCCGCTGCGGCTGCCCTGTTCCTCCATGGCCTGGACCACGTCCATGCCCTCGACCACCTTGCCGAACACGACGTGCTTGCCGTCGAGCCAGGGCGTGGCGGCCACGGTGATGAAGAACTGCGAGCCGTTGGTGTTCGGCCCCGCGTTGGCCATCGACAGCAGTCCCGCTTCCGTGTGCCTGATCTCGAAATTCTCGTCCGGGAACCGGTCACCGTAGACCGACTTGCCGCCGGTGCCGTTGCCGCGGGTGAAGTCTCCGCCCTGGATCATGAAGCCGGGGATGATGCGATGGAACGGGCTGCCGGCGTAGGTCATCCCCTCGCCCTTCTCGCCGGTGCACAGCGCGCGGAAGTTCTCGGCGGTCTTCGGCACGACATCGGCGAAGAGTTCGAACACGATGGTGCCGGCGTCTTCGTCGCCGATCTTCACGTCCAGGGCAACCCTGGGGTTTTCCGATGCGGTCATTGGCTGTTCCTTCCTGAGTGAATTCGGGGATCCGGCATTCGGGGCTCCGGGGTCGCACCCGGGGCGCGACGTCCGGATTCCGGTCGCCGGGCGACGAGCGGACCGATGCCGTAGGTCGGGTAGTGTACTTCGCGAGTCCACCCGGGCCGGGGCCCGTTGAGCAACCCCTAATCCTCAGCCTGCCGCGCCGAGGAATGCCATCAGCCGCGCTTCGCTCAGCAGCAGTTCGCGCGGCTTGTCCTCGGGGGCTTCGGGCGGCGGCCAGCGCTCGTTCTCGAACGCTTCGAGAATGGCCGGGTGGATGTAGAACTTGCGGCAGGTCGCGGGGCGATTGCGCAGCGCCTCGGCCACCTTCTTCACCGCCGCCACGACCTGCGACGCCCGTTCGCGCTCGCCCTCGGCCGGGGTTTCGTCGGCCAGCGCCTCGAGCGCGTGCACGCTGCCGCGCCAGGTGCGCAGGGTCTTCGCCGTCGCCCAGTCGGCGCCGATCGTGTCCTTCAGGAAATCGTTGATGTCCTGCGAGGCGATCTGCGCCGGCTCGCCGTCGGCACTCCGATACTGGAACAGGGTCTGGCCGTCCAACTCCTCGCAGTGCGACAGGACTTCGGCGAGCTTGCGGCTGGTGAAGTCCACGGATGATGCCTTCCCGCCCTTGGCGACGAAGTCGAACTCGATCCTGCTGCCGTGGATCGCCGCGTGCTTCTGCTGCAGCGTGGTCACGCCGTAGGTCTCGTTCTCGCGCGTGTAGTGGACATTGCCCACCCGGAGCCCGGTGAGGTCGATCACCCGGACCGCGGCGGCAATCACCAGATCGCGGCTGGGCGGCGTGTCCGGATCGTGATCGCCGAGGAGCCGGGCCACCTTTCGCCGCAACGCCGGCAGGCGCGACCCGAACTCGACCAGGTGCTCGAACTTGGTCGTGTTGCGGTGGGCCTGCCAGACCGGATGGTAGCGGTACTGCTTCCGGCCGCGATCGTCGCGGCCGGTGGCCTGGAGGTGCGCGTTCGCCAGCGGCGCCAGCCACACGTCGCGGTAGGCTGGCGGAACCGCCAGCACCTCGAAGCGGCGGAGGTGATCCTCGTCCTCGACCTTCCGCCCCTCCGCATCGACGTAGTAGAACCCTCGACCGGCACCTTTCCGGGTGTAGCCCGGCGTGTCGTCGCGCAGATGAACGATCCGGGACACCGGCAGGTCGTCGAATCCTTGCAGCGGAGGGCGTTTTCTCGCCATGCACTCAGTCGTCGACGCGTTCGACCTCGCTGGCCGACTTCAGGACGCGCTGGCCGTCGTCCTGGCGGATCAGGTAGGCCGGCTCGTCCTTGCTGGCGTCGCGCTTGACCTCGTTGCCGTCGATGGTCCGCGAGACCGGCTCGTGGAACACCTCCTGGACCACACCGCTCGCCCGTCCATCGCCCCACCGCCAACCGACCTTGCTGCCTTCACGAATCATCGTCCGATCTCCTTGGCTCGTTCGAGCCTCCGGAGCCTAGCCCTGCGGCGTGAAACGGCGCGACGTCGCCGATCCGATGTCCTGCAGGCCAGTCAGCCACGCCCGTGCGGCGCGATCGTCGAAGCGGTCGACCAGGCGCAGGCCGTCGCCGTCGTCGATCAACAACTGCTCGACCAGCCGCTGCACCTGCTCGGGCTCGATCCGACCTTCATGCAGGGCGTGGACGTAGGGGCCGACCGCCTCGGAGGCCGCAGCCCGATCGGCGGCGGGAAGCGGCGAGGACTGGACCAGCACCGTATCGACCGCATGCAGCAGCGTGGCCAGGAAACTCGGCGAGCGGGCAATGCCGCGGCTCATCGGCTCCAGCGCCTGGGGCGGCAGGTGGGCCAGGTAGCGCCAGACCAGGCGATCCGAGCTCTCGACGATGGCATCGCCGTGTTCGAGCGCCGCCCGAACGAGCGGCCGGACCAGCAGCGCGCCGTTGGAACTGCCGGTGAGGATCACCAGTCCGTCGCCGCGGTCCGGATCGATCACGGCATAGGTGCGCACGCCAGGTTCGCGGCCGTCGTGCATCAGGACCTGCGCGTTACCCAGGGGAATCAGTTTCCAGCCCAGGCCGAACAACTCTGCCGGGTCCTCGTGCAGCGCCTGCGGCGTGCGCATTGCCTGGAACAGCTCCGGGGACAGTCCGGCGCCACCGGCGACCCAGGCGAGGAACCGCGCGTAGTCGCCCACCGTGGTCATCAGGTGGGCCGCGGCGTTCGGGCCGCGTCGCTCGAGGTGGGTCTCGATCGGCTCGCCGGCCTCGTCGAAGCCCCGCGCCACCTTGTCACCGATGTCGTCGGACCAGCCCATGGAGGAGCTGCGCATGCCGGCGGGTTCGAACACCTGCTCGGCGGTGAGGGTGCGGATCGACGCGCCGGTCGCCTGCTCGATCGGCCGGCGCAGGTACTCGAACCCCTCGCCCGAGTACTCGTGCCGCGCACCCGGCGCGAACAGGAATCGGAGCGGCTCGCCGCGCCGCCAGTTGGGCAGGCCGGATTGGTGGCTCAGGAGGATGCGTGGCGTCAGGTCCGCGTGGCGGGGATCCTCGGCCACGTCCGGGTCGACCCAGAGCGCTTCCAGCGATTGATCGAGCGCAAGCACGTCGTCCTCGACCAGCCCAAGCACGGTTGCGGCGAAGACCGGCTTGGTCAGGCTCGCGGCGTTGAACACCGTATCGGTGGTCATCGAATGTCCCGGCGCGCGCTGCCCGAACGCGGCCTGCCAGGCCACGCGACCGCTCTCGATCCGCGCGATCGCAAGGCCCGGCACGCGCGTCCGTTCCATCAAGGCCGGGACCAGGCGCTCGAGATCGGCCGGTGCCGTGGCATCGTCCCGCGGTGCGGCCTGGAGCCGGGAGAGGCCGGCAACGGCGATCAGGCCGATCAGCAGGCCCGCCGACAGGGCAAACAGCAGGCCGCCCTTCGCGGCGGCCGGATTCGTCTTGGTTTTCGGGGTCATGGGCATTGGGGCTCCTCGGTTATTGTTCGGGTCGTCCTTCCGCCTGCGTCGATCGCTACCCGGCGGATCGCGATCGGAAGTAGGCTCTGGTGGAATGGATACACCGCCGCGCGATCCGGTTGCATTCCGGAGACGCCAGCGGGAAGTGCAGGTCGTGACGCGCACGTCCTGGTGTGCACCCCGAGCCCTGCGCATCGGAACTCCGTCGACCCGATCCGATGCAACCGGACGGCGGGCGGCTGTATCCAACCTTTCAAGAATCCCCAATCCAATCCCGAATCCGGAGACCCCCATGTTCGACATCATTGCATTGCTGATTCCCATCGTCGGATTCGTCTGCCTGGTCGCCATCGTTCGCGCGGTGATCGACGGTCGGGTCAAGCGCCGCCTGGCCGAGATGCAGGCCAGCGAGGGGATGGTCCGGGAACTTGTGCGGGCCGACCTGATCAAGCGTCGTCACGAGCTGCTCAAGTGGGGCCTGCTGCTGGGCGCGATCGGCCTGGCCCTGGTCGGGATCGAACTGCTCGGCCTCGGCAGCGAGAACCCGGGCACCTATGGTCTGCTGATGGGTGCTGCCGGGGCGGGACTGCTCGTCAGCCGGGTCCTCCAGGGCCGCGATGGCTGAGCGCCGCGCGGGTGATCGACAAGGACGACAGGTCTGCCCGGGACCGCGCGCTGATCGAGGCCGTGCGCACCGGCCGGCCGGGCGCCTTCGCCGCCCTGGTCGAGCAGCACCAGCGCCTGGTCTGGCACCTGGTGTACCGGATGGTGCAGCACCCCGAGGACTGTCGCGAGCTCTGCCAGGAGGTCTTTCTGCGCGTGCACCGGAAGCTCGACCAGTTCCGCCACGACAGCACCCTGGGCACGTGGATCGGCCGGATCGCCTTCACCATCGCGGCCCGCCACCTGCAGCGCAAGCGCCTGCCGCTGGTCGAACCGGACAACGAGAGCGACTTGCCGGCAGAGGCGGCGCCCGACGACTTCGACCTGGCCGCCGCCTGTGCCGACCGGGAGCTGCTCGACCACCTGCACGCCGCGATGGATTCGCTGCCGCCGGTGCCGAGAACCGTATTGACCCTGTACTACCTGGACGAACTGAGCGTGGCCGAGGTGGCCGCCATCATGGACCGGCCGGAAGGGACCGTGAAGAACCTGCTGTTCCGCGCTCGCAGTCGCCTGCGCTCGATCTTCCAGGACCGGACGGGGCCGACCGAAATCGGAGAAGGACATGACCCGAGACAAGCTTGACCACGGACCGGACGGCGACCGCTTCGACGCGCTGCTGCGTCATTCGATCCGGACCGCCCCGATGCCCGAACCGCCGCCCGACTTCGCCCGGAGAATGGAAGGCCTGGTCACCGATCGAGCCGAGGATGCGCGCGTCGAGGCCTGGCTGACCCGACTTTCGCTGTGGAGCCTGGCGCTCGCCACCTTCGGCCTGGCGCTGTATCAGGCCGGGCCGATCACCGGCGTGCTCGACCGATTGCTCGGCGGCGCACCCTGGCCGATGCTGCTGGTGATCGCGGTGATCCTGTCCGCGGTCAAGCTGCTGGAGTTCGCGCCGCCGTTCGAGCGTCGGTCGCACCGAGGCGGCGCTTGAGCGGTCGAACCGACCGCTTCGTCAGAACGGCTTGTCCCACCGGATGCCGATCGTGAAGGCGTCCTTCGAGAAGTCGTCGTAGGCGCTGTAGAAATTGTAGGAGAAGAAGCCCGAGAACCCCATCGGGAACTGCGCCGACAGGTTGAAGCTGGCGTCGAAGAACGCGTCGTCGCGGGCCTGAACGTCGATCGAGATCGGATCGCTGACCAGCGTGGCCTCATCGAAGGGATTGTTGATCAGGCGCAGGGCGATGTTCTCGTTCTCGTCCTCGGTTTCCATCACGTAGCTGACCCGCAGGCCGGGAATCAGCACCCCGAAATCGGTGTTGATGACGTAGTCGACCTGGGCACCGGCGGAAACACGGAAGCTCTCGATGTCGCGGTCGCCGACCCGGAAATTCCACGCCTCGGACCCCGCGAGCGAGGCCTCGGTGTAGCCGTCGATGCTGCCGTCGATGTAGGTCACCGACGCGACGGGACCGAAGCGCCAGCCGCCGCGGTTCCAGGTGTAGCCGGTGTTCAGGCCGACGAACAGCTGGTCGCCGTCCGTGTCGGCTTCGTGGACCGACGTGAACCGGCCGCCGAGGTCCGTGTACGACACGTTGCGCTCGAGGTCGAAGTCCGATTTTCCGTAGCTGACCAGGCCGTCGAGGAACCAGCGCTCGCTGATCTGCCAACCGGCGTAGAGCGACAGCGCCCACTGGTCCACGTCGGTCTCGCCGCGGTCGCCGTCGTGGTCGATGCCGACCTTGCCGTAGGACACGGAGCCGCCGGCGATGACGTCGTCGGTGAAGCGATAGTCGGCGCCCAGCAGCAGGTTCCAGCTATCGAAGTCGTAGCCGTTCTCGAACGCGTCGCCGTCGCGCTCGCCGAGGTCGATGTCGCCCTGCAGGAACACGCCCAGCTTGCCGAAATCGCCGAAGGGCTCCTCTTCCGAGGCGCCCATGCCGATCAGCCCGTCGAAGGCCGACTGCAGCGCGGCGGACGGCACGATCTGGTCGTTCACCCGGATGTTCAGCCCCGACACGGACGCGCCCCGGCCGCCGCCGTTGCGGCGCTCGTGCAGCCGGTTGCGCACGTGGCGGAACTGGGACCGGGTGAGCTCCACCGTGTAGTCCCGCAGCGCCGGGAGCTGGGACGTCAGCGCCTGGTCGAGGGCGTTCGCGGCCTGTTCATCGGTGGTATCGCGGTCCTTCAGGGCCGAACAGGCCTCGCGCAGGTCCTGCTGGGGGGGCGTGAGGTTGCCCGCGTCGCCCTCGGCGACCAGCATCGGACAGATCTCGTCGAGGCGCGCGCCGAGCTCGCGCTGGGGATCGCTCAGCCCCGGCAGCTCGGACAGGTCGTTGTCGAAGCGCTGCGTCTCCGAACAACCGGTCGCATCGACGGGCGCGCCGGCGGGCGTGCCGGGGCACTGGTCGATGGCGTCGTTGATGCCGTCGGCGTCTTCATCGAGCTGCGTGGCGCTGCAACCGTCGGCATCCACCGCTTCGCCGGCGGGCGTGTTCGGGCACTGGTCGAGTGAATCGCTGACGCCGTCGCCGTCGTCATCGAGCTGCGACGCACTGCAGCCGTTCGCATCCACCGGCTCGCCGGCCGGGGTGCCGGGACACTGGTCGACGTCGTTGGCGACCCCGTCCCCGTCGTCGTCCTGTTGCGAAGCCGGACAGCCATCGGCATCGACCTGCGTGCCCGGCGGCGTGTCCGGACACTGGTCGCGGTCGTTGGTGACCCCGTCGCCGTCGTCGTCGAGCTGGGAGGGCGCGCAGCCATTGGCGTCGACCTGCGCACCGGGTGGCGTGTCCGGGCACTGGTCCACGCCGTTGCCGACCCCGTCGCCGTCGTCGTCGACCTGCGACGGGCCGCAGCCGGCGGCATCCACCGGTTCACCGGCAGGCGTGTTCGGACAGGCGTCGGCGGCATCGATCACGCCGTCGCCGTCGGCGTCGCTCTCGAAGTTCGCTCGAACGGCCGTGTCGCCGGCCAGGTTCACCGTGCAGTCACCGGTGCCGAAACAGCCACCGCCCGCCCAGCCGGTGAATACCGAGGTGGGGCCGGGCTCCGCGAAGAGCGTGACCGCGCTGCCCGTCGGATAGATCTCGCTGCAGTCGCCGGGGCAGGAAATCCCGGGCAGATCGCTCTGGACGCTGCCGGTGCCGCCACCGGTGACGTTCACGCTCAGGCTGGCGTTGGCCGAGCTGAAATTGGCGGTCACCGACTGGATCGCCGGGGTCCCCATGTCGCCGTCGACAACCACGGTGCAGTCGGGGTCGATGCCGACCGGGGCGCATTCGCCGCCCCAGCCGATGAAGTCCTGGCCGGGCTGGGGGTTGGCGGTCAGGAAGACCGTGATCGTGCCGGTGCCCGAATCGAACTGGCAGGTGCCACCGTTCCGGGTGCAGTTTATGCCGAAATTCGCGTCCGTCACGACCCCGTCGCCGAACACGGTGATCTCGAGCACGTTGGCGCGGGCTTCGCCGGCGAACAGCAGGATCAGAACGCACAGGGCGAGGGCGATGAGCCGTCGCAGGCCCCGATGGCTTCGTTCCACGGCCAACGCATCGTTCATCGTGACTCCCTCCGGGGTCCGGGTCTCCGTCCGTTCAGCTCTGCCGCACGAAGAAGAAATCGCCGACCTCGTCGCCGGCGCGCTTGATGGCCTTGAACTGCGGGTTCAGCTCCGGCTGGCGCTCTTCCAGTTCATCGAGCACCTGAAGGAACAGGGCGGGCGCGGTGAGCACGGCGTCGTTGCCCTCGAGGACCGCGATCAGCGCATCGGCGAACACGGACTGGTCGAGCTTGCCCACTTCCTGCAGCGGGAAATCCATGCCCGATGTCATCAGCAGGCGCGAGCGGTTCGGAAAGCGCAGCTGGACGTAGGCCTCGCTCTGCAGGTTCGCCATGTCGGTGGCGAGCAGGAACGCCGGGTTGTCGGCCAGCAGGCCGGCATAGGACGAATCCGCGACCACGATGATGCGCTTGGCCTTCAGCCGCGCGAGGTGGCCACTGACCTGCTCGGTGGGTACCCAGAACGTGTCGTTGGGCGCGGGCTCGGCATTGACCGGCAGCCAGTAGCCCGTGTCGTATACCCCGCTCTCGCGGCGGTTGCCGTGGCCGGAATAGTAGATCAGCAGGTTGTCGTTCTCGTCGAGCTCGTCGTTGAGCTGATTGAGCGCCCGCAGCAGCCCCGCGTCGTCACTGTTGGGCAGCAGTCGCACGTTGAAGCCGTAGCGCCGCTCCAGCACCCCGGCCAAACGCTGGGCGTCGCTGACCGGCGTTTCGAGATCGTCCAGCAGGTCGTAGTCGGCGTTGCCGATCACCAGCGCGTAGTAGCGGCCGAAGTTGCGGCCGGCGGCGCTGACCTCTACGGGCGGGCTCGTCCGCTCGCGGCCCGCATCGACGGCCGCAGCGACCGCCTCGCTCGCGGTCTCGGCGGCGGGCGTCGGACCGGTGGCCTCAGCGGAATCGGCGGGCTCGGCACGAACGACGGCCTCGCGGACCCGCTCCGAGCGCCCCTGCGCCCGGCCGCGCGCCTCCGCCTCGGCGACGGCCATCTCCATGGCGATTCCGGCCGCCGTATCGGCAGCGCGTCGCTCGGCCTCGAGGGTCCGGGCGTTCTCCTCGGCCTGCCGCAGCAAGGCCCGGGTCGCATCGCTCTCGCGCACCAGCGCATCATCGCTCACGCCCCAGGCGCGGCGGTACAGGTTGAGCGCTTGAACCTTGTCCTGTTCCACGCCCCGGCCCGTTTCGTACAGGGTGCCGAGATTGAACAGCGCGGTCTTGTGGCCCTGCTCCGCGGCCCGTCCGTACCACAGCGCCGCGACCTCGAAATTGGGTTCGGTGCCCAGCCCCTGCTCGAAGATCTCGCCCACCGTGTTCTGGGCGTCCGCGTCGCCGTCCTCGGCCGCCGGCAGCCAGATCCTCAGCGCGGTCTTGTAGTCGGCGCGGTCGTAGGCGACGTATTCACCGCCGCGCACGCGGCAGTCGATGGCGGTGGTCCGCACCGGCCGGCGCGGGGTCATGTAGGTCCGGTTGCCGAGCTGCCGGAGCTGGCCGGGCAGCAGGCAGTCGACGATGTAGAGATCGGCGACGCGCGCGTCTTCGGGAATCTCCACGCGCGGGGACTGCGGAGCGGCGCAGGCGGCAAGAAGCAGGGTGGCGGAGGCGGCAAGAAGCAGCGGCGGCGCGGCGATTCGTCGCCGCCGGACCGATCCTCGCCCGTCCCGCCGGGACCGGCTGGATCGCGGCGAGGTCGTGGAAACGCTCGAACGGTATATGCTCCGTTTCATGCTGCGCCCCGCGGAATCGTGTCCGTAGATGGCCGAATATAGGCCAAAACCCCCGCGACGACAAATCGCCGCAGGCGCGCTGATCGTCCTGGTGCTCTCGCTTTCCGGTTGTGCATCCATCGACGCGCTGGACCGGGCGACGGCCAGCGGCGAACTCGAGCGCACCCGGATCGCCGCGGGCGGATTCGAACTGGCGCTGATCGGGCGGCCGCTGCCCGAGCGCGTCGATGTCGGAACCGGGAGGCTGGTCGTCTACCTCGGCAGCGACGGCCGGCCCTGGCGCGACCGGCGGCCGGCCGCCGACCCCACGGGCCGCCGCGCGCTGGCGCTGGACCTGATGCGCCGGGACCCGCGGCCCGCCGTGTACCTCGGTCGCCCCTGCTACCACGGAACCGCCGACGCCCCGCCGTGCACGTCCCGCCTGTGGACCTCGGGCCGGTACTCGACGACCGTGGTCGACGCACTGGCCGCGGGGCTCCGGGCGCTGATCGCGCGCCACGAGCCGAGCGAGCTGACCCTGGTCGGCTACAGCGGCGGCGGCACGCTCGCGGTGCTGGCGGCATCGAACCTTTCGGCGGAGATCGACGTCGAAGTGATCACGATCGCCGCCAATCTCGACCCGGCGGCCTGGACCGCGTTTCACGGCCTGCTGCCGCTTTCGGCGTCGTTGAATCCCGTCGAAGCGGTGCCCTCGCCGGCGCGGTTTCGCCAGCTGCACCTCGTCGGCACGGCGGACCTGCGCGTACCGGTGCAGACGATCCGACGCTACCGCGAGCGGCAGCCCGATGCGAAGGTGCTGGAGGTCGAGGGCTTCGACCACGTCTGCTGCTGGGTGCGCGACTGGCCGACGATCCTCGCCGAGATCGCCACGCGGTGACCGGCGTCCGCAGCGGCCGGCTCGGTGCGGGCCGTCCGCTCAGCCCGCCGGCTCGGCCTCGAGTTCGTTCTCCAACCGTTCCCGCAGCGCCATCAGGCCCGGGTGGTTGGCAAGGTATTCGTTCTCCCCGTAGCCGTCGATCATGGTCAGCAGGTACTGCTTCTGCCGCGCATGCTCGAGCGTCGGCGCCATTTCGATCAACCGCTCGGCCAGCAGGTCCAGGCCCTTCTCGGCGTCCGCATTGCGCGGGTGCAGGGCGTAGGCGGCGAGGAAGTAGCGGGATGCTCCGTCCCAGTCCTGGATCTCGGCCGACTGGCGGCCCAGCTCGAGGTTGCGGGTGATCTGCTGCTGTCGTTCCAGCGGCAGCTGGGCGAAGGGCACGGCGGGCCCTTCGGGACGCGTTGCCTGCCACGCGAAGTAGCCCGAGCTCAGGGCCAGCGCGACGACCGCCGCGATCAGCAGGCGGTTGCGCCGCGTCTTGCCGCTGAACTGTTTCAGGAACAGCTCGGCCGACGCGATCCGGTCCTTGCGCTCGAACTGGAGCGCGCCGGCGATCGCCTTCCACTGGTGGCGTTTGACATTGCGCAGGGGCTCCGGGGTCATCCCGGCGTTCATCGCCTCCACCGCGTGCTTGCCGTCGAAGGGGTGCTTGCCGGAAAACAGGATGTAGGCGGTCAGGCCGAGCGCGTAGACGTCGTCGGCCGGGTGCGGTTCGTTGCCGCCCTGGAGCATCTCCAGCGACGCGTAGCCCAGCGTCAACGCGCCGAGCTCGCCGGCGTCGAAGCTGTCCTTCTCGACCGCCGAGTCGACGATGCGGGCGATGCCGAAATCGAGGATCTTCACCCGTCCGTCGGTGGTCACGAACACGTTGTCGGGCTTGAAGTCCGAATGCACCACGCCGAACTTGTGGGCATAGGCCAGCCCGGCGGCCATTTCCTTGACCATCCGCTCGGGGCTGGGCCTTCTGCCTTCGGCGTAGTCGATCTCCTTCCAGCCCGACAGCGGGGCGCCCTGGAGCAGCTCCATGGTCATGAAGACCCGGTCGCCGTCGCGATCGAAGTCGTACACGGTCACGACGTTCGGGTGGGCCAGCTGCTGGGACTTCTTGGCCTCGCGCTGCAGGCTGATCAGCGCCTTCGGGTGACGCGAGAACTCTTCGCCGAGAATCTTGATCGCCACCCAGGGGTTGTCGTCCTGGGCCTCGACCTTGCGCAGGTCGCGCGCCTTGTACACCTGCCCCATGCCGCCACGACCGAGGCGCTCTTCCAGGATGAAGCGCTGCTTCAGCGCCATCGCCCCGGCCGGAATCGGCGCGGTGATGCGCTGGCGCGGCACCCCGTTGCCCGGTTCCCGCCGATCCACCACGGTGGCATCGTCGCGATCCGTGGCGTTATCGATGGATGCGCCGTCGTCCATGACCGTCGCGTCAGGATCGACGGGCTCGCCGTCGTCGAGCGCGCTTCGATCGCCCATCACCTCGGTGCGGTCCGGGTCGGCCCGCTCACCGATGACTTCGGTCCGGCCGTCCTCGGGCCGGTCGCCGTCCGGCGCGTCCGGGCCCTTGAAGACCTCCGTGCGGTCCTTGTCGTCGTTCGACGGGCTCATGAGCCACTCTTATGACACAAATCCGCGAAGCGCTCAATTCGGCTCGGCATCCGCGACATCGTCGCCGCTTCGACAATCTTGCCCGCAACTCCCGGTTGCGCGGGCCGCCCCCCACGCCGGCTCCCACGCCCATCCACTAGAATGCCGCCGCATGCGCAATCTGACCCGACACATCCCGGCAGGCACCGAAACGGTCGTCTTCGACTGGAACGGGACCTTGCTGAACGACATCGACTACTGCCTGTCGATCACCAACGCGATGCTGGAAGAGCACGCCCTTCCGCAACTGACGCGATCACGCTATCGGGACATCTTCGGCTTTCCCGTGCAGGACTACTACCGGAGGCTGGGTTTCGATTTCACCGAGCACCCGTTCCCCGACCTGGCCGCCCGCTGGATGCGCACCTACACCGCCGAGGTGACGTCCCGGGCCGACCTCTTCGACCAGACGGAAGCGCTGATCGCGGACCTGAAGAACGGCGGCTATCGGCTCGTCATCCTGACGGCCGCGATCGAATCGGACGTGCACGACCTCCTCGCCCACCACGGCCTCGACCAGGCCTTCGACGAGGTGTTCGGCCTCGACCACTGCGAGGCCAGCAGCAAGGTCGAGCGCGGTCGGCAGATGGTCGAAGCCCTGGGACTGGACACCCGAAGCACGCTGCTGATCGGCGATACGGACCACGACCACGAAGTCGGGCAGGACCTGGGCGTGCCGACCCTGCTGCTCGCCGACGGCCACCAGAGCTACGACCGGCTACGCCGGCTCGACTGCAGCGTACTTCCGACGCGGTACCAGGGTCCCGGACGCTAGGCGCCCCCCTTCGTCGCGCCATTCCCTCGCGGAAAGGGCCGGGTCGATCGAACCCACGACGTTGCATGCGAACCAACGTCGACATCGACCGGCCCGCACACGATCGCGGATCAGCGGATCGCGATTCTGGGCCTCGCTGGAACGCTCTGGACCACCCCCCTATACTGATCCGAGACAGGGGCTGAGCAATGGGCGTTGGAGGGAAGGGTCATGTCGTATCGACACGCTGTGGTCGTGTGTTCGTTTTTCGTTGTTCTCGTGCTCTCCGCATTCGATGCGTACGCGCAATCTCCCGCTCGGGGGGTAGAGCATCCGGGCTTCGTGCAATTGAGCGAGCAGCCGCGGCCCTCTCGCCCGGCCTCCGATCCGGGATCCCCCGGCCTGCCGTCTTCCGCCCTCAGCCGCGCCGGTTGGGAAGACGTCGTGACGATCGACCTGCCACCGGGAATCGACGGGACCGCGCCCCGAGTCGCATTGCGCACCGATCACCGGATTCGCGACGGGATTCTCGGCAGCGGCTGGCGCCTGGAAGCCACGTCGGTGATTCGTCGACGGGCTGCATCCGGTGGCGTCGCCGGAAATACCGAACACGACCTTTTCGAGCTCGATGGGCGCAAGCTGGTCCGCGTTGACGGAATCTTCCGTCTGCTCCGCGGCCAGGAGCCTCCCCTGCTGTTCGAGCCCGAGACCGTCGATGGCTCGATCCTTCGTTATTTCCCGGAGGAGAACGTCTGGCGACAGAAGCGGGATGGCTGGACCTGGACCTACGGCAGCACATCGGAAACCGGTGCACGCGCAACGATCGCCGCTGCCTCCGACGGCTTCCCGGGCTCACCCGACGGGCCCGTTCGCGTCGTCGATGCAATCGATTCCGACGGCATCCTTGCGCCGTCGCGCCTGCCGGTCCTTCCATGCAGTGATGAGCGACCGTGGTGCAGGACGCTGGCGTGGCACCTGTCGAAGGTCGAGGACCCGCGCGGCAACGCGATCATCTACGACTATCGCTTTGCCGCGATTCCGAACGGCCTCTATCCGGGCTACGCGCTCGATGGCGCCGGTCACCACCTGCTCGACCGGATCACCTGGGGTGACGGGCGTTGGGAACTGGAGTTCGACTATCGGCAGCGCCCCGATCTCCAATTGGCCTACGACACGGGGCGGGCAAGACTTCTCAGCCATCGCCTGACGGAACTGACGGCCCGCCGGATCGGCGGAAGCGAATACTCCGTTTATCGATTCGCCTACAAGGACGAAGGCGGCGCTGCCTGCGGCGGTGGAGATTTCGATCCCCAGGGCGTCGAGGCCGAAGACCTGGTCGATCGTCCCCTGCAGACCCTGGTTCGCCGGATCAGCCGCGTGGGCGCTTCGGGCAGGCCCGGCGCCGGAATCGAACGCACGCTGCGCTGTCTCGAAACCGAAGCCGGCGGTTTTGCCTGGAGCGAGCCGGACGACGCCAGTGATGCCTTCGTGCTCGACCTTTCCGGCGACGTTCCCGCCGAGTCGGTCGTTCCGATTCCGATCCAGCTCGACGGCGACGGCATCACCGATCTGCTGGTGATGGTCGTCGAACCGGAGGGCCTGGCCTCGCAGACCCCTGTCGTGAACTACCACGCCTTCATAGCAACGCCCGGCGGCGAGCAGCCCTTCACCCGCGACCACCCGGTCGCCGAGGCATGGCAGTCGAGACTCTCCGACGACCTCGGCAGCGATCACTTCACCAAGGGCCGCGGCTGGGCGGTCGTCGACATCGACCTCGACGGCTGGAACGATCTGATCTACGAAACGGAGGACCGCAGTGTACTGCTCGCCCGCTATCGCCCCGAGCGCACGGGCTTCGTGGTCAATGCGATCGACCTCCCGGCCTGTGCCCTCCGCTTCGGCGAGATCGCCGACGTCGACGGGGATGGCTACGCGGACCTGGTTCGTCGTCCGCACCTCGGCTCGGACCGGTGCGGGGCCCGTCCGAAGACGCGCTGGCGACGCAACCTCGGACGTTTTCCGTTCTTCGACGGCGACGACCCGGAAGGTGGCCCACGGGTGCTCGATACACCGGAAGACCGGATCCTTGCCGAAATCGGCAACGTCGAGCCGCCCGATCTCGGCAACGGCCGCGATGCCGCCGTCTTCATCGCGTCGCAGAGCCGGCTGTTCGATATCAATTCCGACGGCCTGATCGACCTGATCTACGCGTTCCATCCTCGATGGATCGATACCGAGGGCACGCCGCTGTGCGAAGAAGACAACGTCTGCGGCTGGATCACCGATGGCGACGACGATCCCTACTCGCGGATCTTCTGGGGTGACGGCCGCGGCGGCTTCGTTGATTCGGGCCTGGCAGCCGGCGCTCCATTGCTCGACTACCAGCCGAGCGTTCTGGACATGGACGGAACGCCGCAGGACGCGCGTCAGGTCGGCCGCTTCGTTTCGATGCTCGACCTCGACCGTAGCGGACGTCCCGAGCTGCTGGCGACCACGCAGGGCGCGTTCGTCGGCGGTCACGTCTGGCGCGGCCTCCGCGAGGGCTACGGCAGCACGAGCGTTGCAGGGGGCGTCGCGGACGCGCGCGGCCTCGACCGTCGCTTCACCCTGCCGTTCGAGCGAAACCCCGATCGCGGCGACAGCTGCGAGACCTCGTCCACGATTCCGACCTTCGGTGACTTCGACGGCGACGGCTTCGTCGATGTGCTCACCTTCTATCTCGGCCAGGAATTCCTAGATGGCTGCGAGGACTGGTGCGCACTGCTCAACACCAGCGAGCGCACGGTCAGCCGCGGCCGGATCACCTCCAGCGACGGCAGCTGGGGCGGGCGGACCGAGCTCGAGTGGGGCTTCAGCGCCGACCGCAGCTGGGTCCTCGTCGACGAGGAACGCTTCGAGTTTCCGCTGAACGTCGAGGTACTGCAGGCCCTCGACGGCGCCGCCGGACGGATCGAGCGCCAGTATTTCGCCGGAGCGATGGAGCGCGGCGGCTTTCGAGGATTCGGCCTGGTCGAACAGCGGCTGGCCAGCGGCGAGGTCGAGCGCCTCGCCTTCGCGACCAGCCCGATTCTGGCCGGCAAACCCCTGTATCGCGCGAAAGTGCGGGTCGACGACAGTCTCGAACAGCTGTCCGTCTACGCCTGGGGTCATCCCGTGTCCGACGACGAACTCTCCGATCTCGCCCCGGGCGCGAATCCATCGAGCTGGCAGCTCGATACCGCGGCCCCGTTCCTCAACCCGCTGCGACGCCGCTGCGAGTACGTCCTCGAACGCAACCCCGGCGGCAGCTTGCCCGGCACGTCCCCACCGACGATCGAAGCGCTCATCGAGTATTGCTACGCGGGTGGGGACGAGGTCGCGCCCTCTCATGACCAGCTGCTCGCAGCGGCCGGCATCTACCGGCCGGAAAGTGCGTACTGGCCCTCGTCGTCGCTGGTCGACGCGGTCTGGCAGCGCAACCCCGCTGCGTCCCCGAACCATGTCGTCCTCGATCGCGCCCGCGACCCGGCCCGCGGGGTCGAAGAAGAGTGGCAGTACCCCGAGCTGCATCGCTGGAAGGGTGCGTTCCGCGTTCCGCTCCTGATCACCGACGTGCCGGACCAGGTGCTCCTGCCGCCGGGCATCGGGCCCCAGGACGCCGACGACATCGTGGTCGGCCTCCCGGCCACCGACCCGGCCGGCTTCAGCGCCTGGACCGAAGACCGCAGTCACGTCGCTGGATCCGACCGGCCGTCCCGTATTCACCTTCACCGCGACGTACGCACGACCGACGACGACCTGGTGGTCGAACAGGCCTGGACTCCGGTCTCGCTCCCATGGCCGATGCCGCTGGGACACCCGAACCGACAGCTCCGGCTGGTCGAACGCGTGACCACCGATGCCGCCGGCACCGTGCTCGAACGCGTCGAGCGCAGCGACTTCGATCCGGCCGGCTTCGACGACGCAAGAATGGTCACGCGATGTGGCCTGGGTGGTACCAGCTGCCGGGTCGAGCACTACACCTGGCATCCGCACGGCGACCTCGCCTCGCACGTACGCGCCGACGGCACCGAAACCCTCTGGCTCGACGGGGGTTGGTGCGAAGCCGAGACCGAGGTCGATCCCTTGGGCCGGGAGCGGGAGATCGTGTTCAGCGAACTCTGCCTGCCCGCGAGCGAGACCACCGCCACGCTCGCCGTCAGCTTCGAGCACGACGCGCAGAACCGGCTCTACCGGCGGACAGCGTCCCCGCTCGGCGGCGAACTCGATGCCACCGTCGAGCTTCGCCAGCAGGACACGTTCCCCAGCGGAGAGACCGGCGCCGAGGCCCGCACCGGCCGATTGGCGCTCGCCCGCCTCCAGCGCGAAACGATGCGCCTTGAACGAAGCTACCTGGACGCATTCGGCCGCACGGTGCGGGTCGAGACCTGTGAGGCGACTCCTTCGTCGGCGATCGAGCCCGAGGTCGCGGCCGATCTTGACTGCGTTGCCGGGACCGAGCGCGTCGCCAGCTGGACCGGCTGGAGCCGGGCCGGTCGGCCCGTGGCCCGCGCGGGCGCCCATTTCGTCGACGAAACCGTTCCCGCCATCTTCGAAGCCCGCGATGGCTACGGGCGCGTGATCTTCGTCCGTCGCCCGGCGCACGTTGCGCGGGACCGGGAGCGCTGGCTCGACACCCTGGTCTGGCACGGCGCGGGGCGAACGACGCTGAAGGATCCGCTGGGACGCATCCACGTCGACGAAGTGTCGACCCTGGCAACGGTGCGGACCCTCGGCGGCGACGAGATCGAGCGCGAGACCTACGACGCGCGCGGCCTGCTCACCTCCGCCGTCGGCCGGGATGGAATCGAGACGCTCTACGACTACGACGACCTCCGCAACCTGGCCGCCACGCGCCTTGCGGCAACCGCCGAGTGCATCGAATCCGACGGCGGCAGCGCAGCCTGTACCTACGAGCGGACCTTCGAGTACGACGCGCTCGACCGCTTGATCGCCACCACCGAGGCCGACGGCGTCCGCCTCGAGATCGAGCGCGACGCGATCGGACGGCCCGTCGCCCGCACCCTGGTCGATACGGACGGCGTTCGGCTCCAGCTCACTTCCGTGGACCACGAAACCACGGAGGACGGCCACCACCGGATCGTCGAGACGGAAGAGACCGGCGCCTCGGTCATCCGGCGCTTCGACGGCCTCGGCCGCCAGATCGAGGAGGATCGAGGCTACGGCGTCACGGTCGAGCTGGCGCTCCAGGACGGCGGCCGGGTCGTGCAGGAAACGATCACCGACGGCGATCTCGAACGCGTCTACGAGCGGGAATGGGATGTGCACGGTCACCTCGTCCGGGAGACGGCGCCGGGCAACCTGACGACCACCTTCGAACGCGACGGCGCGGGTCGCACGCTCTCGGTCAGCGACCCGGCCGGTTCACTGACCCTCTTCGCCTACGATTTCGCCGGCCACCATCGGAGCACGCGGCGCGTGTCGCGGCGCGGCGACTGGCTGCTCGAACGTTTCGACCTCGATGCCGGCGGACGCCTGGTTCGCGAACAGCGCGAGGGTGTCGTCTACGAGCATCGCTACGACCGCTACGACCGCCGGCGCGAGACGACGGCCGGCGACCCGGCGGTCTGGATCGAAACCTACGAGTACGACGCATCGAGTGATCGCCTGGCGCGAACCGAGCGACGCCGGCCGAACCAGGCGACGGGCTCGGCGACCACCTTCGGTTACGACGCGTGGGGCCGCCGGATCGAGACCACCGACGCGCTCGGCGGCACGAAACGCGCGGCGTACGATCGCGTCGGACGAATCCGTCGCACGACCGACGAAGAAGGGTACGAGCGGGAACTGGCCTATGACGCGCGCGGCCGGGTCACCCGGGCCGAGCTCGCCGGCAGCGACGCCCTGACCACCGCCTACCGCACGGCCCCGTCCTACGTCTATCGTCACGACGGAAGCACGGTGCCGCACGTGCGGATCGAGGAACGCCGGGACGCGGCGGATCATCGGACCGTACGCGTTTTCGACGCCGAAGGACGTCCGCTGGCCGTCACCTTCGCCGACGGCAGCATCCGCGAGCAGACCTATGTCGGCGATCGACCCGCGCTCGAACACTGGCTCGACGCGGACGGTACCGTGCTCCAGAGCCTCCGTTACGCGTACGACGATGCGGGCCGTCACGTCGAGCGCTTCGGACCGGCGGCCCCGGAAGACCTCGCCGACCCCTTCGATCCAGCAACCTTCGCCGGCTATCGGATCACGCGTGAGCTCGACGCAGCCGGCCGGCTGGTCGCGGTCGAGATCGCCGGGGATCGCACCGAGTGGACCTACGACCCGGTCGACGGTCTGAAGACCTCGGAGACCTGGGGCGGGGTCGAGAAAGTCTTCGAGCGAACCGCGCTGGTTCGCGATCCCGATGCGTTTCCGCGCGTGCTCGGCGAAACCCACTACTCGCAGACCGAAGACGCCGAACGCACGGTCACCTATCGCTACGACTCGGTCGCCCGCCTGACCGGCGTGGCCTGGGACAACGGTACGGACACGGAGGAAAGCCTGCTCCTGAACCTCGGCATCTGGGGACGCGCCGGCCGGACCGTGCGTCGCGTCAACGGGGTCGACCAGGTGGTGCAGAACTGGCAATGGGATGCGCTGGGTCGCCCGCTCCAGCGAAGCACCGAAGTGCTCGGCGATCCGGCCGGGACCACGCGCTGGCGCTGGCTGGCCAATGGCGTGCTCGCAGCCCGATCGCTGCCCGATGGCACCGAGCTCGTCCACGATTACGGCCCGGCGTTCGACTACGAACTCGATCGCATCGTCGACGACATGGGATCCGAACTCGTCCGGATCGCGGCGCGGGATGAACGCGGCCTGCCGACCCGGGTCGAGCTCGCCACCAGCCGGGTCGAGTTGGGCTGGGACGCGATGCGCCGGCTCACCCGGGAGCGGCGAAGCACCCTCGGCGGATCCCTGCAAGCGGGCTGGCGTGGCGAGTACGACGGCCTCGGTCGCTTGCAACGGCAGGCACAGCGCACCTCGAGCGGATCGTCGTCGACACGCTTCGTCTACGACGACGTCGGCCGGCTCTCGGGCGAGGAGCGCGACAGCGACCAAGTGCTCTACGAGACCGACCCGGCAGGGCGTCGGACCCGCACCGAGGGCCAGCTGACGAGTCTCGACCCGGCGCTGACGATTGCCTACGACCCCGAGTATCCGGCTCGCGCCATCGAGGTCAGCGATGCCGAAGGACGGGCGACCCTGGACTACGACCCCTGGGCGGCGCAGATCAGCGATCAGCACGGCAACCGGCTGGAACGCTCGGCCAGCGGCGCATTGCGCGAGATCGTCACCGCCGATGGCGAGCGTGCGCTGCTGCTGCGCGACGCCGGCGGCGTACCGGTGGCGATCGAACAGCCGAACGGCCGGCGGGACCTGGTCTGGGGGCTCGATGCCGGCGATCGCCCCGTGCAGGTGCAGGCCGCGACCGGACAGGTCCTCACCTACCTCCAGGCCGAAGGCATTCCCCTCGGCCTGCTCGAGGGCACCGCGTTCACCGGCCAGATGACCGGCAATCGGGGCAGCGTGCTCTGGCAGGAAGGCACCGAAGTGCCGGTCATGACTGCCTTCGGACAAGGCGCCGAGGCGGCCGACGGCGACCGCTTCGTGTACCACGCGCTCGACCTTCTTCCAGGCACCGGTCTCCAGCTCGCACGGCACCGCGCCTACGATCCGCAGACCGGTCGCTTTCTCAGCCCCGATCCGCTCGGACTCGACGGAAGCCCCCACCGCTATCTCTACGCGGCGGGCGACCCGGTCAATCACTTCGACCCGATGGGGCTCCAGAGCTGCCTGACGCGCACGCCCTTCTCCGCGCCCGATTTCGAATTCGACCTGCCCGACCCGATGGAACCGCGCATCGTCCTGGGACCGAGCGGAGGTCCCGCCAGCCCCTTCGGCCCCGGCGTCGCGGTGAGCTTCGTCAACCAGGCGGCCGGCGACGTCACCTTCCAGGACGCGGTCAACAAGATCTACAGCCACTGGTTGGAGACCGGCGAGATGCACGCCGAGGTCGTGACCGACCCGGACCACGTCCATGCCGATACGGACACGGACGCGGGGGCCGGGGACAACCGGGGCATGACCAGCGACCGCCACTCGACGTCGTCGGGCTTCCCCCGGATTCCGTGCATCGCCATCTGCGGCACCCCGGCCTATGACGTGGCCATGGACGTCGGGACCATTCTGGAAGTGACGGACCCGGACACCGTGTCCGAGCCCACCGCGAGCGAGCCCACCAGCCAGAATACCCCGACGGGCGAGGCGACCTCGCCGAATGGCACGGGAGGCGTTGCCCAGCAGGGACCCGGCGCCGGCTGGGTCCTGCTCGATATCGGTTCGGACTTCATTCCGATTCCGGGTGCCTCCAGCGCCAAGGAGATCGGCAACATGGCCGCGGGTCGCAACCTGATCACCGGCGAGGCCTATTCGACCTCCGACTACGTGATCGGCGTCGTCTCGGTCGGCGCGGATGTCGTCACCATGGGCACTGCGGGCGGCGTGGTCGGCGGCGTGCTCAAGGGCGGCCGGCACGTATCACGCAACGCGAGCCGACTCCTGAAACAGCTGCCGAACACGCCGGGTGGATACATCTATGTCCTGCGCAACCCGAGACTCGGCGAAGGCTACGTGGGGATGACCCGGAACAGTGGAGGCCTGCGCGGCAGGCTTTCCAGCTCCAGCCACCGGAAGGCAAGGCACCTGCTCGACCAACCGGGAACCACCGTGGAGTGGTTCGAGGTCCAGAGCCCGTACGGCCTCGGCGAGGCGCGCCGGAACCTGCGCTTCGGCACGCGCGAGTGGTTCGCGAACGACCGCCGCTGGCGCAACACGCTGGAACGCGTCGAGCAGGAGACGCTCGACTATGTACGCCAGCACGAGAACCACCTGAACTGGTTGAACCATCCCGGTGCAGAACGCTCGCCCTTCAAGCTGCCGATGCTCGAGGATTTCTGGGACTACTACATCCGGTACACCGGGGGTGCACAGTGAGCCCCCGATCGCCGGGGCCCCGGCCGGGTTCGACTGCAAGAACGCTTTCGCAGGTCGACTCCGGACCGCGAAACGGAAGTGCACCGGAACCCGCGTGAAATTCCGGCGGTGCGGATCGAGTTCGACAGGCACCCGTGTCGCAATGCCCGTTTTCGTGAACCGCAAGAACAACGCCCCGGATAGCCGGGGCGTCGAAGGTGCGGCCGGTCGGTGACCGGCGCGAGTGAGTCGATCCGGGTGGATCAGTTCGGCGTGGCAACGAAACTCTGCGGATCGCCGTCCGCGTCGTTGTACTGGCCGACCACCACACCCTTGTTCGAGATCGACTGCGCGAACGTGGCCGTTCCGCCGGGGAACACGAGCCGCTCGTCGGGGCCGATGACGATGTCCTGGCACTGGCCCGGGCCGATGTCGGTCACGAAGCCCTCGATCGTGCCCGTGTCCGTGTTCAGGAAGAAGCCGGCGACGGTGCCGCTATCGGTGATGCCCCGGGCACGCGACGTCGGGCTGCCGTTGACGGTGAAGAACTGCACGTCGCCGTCCGTGTCGCGCAGCCACGCGTAACTGACGAAGCCGCCGGGCGGGGCGCCCGGGTTGCAGGGATCGTTTTCCGAGAAGAAGAACGAGCTGCCGACGATCTCGCCGCGGGCGTTGATCCCCTGGGCAATCGTGAAGAAGCCGTCGGGAACGAGCGCCGTGAACTCGTCGCTGCGCGGGTCGTAGAGGTAGCCCGCGGGAAACGGCTGGCCGAAGAGCGGCTCGAAGCGATCGTAGATGCCGACGATCAGCCCGCGGCTGTTGATCGCCCGCGCCGAGGTGTTGCCGACCGAATCCGGATGATCGAACACCGTGGCATTGCCTCGCTTGTCCAGCAACAACCCGCTCGAGACACCGGCCGTGAATACGTTCCCCACCAGGCTGCCGCGGTTGGAGATGGCCAGGACGCTGGTGTCGTCGAAGCCGGCGACCGGGTCGACCAGCGTCACGGTGCCCTTCTTCGTGTCGTAGGTGAACGGAACGCTGCCGCCCGGGCCGCCGAAGATGAACGCGGTACCGGCTGAGATTCCGCTGTTGTTGATCCCGAAGGTCTGCGAACCGTCGGTGCCGGGCACGTCGATGCCGGCGTAGTCGTAGCTGTCCTGGGCGCTGACGGCACAGGGCAGGGCGCATGCGCCGAGAACGGCCGCGGCCAGGAGACCGCGTGAAAGAGTGTGGATGCTCATGATGTCGATTCCTGTTGTTGTTGGTGACGAGTCCTCGTTCGCCGCCGCCGCGCTGTCCCTGGTGCCAACACGCATAGCGTGACAAACGTCACAAAAGTGTACTCCTGTCGTGAATTGTCGCGCAACCGGGACGCCGCCAGGCTTGCGCGCCCTCGAGGCGGGCCTCCGGCGGCACCGGACGGCGCACCGCACGGCGGGCATCCGGCCCTGCACGGGGCACGATTCGGCGACTGATGAGAGGGAATTCGCGGTGTCGTGCAGGCGCGTTCCGGGGCCGTCCCGGACGCGCCCGTGAGCAGGCACCCCGGGGGATTTGTTAGGCTTTCCGCCTCGAATCGAAGGGGAACGCGCACGCGGGCGCCTGGATGCAGTGCGTCCACGGTGCGGCGTTGCGTTTCGGAACGCGGTTCGAACGTCCGCCACTCCTGACCGTACGGATGGCACGGCTCGACGGCGCGGCTTGCCGCGGCCGGTCGATGCAAGCGTTCCTGCCGGCAGCCGGCGTACGACCCGGTTCGCGCGCGTTCCCACCTCGAACATCACCTGAACACTGGAGAAGAGAGTGGCTATCGGTATCTGGATCAGTCTCATCGGGTATTTCGCGCTGATGATCGCGATCGGCGTCTACGCGATGCGGAAGTCGACCTCGTCGTCCGAGGAATACATGCTGGGCGGGCGGAACCTCAGCCCGAAGGTCGCGGCCCTGTCGGCCGGGGCCTCGGACATGAGCGGCTGGCTGCTGCTGGGCCTGCCCGGCGCGCTGTTCGTCGCCGGCCTGGGCGCGGGCTGGATCGGTATCGGGCTGCTGGTCGGGGCGCTGTTCAACTGGATCCTGGTCGCGCCGCGCCTTCGCGAACAGACCGTCCACTACGGCAATGCGATCACCATCCCGTCGTTCCTGGCCAACCGCTTCCCGACGAAAGCCCTGTCCCTGCGCACCGTGTCGGCGATCGTCATCGTCATCTTCTTCACGGTCTACACCGCGTCGGGCCTGGTGGCCGGCGGCAAGCTGTTCGAAAGCGCGTTCGCCGGAATCTTCAACATGGGCGGCATGAGCGACTACTCGATGGGCATCGTCATCACGCTCGGCATCGTCCTGGTCTACACGGTGGTCGGCGGCTTCCTGGCCGTCAGCATGACCGACTTCGTCCAGGGCTGCATCATGATGCTGGCGCTGGTCATCATGCCGGCGGTGGTGCTGTTCGGCGAAGGCGGCGGCGGCTTCGCCCAGGCCTCGCAGACGCTGAACGAAGTGGACCCGACCTTCCTCTCGTGGACCGAGGGGCTGACCCTGGTCGGCTGGCTGTCCGCCGTGACCTGGGGGCTGGGCTACTTCGGCCAACCGCACATCATCGTGCGCTTCATGGCGATCCGCACGCTGGAGGAAGTCCCCACCGCGCGCAATATCGGCATGGGCTGGATGACGATCTCGCTGATCGGCGCCCTGTCGCTGGGCGTGTTCGGCCGCGCCTACGCGGTACGGAACGGCATGACCGTCGACGACCCGGAAACCATCTTCATCCTGCTGTCCGACCTGCTGTTCCACCCGCTGGTCACCGGCTTCCTCTACGCCGCCCTGCTGGCGGCCGTGATGAGCACGATCTCCAGCCAGCTGCTGGTCTCGTCCTCGTCGCTGACCGAGGACTTCTATCGCCTGTTCCTGCGCAAGGAAGCCAGCGAGAAGGAGTGCGTGAGCGTCGGCCGGGTCAGCGTCGTGCTCGTGGGCCTTGTCGCCGCGGTGATCGCGTCCGACCCCGACTCGCAGGTGCTTTCGCTGGTCAGCAACGCCTGGGCCGGCTTCGGTGCCGCCTTCGGTCCGTTGATCCTCCTGTCGCTGATGTGGCCGCGCACGAACGGCGCGGGCGCACTCGCCGGCATGATCACCGGTGCCGCCACCGTCATGACCTGGATCGCCCTGGGCTGGAACAGTTCCTTCCTGGGCGGCCCCGGCGTCTACGAGATCATCCCCGGCTTCATCCTGGCCTGGATCGCGATCATGGTCGTGAGCTCGGTGACCTCGGACGCGGGGGAGCATCGGCCGATCACGAACTGAGCGGCGACCTGAGCAGCGACCTGATCGACGTCGCTTTCAGTACGATCAATGCACAAGGGCTCCCTCGGGAGCCCTTTTTTCGAGTAAGCGAGAAGAATGGGCGTCGGCGTTCTTTTGCTCGGTGCTCTTCAAAACCTCATCGTCGAGGCGGCGCCCGACGATCGGGCACGCCGTCAGCCCGCTGTCAGCGCGTATTCGATACCACCACGGACCGCGGCCACCTGTGCGCGGTTGCACTGCTCGGGCGTTGCCCGTTCGCTGTCCGGATAGACCTCGGTCGTCGTCGCGAATCGCGCATCCGTCATGCCCGCGCACAGCCCCAGCTTCCTGTACGGGAGGAGGATCACGCCGGGTGAAACCACCTCGGAACCGATGATCTCTCCATTCTCGTCTGCTGGCGCGATGTGCGTGACCCTGGAAACGGCTTCGATGATTGCGCTCTGGAAAGCAAGCTCGGGCTGTTCGCTGTTGCCGACCGTGTAGAACCCGTCCGGGATGCTGCCGGGCTCGAAGCGCTTGCCGTCACGCGCGGCGAGTGCTGGCCGGAACTCCGACTCGTCCGTATCCGTGGTTTCGTGGAGATCGATATGCACCAGGATCTGCTCGCTGAATCGGGCGATGAACCGCATCAGCGCTGCCGCCTCCTGTGCGGGGCTGTCCGCCACAAATGACCGATTGGGATCGACGGCATCGGCGTTCCAACGATGGATACGCTCATAACCCCATGGGCTGACGCACGGTGCGATCAGCAGGTTGACTCGACCCTCGAACTCGGCGGCCTCCTCGAGCGCGAAGAGCAGTGCACCATGCACCCCGGACGTCTCGTAGCCGTGGACGCCCCCGGTCACCAGGACCGTCGGTCGATCCTGCGACCATTGCCGACTCTTGAGTGCACGTAATGGGTAGCGATCCGGACCATAAATCAGCTCGCCGTAGGAACACACATCAAAACGGCCCTCCAGAGCGTGGACTTTGCCGAGCACCTCCTGCTCGTAGCTTCGCTTGACCGATTGGCGCGATAGCCACTGAGCGCGTTCTTCATTGCTCCAGGCTCGGCCCGGTTGTCCGATCGGATACATCATGTTGCTTTCCATTCCTGTTGAAAGGCCGAGCGATTTCGGTTGCGATTGCGATAGCAGGTGCGATTGCGATGGTCCATCGCAAGGACCTGCGAGCACTTTAGCAGCGGACGAATGTACTGACCCATCCGCTCGACCACGCGGCCCACGTCTCCACAGCTTTCCAGCTACTCCTCGCGTTCGACTTCCGCACTCCACAGCGCCGGGGGCAGCGGAATCTCGGCCCAGTCGCCACGGCGATCATCGAGCAGCGCGACGCGTAGCCCGCGACCGTCGGGCGTAAGCTCGATGGGCTGGTTCTCGTCACGGAGGTCGGGCGGCAGTCGCTCGATCAGGGCATCGGCGCGTTCGCCGCTGCCGGCCTGCGTGCGCATCCACGCCAGGCTCCGCAGCTGCCGAAGCCTTGCGTCGAAGTCCAGCATGCGGTCGGCGTAGGCGCCGTAGACCGCACCGCTGCCCAGACCGGTCATCGTGCAGCCCAGGAAATTGCCGACGCAATCCCAGCGCAGGAGCACCTCGCTGCGTGAATCGGGCCAGTCATGGTCCGGTCGCCCAGGCACCTCGGGCCGGCAGTACGGGGCGAGCTGCTCGGCCGCGAGGGCCACGGTCGATTCGGGGTCGTAGACCAGCCGACCCAGCACGCGGCCGGGCCACGAATCGGCCTGCATGACCGCTTCGGTCTGCCCGAAGAGGCCCTGCTGCACCCGGAACTCGCCGCGCAGCGCGTGGCACAGGCGCAGATCCCGGTCGGCGATCGACGCAAGCGCTGTGTTGCATGCCTCGGGGAGCGGCCGATCCACGGGCCATTCCGCCAGCATCTCGGCCAGCAGCTCACCGTAGGCGCGGCCGGCGTAGGCGATGCCGACCATCGCGCCGATCACCAGGTCCGTGTTCAGGGTCAGCTGGCGCCAGACGGCGAGGTCGCGGCAGGTTTCGGCCACGGCCTGGTGTTCGTTGCCCTGGACGAATTCCAGCGCGTGCGCCGTCATCGGCAATGGCCCGTGCACGAAGGCCGGCATCGGTGCCATCAGCTTCGCCGGCATGGCATTGCGCAGCACCTCGAAGTCACGAAGACGCTGGATGCGCGCCAGCAGCCCCTCGTTTCGCGCCAGGGCCTGCGCCGTGGCCTCGGGTGCGGCCCGCACCTGCGCCAGGCAGCCCGTCTCTCCGTCCGTCCGGCAGAACGAGTCACGATCTTCCTGCGACGGCGACAGGTTTGGATAGTCGTCGCGTCGCCAAGCCGTATCCTCACGAAGGACATCACCGGGCGCCTCGTCCGCAGCCCAGTCCTCCGGCCAGCCGGCCACCTTCGCCACATCGGCCCGCAGAACGGCGTCGATCTCGTCGAGGGGAACGTCCCGTTCCAGCGTCCAGAGCAAGCCGTAGGCATCGGGACCATCGGGCAGCTCATCCTGCTGCATCAGCTCGACCGCCGCGCGCTGCTCCGCACCCGGCGTGGTCAGGCGCGAGAGGACGATCAGCAAAAGCGTCAGCGCGACCAGCACAAGAAGCACGAGGCCGGCGTTGCGCAGGATCCGAACGGGTTTCTTCATGGTGAGTCTTCTTGGATGCTGGAAGGTGAATGCCGAAGCGTGAATGCCGAAGCGTGAATGCCAAAAGATGAATGCCAGGTGCCGGTCTCAGGATAGCCAATCCTCGGCGGTCCAGCAGGATCTCCGCAGGCCCGTCCAGTAAGATCGGCGAATGGACGATGGATTGCCCGAGACCACGTGGTGGATCTACGTGCTGGACTGCGATGGACGGCTCTATACTGGCGTCACCACCGACCCCGAACGGCGCTTGCAGGAGCATCGCGACGGACGCTCCCGGGCTGCGCGATTCACCCGCGGATCGGCGTCCATCGAGCTGCGCTACGCCGTCGCCGTGGGCGGACGGTCACTGGCGCTGCGGGCCGAGTACCGGCTCAAGCGGCTGTCGCGTTCCGAGAAACTGATGCTGTGCGCACAATCCCCTTCCACCGCCGAGCTGCTCGAGCGACTTGCCTTGCGCGCTGATCGTCGACAGGACCCGGGAGGAATCTGACTCCCGCCATGGCCTACAGTACTGTTTTTACGTGCTTTTAACAGTGGGTGTCTCCGTTATCGGTAGTCGGCAAGGCACGTTTGGTCTCCCACATGGGGCGTGGCCGAACTTCGCGGGCACGATCAGGCTGCGCGACGCTTGGCACTACCGGCGGCGACCAGGATCAAGAATCCCAAGACCAGGAACATCTGCGCGAGGAGAGAAAGCGCGGGGACTGGTACTGCCTCCGGAAGTGCGGGCAAGAAGGTGATTTCGAAGCTCGCTTCATCATCGCTGGGATCCGGATCTGTGAAGCTTGATAAGTAACGAATTTCTAGGGTTTCATTGTCATCCACAATACTCAAGGCCCTCAGCGTGAACTGACAGTCAAGAGTCTGATTCACCAACAGCGGCGATATTTGCCAGACAATTCCGTAGTCAGAAAGATCAACGCCTCTGCCTTGCGCAACAGTGAGCCCAGGGCAGTCGATATCAAACGGAAATGAAAAATTACGGATAAGGCCGGTGGCGCCAATGACCAAGAGATCAGCGTCAGCCGGGCCCTCATTTGTTGAGAGAAAGCTAACCCGAATTTCTTCGCCTGGACGGATTGTGACTCCATCGACCTCGCCGTTTGCGACAATGCCCAGCGCAAGGTCTGTATCACCGCCCGAATATGCAGCTATTGGCATGCCGCTGAGCAAGATCATTGCGGCAAAGATACATGCCTTCATTGTTCAAAGCTCGACGCAAAAATAATCTCTGGTCGATCCCGGTACGCAGCAATTACCGGGGCAGTCAGGACAAATGCTTTAGCATTTTCTCGGACATTTGGAATTCCGGCTGGAAACCCATTGCACTGAGCGCACACAATATCGGCATTTGAATAGAGTAGGGGCTGAGTGCACGGCGGCGAACCACCCCCGCACCATAGTGGCCAATTAGCAGTCATTACAGTTGTGAATGCCCCTCCCGACGTCGCATCGCTGTAATGACCGAATGCGTATGGATAGGACACCTGCCCGGGAGGGTCTCCAGGATTAGCCGGCGACTCTTCCGGGTTATGCTCGCCGCCAAGGTTGTGCCCGAACTCATGCACGTCAATGTTCTGCCCGATCTGGTTGCTATAGATATTCACGGAGAATGCTGCGAAGGAGGAATCCCCCAGTTGAATGCCTCTCGGGATATTCGCGTATCCAGAAAACCCGGCTCCGCTTCCTATCGTCATTGTTACCAGATCAGCACCAAGTTGATCGCGCAGCGCCTGCACGAACAAATCCCCCTGCAGCCAAACCAAGTCGTCAAAAGTATTGCCCGAGTCATCATAATCAAGCCTATCGGCGTATATTAGATTTAGCTCAGCATCAACTTGACTTTCATTGAGAGCGAAGTTTGTTGTATTGAGCCTTGCTTGGGCAAAGAGCTGCAACTGATCGCTAATTATTTGCGCCCCCCCCGATTGCTGCTCTAGTGCATCACAACTTTGCGAAAGAATGAGGTCGCAAGCTTGATTGCTCGCCAAGAACGCGACATCAATGCTTGCGGAACCCCCTCCAGTGGATTGCCCGCCAGTCGCCTCACCTTCGATAAAGCCTGGAGCCTCAGGCTGCGAATTGAGCTCTACGCCGCAACCAGCATAGGGCTCGCTCGGAACGCTCAACGAATGCCCCGTGGCGCCAGGTGTTACTACAAAATTCTGAGCTTCAGTAACAATCGTTGCATAAATCTTGGACCCTGAGCCGGTGATGACAATCGACTCGAATCGTCCAGGCAAATGACCTTCCCATAGCCAGTCCCCATTCTGATCCTCGAAATGACTCCTCGTAGCAACAACCTCTCCAATATTTGGCAGAGTTAAAGACAGTTCCGGCAAGTTGTGTCTTAGAAACTCAATGTTGGGGCTGATCGCATAGGACTCTTTGAATCCATCTGCAGGAACGCTCGCTGACAGGGAAGATCCCCACGCCGGAGGAGAGGGCGCAATCTCGCTAAGCGTGAGACCATCTTCTTCATTCCCGAAGACCTTGAATGCACGCCCGTTTGCAATCACCTCACCCATGACAACGCCGCGCTCACTAGTGACGTGCATCGCAACCCCGCTTCCCTCTCCAGCCCATGAGAACGACTTTGCAACCTCAGCGCGAGGGTCTGGAACCAACTCTCCACTACAATCCAATCGCTCAACAAAACCGTCGCCTGCATCGAACTTTGACAGAAACACCTGCAAGGGAACTGTCTCTCCCGGCAAACTTAGCTCAACTTCCTCCGGTCGGTTTGCTAGTGTGACCAGGAAATTCGAAATCCGATGCTCAGCAACGAAGGGGGCAGGTGCAAATGTCGAAGGCCCAGTTAGATCGATTCTCACGATTTCTGATGGGCTTGGCGCATAAGCGGAACTATCGGCCAATGCTATGTGTCCTGACTTAAAGCTTTCGGAAGCCGATGCCACTTCCGACCCCCATTTATCGACGGCCAAGAAGGAACATTCCGCAGGAGTCAGTGCCACAACACCTGTGGCACCTTCGATTGTCTTGAAATTAAGGCTGCCAAGAATGCCGGGAGGAAGGCCGGATAAAGACGGGTCGACAGCCAAAACTCTCACAAAGTCATCGTTTGGAGCGGGGAGCCGCCGGCACACTTTAAGTACACCTCCCGTGCTTGTTGCATCGCCCTCTTCCTCGACAGAATTGCCACAAAAGTCGATTGAATCAAGATCAACTCGAGTTTGATCGAATTGCAAGTCGAACTGCAATCCCACGACGTCTTCTACATTGCTCAAATGCAAGCCGACACTTGCATTTCCATCGATTTCTATCGCCGTGCCCACGGTCAAGATCTCATTTTCAGCCACGACGCGGTCGGCGGACATTAACCACCAGATCGCAATATAGAGCAAGAAATATTTCATCGAATTACGCCTACGTTAAAGCCCCAGCCCGATAGTATTTGAAGACGGCCAGTTGTCAACCGTGAAGGCGACTCAGGTGCTGCACCGTGCGTCTCTTAGCACTTCACCGGAGACAACACCTACTGGACATATATGGTCGCCTTCGCCCGGTCAAGCCTGATTTTTCGCCTTCTGGTCCGTTCAGCGCCGAGCGAGACTGACCTCCGTCAGGCGGAAGGTCGCGTGTCCTGATTGTCCGACGAAGAAAGAGGATCTGCTGACATGTATTCGGGCCCTCGATGGAGCGCTTTCATTCGCTCCGGCCCAACATGAATTTAGAGATGACCCCGGGGCGTATACACCCATTCGGTTTTTCACCTTTGTTCAGTACCAGGCTCTCCCGGGGCCGATGACCTTTGTCCTCATCGGTGCTGCAGACTCCGGAATTCGATCTGTGGGTGTCCGCGATTCCCCAGGCGTTTCCCCCACGCGATTCTCTCGAGGATTCAAGCACGCAGATGAATTGTTTCCTGGATGCAAGCCCCGAGATTGACAAAATTCAGCCCCTAGACCATGGTCCCAGCCAGGTCTCGGGGAAGAACACTGCATGGAATCCGTGGTCGCGCTGTTCCTGCTGGGCTGCCTGGCGCTGGTCGTCGGCGGCATTCTTGGGCTGGTGGCCTTCGCCAGGACCAACACGCTTCGGCGAGAGCTGCAGGATCTGAAGGCGCGCGTCGCGTACCTGGCGCGAGAGCGATCCGACCGACGAGACGAAGGTGCCGAACGGGACGCGCCGGAACCGCGCACCGAGCCGACGCCCGACACTCGCCGGGACACACCCCCCGCACCGCCACCGGCCCGGCCGGCCGAACCTGCTCCTGCCAGCCCGGCCACCATGGCGTCGGATACCAAGCAGCCGACCACGCAGTCTCCCAAGATCGAGCAGCCCGGCGAAGCCGCTTCGGACCCCCGCCCGACACCCCCAGCGCCGCCCGCCCCACCCGCCTCGACGCTCGTCCTCGACCCCTGGCCGTTCTTCAAGGCGCTGCAGCGCAACTGGATGGCCTGGCTGGGCGGGCTCTCGATCGCGCTGGCCGGCATCTTCCTGGCTCGCTACGCCATCGAGCAGGGCCTGCTCAGCCCGGGCTTGCGGATTGCGCTGGGGATCGGAGCCGGCGTGGCGCTGCATGCCGGTGCCGCGTGGCTGCAGACGAAGAGCGGCAGCTACCCGTCGCTGGCGGCCATGGCCGGCGGCGGCAGCATCACCCTGTTCGCCACCCTGCTGGCCGCCTTGCACTACTACCATATGTTCAGCCCGACGCTGGTGTTCGTGGTGCTGGCGCTGGTCGCCCTGGCCACCATGTGGCTGGCCGTGTCGCACGGCCCCCTGCTGGCCATCATCGGCATGCTCGGCGCCTACGCCGTGCCGATCCTCGTCTCGACCGGCAGCGGCAATATGTTCGCCGCGTTGATCTACGCCCTGATCATCACCGCGTCGGTGCTGCTGCTCGCGCGCGTGGTGCGCATCGGCTGGCTGTGGTGGGGCGCGGTCGCCGGCGCGCTGGGCTGGTGGCTGCTTTCGCTGGACAGCAGCCAGGTCGACGGCATGCGCGGGCTCTACCTGGCCGCGCTGGCCTACCTGCTGCTGGCGATCTGCCCGTACAACTGGCGCCTGCTGAAGACGCATCCGGGTGGCGTCTGGCTGCCGAGGCGCTTCAAGCGTTCCGCGAAGGACGGAACGGAAATCCAGTCAGACGAATCGCAGTCCAACAAGAATGAGGCCGACGACGAGACCTGTCCACCGATCTGGGAGCGCGGGATGCCGGCGGTCCTGCTTGCCATCGCCCTGGCGCAGCTCGGCTCCGTGCTGCACAGCGGTTGGTTGCAATACTGGCCGGCGTTCTTGGCCCTGCCCGCCCTGCTGCTGTTCGTCGCCCTGCGCCAGCCGCGCCTGCTGGCCGTGGTCTGGACCCTGCTGCTGGGCACCTGGGTCTGCATCGTTTCGCTGTACACGACCATGCCCAACCTCGACCTCGGGCGGATCAACGAGCCGGTCAACACCTACGGCGCGCTGTTCCTCTCCCTGGCCAGCCTGGCCTTGCTCCACCTGCTGGCCGCGCTCTGGGCCGTGCGGCACGGTCGTCAACGCGCGTGGTGGGCCTCGGTGCTGGCCATGACGCCGGTGCTGTCCTGCCTGTGTGCGTACCTGGCCGCAAGCGAGGCCACCCGCCCGCTCTACTGGACGCTCCTGTTCGCCGGCGTCGCCGCGGTGCAGATGGCCGTCGCGGTCATCGCCACGAATCGAGCTACCAAGCGGTCATCCGACCGGGACGGCGCGCGCTGGATCGGCATCTGGCACTTCATCGCCGGGCACAGCGGCTATGCGCTGGCGGTCGCGGTGGCCTTCGAGGCCGCCACGCTGACCCTTGCCCTGGCCGCGCAGGTGCTGTCGCTGGCCTGGTTGATCCGCCGCTTCGAGGTTCCGGCGATCGGCTGGCTGTTGAAGCTGGTCGTGGCGGTCGTCGTGGTGCGCCTGACGGTGAATCCCTGGCTCGCCGACTACCCGGACCTGTGGCACTGGCCGCTGTGGACCTACGGCGGCGCGACCCTGTTGTGCTGGGCAGCCAGCCGGCAGTTGATCGACCATTCCAGGCTGCGCGAGTGGACCGAGATCGCCGCCCTGCACCTGTTCGTGCTGACCATCTGGGCCGAGGCACGCTACCTGCTGCACGACGGCCGGATCCTGTTCGCCGAATACAGCTTCGCCGAGGCCACGCTCAACATCGGCCTGGCCGGGGCCCTGAGCCTGGTCTACCACCAGCGCGCCCGAATCAGCGACCGCCTGGCCCGCTGGTACCGCGGCTATTCCCTGGCGCTGCTGGCCATTGCATTGCTCAACTACCTGGGCATCCTGCGCAGCCTGCTGGACAGCGACCGCTGGGCCGTCGACGCCATCGGTGCGGAGCCCGTCTTCAACCTGCTGACGCTTGCGCTGGGCCTGCCCATCGTGCTCGGAGTTCTGTTCGCCCGCTTCTATGAGAGCGCGAAGAAGCCGGCGGCCTTGTTCATTGGAATTGCCGGCTTCGTCTTCGTGTCGTTCCAGGTGCGCCACCTCTGGCAAGGCACCGTCTCACTCCAGACCAGCACGCCGGCCGGCGAGCTGTACACCTACTCCGTGGTCTGGCTGCTGATGGCCGTGGGCGCGATGCTGCTGGCCGGCATGCGACAATGGCCCAGCCTCTATCGCGGCGGCCTGGTCCTGCTCGCGGTCGTGATCCTGAAGATCTTCCTCATCGACCTGTCCGACCTGGACGGCCTGCTTCGCGTGGCCTCGTTCATGGGCCTGGGGCTGGCGCTGGTGGGGATATCGTTCCTGCACCAGCGGATCAAGCCGGGGGCGGGGGCCGCGAATCTATAAGCCTGTCCCTAGAAAGTTGCAGAGCGAGACATCACGAATTAGCCGTGAATTTTCAAGACCTTGGACAATCGCCATGAGCAAAAAGGCAGCCCCTAAACAACAACATTGGGTTCCGAAGTTCTACCTAAAACACTTTGCCATTTCTCAAACTAGAGGGACGAAATCGCCGAAAGTGTGCGTCATTGACAAGAGTGGTCAAATCCCCGAGCCGAGGGCGATGTCAGTGAACACGCTCTGCAGCCAGAAGCACCTCTATACCCCTTTTGATGAAGAGGGAAATAGAGACATGTCCCTAGAGAACGAGTTTTCGGCAATGGAAGCCGAGGCCGCCGACTACTGGCCCAGCCTAGCAGACGGGAACTTTGCCCTAGATGACAATGAGGAAAAAAATAAAGTGTCAGACTTTCTAGCGGCTTTACACTTAAGAAATAAGCGCCTATTTGATCTCCAGAGTAGCCTTATGGCAGACCGAGACAGACTATTTGGAGGCGCAATCGCAACAGGAGAAGATGGCTCCAAGCGATTTATTGAACCGTTCGAGAAAACGCCTGATCCTACGGACCCTGGACGATTTTTCGCAGAGTCGACTCGGCAGGGGATAGCTAGAATCTCCAAGCGCCTCAGCTCTTTCAGATGGACTATTCTTCGAGCTAGAGGTGATCAAATACTCACTTCAGATATACCCATTACATTTTTTGATGATCACGGGAAAGCCACCGGGCCAGGAAAAAACAGAGTCAATGCAATTTTTCCGATAGCGCCGTCAAGCATTCTTTTTCTGAAAGACAAAGAAGGACAGGATCAAGTTGCTCCTAAGGTCGATAGCGAGACTTTAGGGCTATTCAATAGATTTACATATGAGAATGCTTCTCGATTTGTCATCTCAAGCGCCGACCCGAAGCATTTCGACTCTGGAACTTCTGACACTTAAGCAGATAAATCAATCCGTGCCAGATAAGCACATAATGCGGACCGGCTCCAAAGTAAGTGTCGAGCATCACCCGTCCACCAGCAAAGGCACTCGCCTTGATGACGCCTTAGTGCGCCAAACAGTGGATGCCCAAACTGCCCAAGATAAATTTAACAAACGCGAAAAAATTCGCCATTGTTAAGACCGAACAGCAGCGCCGGAGAACCAATCAGACGGCGTCGATTGGTCGTAGAGCGAGATAGTCTCGATTTCTGATATTGGAATTACCTTTGCCCAGTCAACGATGCTGAAGCTTTCTGGCGCTTCATTTGCAGACAGCAGTTGATCATAATCATCAAGTTCTGACTTGATATCCTCATCCGCCAGATCTTCTCCCAGCAGACGTCTTTTTTCCCTAGTAGTAGCACCATACGCTAATGCCAAGCGCTGCCGCCATCTAATTAGCTGCCAGACTGCAAACGAGAAATAGTCAAGCCTTGATGTGAATTGCAACGTGTATAAAGAACGGGCAGCAGAAAAGGCCGGGACTAGCTCCAAAGACTGCCCTTGCCAATCTGTACTTGCCGGAGGCATGCGGAAAATTAGGCCGGCATAGACTTTTCTACTCTTCAAACAAACAAGCACCATGTGTTGTCGTTCAAATGCTTCGATCGCAACTTTCTGTATTGGGCTGCCACTTCTCTTCACCCACTCACAATATGCCAGCTGATTCAAGTTCGGAGCAGACTCTTCAGATAAAAGGGACGGGTAGCTATTATGCAAATAGCGCTTGAGATTGATACTACGCCAGCACTTAAGAAACTGTCGAAATGAATTTCGCTTCGAAAGAAGATTGATGCCTGATAAGTATCTGACAATCTGATCGCTCAGACTGATCAAGCGTGAAGTAAGAGTCGCTCGGAGAATAGGCAACGAGTTTTCCGCAGCAGCAAAGGCAATCCACAGTGAAGCGAGCAAAACTGAGAAAACCAAGGCTAATATCAAAAGAGCCAGCACGTCATTAGATGCACCAGCCCATACAGACACAAAGCCAACCGATGAAACCTCTGCAATAAAATGCTCGGAGAAAAGAAAAAGGATAAAAAGTAGAGCGGTTAAGAAAAGCAGAACGCCTGCCCCGATTTTTAGCTTGACAAATCTTGTGCGAAGCCAAAGGGAAACGGTAAGTATGGCGTATACGAATACCGCGCCGATGATGGCGGCAAACACTTGCGCCGTGGACTGACCAGGAAGGCTTTCCAAGACCCCCCAAAACACCGAATCTCTTAATTTCGGCCTTAGCCACCACCCAAACAAAGCAAATACCGCGCCAGTAGAAGACGCCAAGAAAAACAAGCGCTGCCCCTCGGCAGAAGCGCATACAAATCTTGTACGTAGGTACGCTGCGTTAAAAAGAAAACCCAGAAGCAGGAATGGCAGCGCCTGCAACACCGCCCCAGCAGTTGCAGTCATAAAAGGCCCCGGGAGTTAGCCCGCCTTTTTTCGTGTTTTCTTTATCACTTCGTATGCGCGACGAGCGTCCGCCCGTGAAACACGAACACTATCAATATCCATCTCAAGTGCTCCCCAAAAGGAGATCTTGTCTTTTCGTGAAGAACTCACGCTGCCAGCCCGATATTTTCGGACAACTGCAGGCAAGTCTGAATCTCTTGTTGCGGGCTTTTTGATTGCGGTAGCCATTAACTTGATCCCCACATATATGCATGTAATTGCATAAAGAGCGTAGTTTTTTTCGAACCCCAAGGCTCATTAATATATCACATGAAGCTTAGCGTTCGTTTAAGACCCTCAACGCAGGCAGCTCATTTCCTTCCACGTACTCCAGAAAAGCCCCACCCGCCGTCGAGATGTAGTCGACCTTGTCGGCCACGTGGTACTTCTCGATCGCCGCGATCGTGTCGCCGCCACCGGCCAGGGTGAAGCCCGGGCAGCTGGCAACGGCGTGGGCGATCGCCTGGGTGCCGGAGTGGAAAGCTTCGAACTCGAACACGCCCACCGGGCCGTTCCAGATGACGGTGCCGGCGCCCTTGATGATTTCGGCCAGGCGGCCGGCGGTTTCGGGGCCGATGTCGAGGATCATTTCGTCGGCGTGGATCTTGGACACGTCGCGCAGGGACGCGTGGGCGTCCTGGTGGAAGCGCTCGGCGGTCAGCACGTCGGTGGGCAGCGGGATGGATGCGCCCTTCTCGTCCGCCTTCTTCATCAGCGCCTTCGCGGTATCGACGAGGTCCGGCTCGTGCAGCGAGCTACCGATGCGGTAGCCGGCCGCGGCCAGGAAGGTGTTGGCGATGCCGCCGCCGACGATCAGCTGGTCGACCTTCTCGATCAGCGCCTCCAGCACCTGCAGCTTGCCGGAGACCTTGGCGCCGCCGACAATGGCCACGAGCGGCCGGGCCGGGTCGGCCAGCGCCTTGTCGAGCGCGGAAACCTCGGCGGCCAGCAGCGGGCCGGCGCAGGCGACCTTGCTATGCCGGATCACGCCCTCGGTCGAGGCCTGGGCGCGGTGGGCGGTGGCGAAGGCGTCCATGCAGAACACGTCGCACAGCGCGGCCATCTTCTCGGCCAGCGTGTCGTCGTTGTCCTTCTCGCCCTTCAGGAAGCGGACGTTCTCGAGCAGCACCAGCCGGCCGGGCTCGACGTCGACGCCGTCGATCCAGTCGGTGACCAGCTCGACGGGCTGGCCGAGGAGTTGGGTCAACTTTTCGGCGACGGACCTCAGGCTGAATTCTTCGCTCGGCTCGCCCTCGGTGGGGCGGCCCAGGTGCGACATCACCATCACCGCCGCGCCGGCGTCCAGCGCCTGCTTGAAGGTCGGCAGCGAGGCCTGGATGCGCGCATCGCTGGACACGTGGCCGTTGCGGATCGGCACGTTCAGATCGGCGCGGATCAGCACGCGCTTGCCGAAGAGGTCGAGTTGGTCGAGGGTCTTCATGGTCACTTTCTGCTCAATTCGGATCGATTACGAAATCGCCGCCCGCGGGGAGCGGCTCGAAACGGGGTGCAACGCCTTGGGGCCAAGGTTGCCAGATTCGGGGCGGCAGTGCCAGCGGCCGGGGCAGAGCTGTTCGAGAGCTGGTGGCTTCGGGCTTCAGAGGATCAACGCGAAGGGGCGAAGAAGGCGAAGGAAAAGCTGGAAAATGGAACACCAAAGACACTGGGCCCCAGATCGAGTTCGGGACGACGGAAATAGTCGGCGGTGTCGATGGGGAGACGGTGGCTAGCGGCCCAGTTGGGTGTCGACCCAGGCTTGCTGAATTGGCGGGCACTCGTAGACGAACGGTTCGTCTGGGTCGAAGCCGTTTTGCGGCGGGCGGCCGAGACGGTCGACGCTGGGAAGGATTTCCCGGAGGACCGCGACCCGCTCCCGATCAGCGAGCGGCAGGCGGTCGATGATCCGGAACAGGTAGTTGCGGCCGCAGCGGGAGGCGGTCCAGAAGTCCAGTGCCAGATCGCGCAGGTGCCGATCGCTGGAAAACAGGTGGGCGGCCAGAACCTGGTGGTCGGGCGGCGGGAAATCGACCCGCGATTCCGCGGGCTCGCCCAGAAGACGAACAATGTGCTGCGTTGCGGGCCAATCCTTGCTTCCGAGCTGGCAAAAGCTCACGACGATCCTTCCCTCGTCGCTCCGGCGGCGGGCCGTGACCAGGTGACGCTCTCCGACCGACCACCCGACACCGCAGGACGCTTCTGCAATCACGCTCCGCAGTTGGACCGTGGCCGCGACCTCGCCTTGCCAGACGTGTTCGACACGCAATGTGTAGAAGACAGGTTCCCTGCTGGATCTGATACATCCGGGCCCTTCGCATTGATTCGGGACTTCCCGACCAATGACAACGCCGGAGAACACGAATTCGTAGTCGTTTAGAAGCGCCTGGCGAGACGGAAGAGGCCCGACGGCACAGCTGCAGGCCCAGCCAATCGCCGGAGCGACAAGAAGGAAAAATAGAACGAGCTGTTTGATCCGAATATTTCGCATCGAGAAACCTCTGCCCACGCCGGAGGCCAGCCTAGGTCGGCTGTGGTTTCGAGTCAACGGATGATGGCTCGCCCGGCGGAGCCGGCCTCCCAGAGTTCAATCCGGCAAATCTGCTGTTCTCTTCGCGCCTTTGCGTCTTCGCGCTCCTCATCTAGAGATCGAAACCAAAGACACTGGGCCCCAGATCAGGTCTGGGGCGACGGCTGTACAGGCGCTTTCAAGATCCCAAGTGGTTGAAATTGCTGCGCTGTCCGGCGCGTTTCGGGTAGATTGCAGGTTGGTGTCGTGTTCAATCGGCCGCTCCGGGCCGAGGATGGTGGCGCCTCGAATGCGACAGGAAGCGCGATGATCGTTCGCAAGCTACGTCTCCGGAAGGGCTGGTCGCAGGACCAGCTGGCCGAACTGGCCGATGTCTCGGTCCGCACGATCCAGCGGATCGAGCGCGGGCACGCGCCGAGCCTGGAGACGGCCAATGCGTTGGCCGCGGTGTTCGAGGTGGATGTGACCACGTTTCTTCCCACCCCCGAACCGGAGCACGACGCCATGACCGACCCCGACCGCCACACCGCCGAAGGCAGCTCGACCCAAAGCAGTTCGACCGACAGCAGCACCACCGAACCCCCGAAGCGCGAGCACCTGGAGGCCGACGAGGCCGAGGCGCTGGAATACGCCCAGAACGTCTCGGCCTTCTACACCGGCGTGCTCAGCCTGGTGATCCTGGCGGCGGTCTTCTTCACCGCCTTCGGCTTCGACGAACCGGTCCTCTGGGTGATCTTCGGCGGCATCGTCATCGGCCTGGGCATCCAGGGGCTGGCGGCCTACGAGATCATCCGTTTTCCGTTCCAGAACCTCGAGAAGAAGCTCGCCGAGAAGAAGCTGGGGCGAAAGCTCTGAGGGTTGGGCCTGGGCGTGGGTCCGGGCCGCTTCTTCTAGATGAATAGCGCAAAGACGCGAAGGCGCGAAGGTGCGAAGAGAAACGCTACAGCACGGACGTGTGAAAGTTACTGGGCCCCGGGTCAAGCCCGGGGCGACAGGGGTTGAGCACATTAAGGGTTCAGATCCTGTCGTCCCGCACCTGATGCGGGACCCAGTGTCTTTGTCGTTTTCAGAAAATCGCTTTTCTCTTAGCGCCTTTGCGTCTTCGCGCTACTCATCTTAAGAACAGAACCAAAGACACTGGGTCCCAAATGGAGTTTGGGACGACGGCGGGATGAACGTCGCTGGGCCCCGAACCGAGTGGCGAAGTTCGAGCTCGCTGAGCTGCCAAGCAGCGAGGCAATCGGGTGCAGGACGAGGGGCGGTCTCCGACCTGCCCCTGGAAGGTGACCTCAAGTTCCCTCGGCCATTCCAGTTCGAACACGGGCCGAACGACATCACGGACGATCAAGACGAAACAGAAACGGCGCCCGGTCCGGGCGCCGTCTTGCAGTCACTCGCGGTCTGCTCTGGTTACCGATTCAGCTCATGACCGCGAGCAGCTGATCTGCATGTCTCCATTGGGGAGCTCTCTCCACGTGCACCCCCCGCCAGGTCGCTCTGAAAGGCCCACGGCCCGGATGAAGTCGATAATCGCATCACGCACATCCTGGCCGGCGAACACATAGTCCCCGACGATCGTAGCGACAAGAACCGGGTTCAAGGTCGAATCGACGTCGATGTCGATCGTATTTCCGTCCTCGTCGACCAGATGCACATCCGACCACGAACCGTCCGGATGGTAGACCGCGTTGATGTTCGAGCCATCGGGGTACTGCACCCGGATGGACAGGGGCACCACCCGAATGGTCTCGTTCGCGCCCGACTGACCGCTGATCACCTCGAGAATATTGACTCCGGCACTCGCTCCAACGGATTCGCGCGTCGGGATCATTCCAGCTGCGTGGATGGACGCCGTGACCCCGAAGAAGAAGGAGTTCCCCAACCGACCGTTCCTGATCGCGAAGATCGCGGACGGATAGGCCGGCACTCCTGCATACGCATTCACCGTTGCCGCATCCAGCGTCGCAAACGTAAATTGCGATTTTTCGAGAGCGTCGCGGAACGCGTTCTGCTCCTGCGGCGTAAGCTGCGCTTCGATTACGTGGGTCATCCTCACCAGGCCGGTACCGAAATCCTCCAGGGTCGAAAATCGGTTGAATTTCCGGGTCTGCAGGGACTCTGGATTCGAAACGAAAACCAGCCCGTCACCCCCGCTGGTGTTCACCGCCTCGACCTGGAAGTCGTTGGTCTCCTGGCACTCCGTGCAGATTTTCCACCAAGCTGGATCGGCGAACGAGGAACTCGTCCAGAGCAAGAGCAGAATGAACAGCGAGTTGAGTGGTAAATTTCTGATTGACACAAAAGCCTCCCTACCATTAGTGAAATCTTCAACCAAGACCTTCGCCTCATCGCTGAGCACCAGGTCGCCAACACATGGATAGAATTCAGCCCCAGAAGCGCCAACTCTCCCGAGGAACTGAACCTGCGAAGTTATTTTCCACATTTGGCATCGCAAAGTCAGTAGGAAAACGACCCGAGTTCCTGTAGGAAATCTCCTGATGCCCAATGCCGATTCAAGCGGACGCTCGCAACGCCTTTTTGTTCAGAACGACGGAGACTGGTTGAACGAACACCCGGAAGTCGCTGGGTCCCGCATCAGGTGCGGGACGACGGGAAGGGGTGGCCGAAGGGACCGTGGCTAGGGCGCGGAACGAGTTGCAGCCGGGAGTACGGCGACCCCACAGCGCCACTGCCCCCTCGCCCCGGGCGGAGCGAAGCGACGGCCTGTACTGAACTCGATTCAGTAACCGGGGTCCAGTGACTTTCCAGCACGCGCTGTTCTTTGCGTTTTTTTTGCTCCTTCTCCGCTTCGCGCCCATCATCTAAGGGACCGAAACTAAAGTCGCTGGGTCCCGGCTCTTCGCTGCGCTACGGCCGGGATGACGGAGAAAGGGGAAGTCGCTGGGTGCCGGATCGGGATCGGGACGACGGAACCTCGGTGGCGCCCCCTCCCCGTCGCCCCGGGCGGAGCGAAGCGACGGCCTGTGCTGAACTCGATTCAGCAACCCGGGGTCCAGTGACTTTTCTGGCCCTCTCGTTCGGTTTTCTCTTCGCGCCTTTGCGTCTTCGCGCCCATCATCTAATGAACAGAACCAAAGACACTAGGTCCCAAACCGAGCGGCATCATCGCGAGCTCGCTGAGCTGCGAAGTAGCGATGCCATCGAGTTTGGGACGACGGCGGGTGGAAGTCACTGGATCCCGGGTCAAGCGCGGGATGATAGAACGTGGGGTGCGGGACGGCGGCGGAGGGGAAGTCGCTGGGTCCCGGCTCTTCGGCCGGGATGACAGAGATTGTGGCAGTTCCCTCCCGTATGCTTTTCCTCTGCGGCTCCACGTCTCTGCGAGAGAACGCTCTTGGGGTTCCGCCTTATCAAGTCCTTCGGTTCTCTTTGCGTTTCTTCGCCTCTTCGCGCCTTCGCGTTAATCCTCTAAAGATCGAAACCAAAGACACTGGATCCCAGATCAAGTCCGGGATGACAGGAAAAAAGGCAGACGCCCGGAACGAAAACGGCCCGGACTATGCCGGGCCGTTTCGGAACTTGCGCTGAACTGCTCGATCAGTTCGTCTTCGAGATTGCGAGCGCGGTGTCGAGCATGCGGTTCGAGAAGCCCCACTCGTTGTCGTACCAGCTGAGCACCTTGACCAGCTTGCCGCTGACCTTGGTGAGCGTGGCGTCGAAGACCGAGGAGTGCGGGTTGTGGTTGAAGTCGACGGAGACCAGCGGGTCGACGTTGTAGCCCAGGATGCCCTTGAGCTCGCCCTCGGCCGCGGCCTTGACGGTTTCGTTGACTTCCTCGACGGTGGTCTCGCGGCTGGCCACGAAGCTCAGGTCGACGACCGAGACATTGATCGTCGGCACGCGCATGGCGAAGCCGTCGAGGCGGCCGTCGAGCTCCGGCAGGACCAGGCCGACGGCGGCGGCCGCGCCGGTCTTGGTCGGGATCTGGCTCATGGTCGCGGAGCGGGCGCGGCGCAGGTCCTTGTGGAAGACGTCGGTCAGCACCTGGTCGTTGGTGTAGGCGTGGATCGTCGTCATCAGGCCGGTCTCGAGGCCGATCTTCTCGTGCAGCGGCTTGACCAGCGGGGCCAGGCAGTTGGTGGTGCAGCTGGCGTTGGAGACGACGTCGTCGCCGTCCTTGAGAATGCCGTGGTTCACCCCGTAGACGATCGTCGGCAGGTCCTTGCCGGCCGGGGCGGAGATCACGACCTTGCGCGCGCCCGCCTGCAGGTGGGCCGAGGCCTTGTCCTTGCTGGCGAAGAAGCCGGTCGATTCCAGCACCACGTCGACGCCCATCTCGCCCCAGGGCAGCTTGCTCGGGTCGCGCTCGGCCAGCACCTTGATCCGGTCGCCGTTGACCACCAGCGCGTCGCCTTCGACCTTGACCTCGGCGTTGAACGGGCCGTGCGCGGTGTCGTAGCGGGTCAGGTGGGCATTCGTCTCGGCGTCGCCCAGGTCGTTGATCGCGACGATCTGGATCTCGTCGGTGCGGCCCGACTCGTAGAGTGCGCGCAGCACGTTGCGGCCGATGCGGCCGTAGCCGTTGATGGCAACCTTGATGGTCATTGGGGGTCTCCGGGAAGCGGTAAGTGAGGAATCCGGCGTAGCATTTTACCGGCTCGGGGGCGGCCGGGTGGCCCCGGGGCCGGACTGCGGCTGGCGGATGCCGGCGTCGGGGTACGGATCTTGCGTCGGAGGCGGCGAACGCAGCTTCAAACGCGTTTTCTCGCAGAGACGCCGGGGCGCGGAGGAAAGGCGGAAACCCGGACCCGTAAAATCGCTGGATCCCGGCTCAAGGCCGGGACGACGGGGGCGGGGAAGACACTGGGTCCCAAACCGAGCGGCATCATCGCGAGCTCGCTGAGCTGCGAAGCAGCGATGCCATCGAGTTTGGGACGACGGCGGGGTGGAAGTCGCTGGATCCCGCATCAAGTGCGGGACGACGGGGATGAAGCCTGTGGGAGCCTGCCTGCAGGCGAATGGACTGTCCTGCGCAAAGTTCGCGGGCAAGGCCCGCTCCCACAGACAGGTTGTTTCCCGCTTTCGCCTTCCCTCTGCGCCTTCGCGTCTTCGCGAGAGAACGCTTTTCGCCTTTCGCTTTCCGGCTCTACTGCGCCAGGCTCATTCGCCGTCGAACACGACCAGGTAGGCCACGCCCCGGCGGCGGATTTCCAGGGCGAGTTCCTCGTCGCGGCCGATCGGGAACATTCGCCGGAATTCGCCGAGGTTGCGGACCACTTCGCGATTCACGGCGACGATCAGGTCGCCTTCGCGCAGGCCGGCGCGCCAGGCCGGGGTGTTGCGGCGGACGTCCTCGACGACCACGCCGCGCACGCGGACACGCTCGGGCACGCGGACCAGCGCCACGCCGTCGAGGCGGTCGTCGAGGCGCTGGCCGGAGATGCGCGCGTCCAGGTCCTCGACGATGGCCAGGCGCGTGCTGCGCTCGCGGCCGTTGCGCCAGAAGTCCAGCACCACTGTGCGGCCCACGCCCAGCAGGCCCTCGACGTTGCGCAGCACCTGCACGGAACCGATCGGACGCTGGTCCAGGCGCACGATCACGTCGCCGGGCTCCAGGCCGGCCTCGTCGGCGGCCGAGTCCTCGTCGACCCGGGTGACGACCACGCCGGTCACGTCGTCGGCATCGAGCGCCTCGCGCAGTTCGCTGGTGAAGTCCTGCACCTCGACGCCCAGGCTGCCGCGCCGCACCTCGCCGTATTCGATCAGCTGCTCCATCACGTACTCGGCGGTGCTGGCGGGGATGGCGAAGCCGATGCCCACGTTGCCGCCCGAGGGCGTGAAGATCGCGGTGTTGATGCCGACCAGCTCGCCTCGGAGGTTGATCAGCGCGCCGCCGGAATTGCCCGGGTTGATCGAGGCGTCGGTCTGGATGAAGTTCTGGTATTCGAGCCCGCGCAGGCCGCTGCGGCCGAGCGCGGAAACGATGCCCGAGGTCACGGTCTGGCCCAGGCCGAAGGGGTTGCCGACGGCGACCACGAAATCGCCGACGCGCAGCTGGTCGGAGTCGAACAGAGGCAGCTCGGACAGGTCGTCGGCCTCGACCCGCACCACGGCCAGGTCCGTGTCCTTGTCGGCGCCGATGAACTCGGCACGTAGTTCGCGGCCGTCGTTCAGGGTCACGGTGATGTCGTCGGCGTCGTCGATGACGTGGTTGTTGGTCAGGATCAACCCGGCCTCGGCATCCACGACCACGCCCGAGCCGAGCGACCGCTGAACCCGTTCGCGCGGCACGCTGGGCATGTCGAAGAAGCGGCGGAAGAAGGGGTCGTTGAACAGGCGGCTCTGGCGCACCTGGACCCGCGTGGCCGTCGAGATATTGACCACCGCGGGGGTGACCTCGTCGAGGATCGGCGCCAGCGACGGCAGGGGCTCGCCGTCCACGGCGGCCGGCAGCGCAGCGCGCGCGGGCAGGCCGAACAGCACCAGTAGCAGGGCGGAAAGCAGGGCCGGCAGGCGGGCGTTGGAATGCATGTCGGGTCGGTCCTCGCGGATGGGTTCGTCTACGGCTCGAATCGGCAGCCTGCGTCCTTGGATACGGTCGGGCGCTTCGAGTTTCAACGAATCGTCATCGAACGGGGCTTGCAAATGTCCGCGGAATAAGGCAAATATAGCCACAGGCTTGTTCACGGTGCCACAACATGTGGTGGACACACGGAACGTTAGGCCCAAGATGTTGAACCTCACGCAACAGGTTCTGAGGACCGACGTCGCGGGCATGCCGCTGGAGTGGATCGGCTATCAGGATGCGGTCAAGCTGATCTGTCTCGAGCAGGTGAGCTATGCGCTCGGCTCGGTGCTGTACAAGCTCCACGGCGGCATCAACGCCATCACCGGCCGCCGCACCGAGATCCCGGTCAACGCCATCCTCGCCACCCACGGCGCCCACCCCGCCGGCAAGAACTTCTACCACCGCTACACCCCGCCGCTTTCGAACCGCGCGCTGTTCCGCCGCGACCAGAACCTCTGCCTGTACTGCGGCGACAAGTTTCCCGACTTCATGCTCTCGCGCGATCACGTGAAGCCGCTGGCCCAGAAGGGCGAGGACACCTGGGCCAATGTCGTGACCGCGTGCAAGCGCTGCAACAACCACAAGGGCTCGCTGACACCGGAGCAGGCCGGGATGCAGCTGCTGGCCATCCCCTTCGTACCGACCCACGCCGAGTACGTCTACCTGCAGGGCCGCCGCATCCTGGCCGACCAGATGGACTTCCTCGTCCAGCATTTCCCCCGCAACAGCGTCCTGCGCCGCCGGCTCGAGGGCGGCGAAGCGCTGCTGGCCTGAAGCCGGAACCGGAGAGGCGAAAGGCGAAAGGCAATTTCTCGCAGAGGCGCGGACCCGCAGGGGAAAAACCTGAAGCCAGAAACAGATCGTCTGTGGGAGCGGGCCTTGCCCGCGAACGTTGCTCAGGGCAATCCAATCGCCTGCAGGCAGGCTCCCACAGGCTTCATACCCGTCGTCCCGAACTCGATTTGGGACCCAGTGTCTTTCAACCGACGTCGTCCAAATCTCGATGGCCTCGCTGCTTCGCAGCTCAGCGAGCTCGCGATGATGCCGCTCGGTTTAGGACCCGGTGACTTCCACCCCGCCGTCGTCCCAAACTGGATTTGGGACCCAGTGACTTCCTCCCCGCCGTCGTCCCAAACTTGATTTGGGACCCAGTGTCTTTGGTTTTGATCTTCCACTGATGGACGCGAAGCCGCGAAGAGAACGGAGAGATTCGGTGGAAAAGAAAAGTCGCTGGGCCCCGGCTCGGGGGCCGGGGCGACGAGACGGGGGGGGGATGACCCGCCCGTTGGAGGGCGCTTGCGCGTGAAGCTCTGGATCCGGCGATCGACCCTCGCGCGGCCCCGGCGGACCGGCGCTATCCGGCCAGCCGATCCAGCGCCGCCTGGTCGAGGCGGTAGACGGTCCATTCGGACTGCGGGCGGGCGCCGAGCGATCGATAGAAGTCGATGGCGGTGCGGTTCCAGTCGAGCACGCTCCACTCCATCCGCGCGCAACCGCGTTCGTGGGCGATGCCGACCAGGTGGAGCAGCAGCGCCTTGCCGATGCCCTCGCCGCGCAGGGCCTCGCGCACGAACAGGTCCTCCAGGTAGAGCCCCGGCTTGCCGGTCCAGGTCGAGTAGTTGTGGAAGAACAGGGCGAAGCCGGCCGGCTCGCCCGCGTGTTCGGCGATGACCGCCTCGGCCTTCGGATCGGCTCCGAACAGGCCGTCGTGCAGCAGGTCGGGCGTGGCCTTGGCGGCGTCCGGCTCCTTCTCGTAGACGGCCAGCTCGCGGATCAATTCCAGCAGCAGCCCGATGTCGGCGGGGGTCGCGGCCCTCAGGGTGGTCGTTTGGGTGTCGGACATGGCAGGAGCGCTCGGCGGGTCGAGCCGGCAGGATATCGCACGTGGACCTCGGTCCGATCTCGGGTACAATACGCGGCTACGCGCCTGTAGCTCAGCTGGATAGAGTGCTGCCCTCCGAAGGCAGAGGTCGCAGGTTCGACTCCTGCCAGGCGCGCCAGACCCTGCAAGGCCACCGCCGGGCTTCCCGCGGTGGCCTTTTTCGTTCTCCGATGCCGTTTGCTCCCGCGCATCCGGCGCCGCTACCCGGTGGCAGGCCTGTGGGAGTGAGCTTGCGAGCGAATCGATTCAACACCCCCTGGGCCCAGTCCCTTGGGCCTGTGTGTGCCTGCCTGCAGGCGAGGGCTCTGGCGACATTCTCGGCATTCGCTCGCAAGCTCGCTCCCACAGGGGAATCTGGCCGCTGTGCCTACTCCCCCTGGCCCATCGAGTAACCACGTTCGCCGTCGAAGGTGTAGAGGTTCTCGGTCTTGATGAAGTCCAGGCCGGCGGCTTCGAACTTCGCCAGCAGGTCGAGGATCTCGCGGTGGCCCACGCCGTCGCCGTCCGGCGTGCGGAAGCGGCAGCGCCAGTGGTCCGTGCAGCGCGTTTCGGGAATGCCGTCCGGGTAGACCTTGACCCCGCGATTGGTGACGATCACCAGATCGAACGCGGTGCCTTCGGCCAGCGTTTCGAGCCGACGACCGAGCACGTCCGGGTTGCGGTCGTTGGTGTCCCAGTCCAGGAACACGTCGACGCCGTGCAGCACCTTGTCGGGGCGTGCCTCCGCGCGCGGCCAGCTGTCCTCGGCCCGCGGCAGCGCGCCCTGCGTGGCGCCCTTCCCTTTCCGCACGTCGCCGTCGGGACGCGTGCCGAGTCGGTCGATCACCGCCTCGCCGAACGCCCGGGTGCCGAGCTTGCGCCGGCTGCGGCCTTCGCGGTACAGGTCGGCGGTGTGCAGGCCGTCGGCCAGGGTGGCCAGCCATGCGTTGTGGATGGTCTCGGCGGTCGAGGTGTCGCCGAGGTAGCGCAGCATCTCGATCGCGGCCAGCAGCAGGCCCGACGGGTTGGCGACGTCCTGGCCGGCGATGTCCGGCGCCGAACCGTGCACGGCCTCGAACATCGCGAAGCCCTCGCCGATGTTGGCCGAACCGCCGAGGCCCACGGAGCCGGTGATCTGCGCGGCGACGTCGGAGACGATGTCGCCGTAGAGGTTCGGCGCGACGACCACGTCGAACATCTCCGGCCGGTCGGCCAGCAGGGCGGTGCCGATGTCGATGATCATGTGCTTCGCGTCGATACCGGGATAGTCGGCGGCGATCCGGTCGAAGGTGCGATGGAACAGACCATCGGTGACCTTCATGATGTTGTCCTTGGTCAGGCAGTGGACCGTGTCGCGACCCTGCGACTTCGCCAGCTCGAAGGCATAGCGGATCAGCCGCTCGCTGCCCGGTTCGGAAATCAGCTTGAGGCACTGGGTGACTTCCGGCGTCTGGCGGTGCTCGATGCCGGCGTAGGTGTCTTCCTCGTTCTCGCGAACGATCACCAGGTCCATGTCCGGGTGCCGCGTGTCGACCCAGGGGTGCCAGGCGCGGCAGGGGCGGACGTTGGCGAACAGGCCCAGCGCCTTGCGCAGGGTCACGTTCAGGCTCTTGTAGCCGCCGCCCTGGGGCGTGGTGATCGGCCCCTTCAGCAGCACGCGATGCTCGCGGATGGCGTCCCAGGCGTCCTGCGGAATGCCCGAGGTCACGCCGTCGAGGAAGCACTGCTCCCCGACCGTGATCGGCTGGAACGCGACGCGCGCACCGGCCGCGTCGAGCACGGCGCACACCGCCGCGGTGATCTCGGGCCCGATGCCGTCGCCCTCGGCCAGGGCGACCGGGATGCGCTCGGCGTTGGTGCCCGGGGCGCGGGTGGCCCGGGACTCGCTCATGCGTGCTGACATGGAATGATCCTCTGGTTCGTAGCGGAGCCTGGTTCGATGCACCGGTTCGATGCGCTCGTTCGATGCGCTCGTTCGATGCGCTCGTTCGATGCAACCGTCCGCGTGATCCGTCCCTTGTAGCCGAGCCGACCCGAACGCAGGCTGAACGGGCCGGGATTCTAGGAAATGGGGAATGTAGGGTAAAGTGAAGATGTTTTCCCCTATGCATAGATTTTTATCTATGTTCGATCGCACCTGCCGGGAGGCCCGCCGTGCGCGTCACGTTCCACCAGCTGCACATCCTGCGCACCGTCGCCGAGCAGGGTTCGATCGCCGCGGCCGCGCGCAAGCTTCACCTGACCGCGCCGACCCTGTCGGTCCAGCTGCGCCAGTTGACCGAGCAGTTGGGGTTGCCGCTGTACCAGGTGGTCGGCCGCAAGCTCCGGCTCACCGGCGCCGGCCGGGACGCGGTCGAAGCGGCGCGCCGGATCGACGACGAACTGCGACGGCTGGAGCAACGGCTCGCCGCGCGGGGCGGCATCGAGCGCGGCCGGCTCCGGATCGCGGCGGTATCGACCGCCGAGTACATGCTTCCCGGCCTGCTGGGCAGGTTCCGCCAGGCCCATCCCGGCATCGAGGCCAGCCTGCGCATCCTGCCTCGCGACCGGCTGCTCGAGCGGCTGGACCAGGGCCTGGACGACGGCTACCTGATGACCCGGCCGCCGACCGATCGCGACGTGCGCACCGAGCGAATCGGCGCCAACCCCCTGGTGATGATCGCCGCACCGGACCACCCGTGGACGCGCCGCCGGCGAATCGACTTCCGCGACGTCGCGGGCGCCCGCTTCGTGGTCCGCGAGCAGGGCTCGGGCACGCGCCTGTGGACCGAGGAATGGCTGGCCCGCTTCGAGGCCGAACTCGCGCCCGAACTCGAACTGGGCAGCAACGAGGCGATCAAGCACGCCGTTCGTGCCGGCCACGGCCTGGCCGTGATCTCCCTGCATGCGGTCCGCCTCGAACTCGAGGCCGGCCTCCTGGCGCTTCCCGCGGTCCCGCATTTTCCGGCGCCGGTGCACTGGCACCTGGTCCAGCGCAGCGACACGGCCGCCACGCCCGCCGCCGAGGCCTTCCGGTCCCACCTGCGCACCGAAATGCCGGCCCTGGACGAGGAACTCCGCGCCCTGCTCGTCGAGCACCTGGGCCGGACCACGGTCGATCGCCAGAACCTGTTCGGATCCGAATAGCGCCTTGCCAACCGGTATAGTGGCTCCAGGGACGCCAATGAACCGGAGGGACACCGCATGAAGACCGACTTCGTACTTTCGCTCGGCCTTGCCACGAGCATCGCAATGGGGCTGGCCAGCAGCGGTGCAGTCGCCCAGAGCCCGACCGACCTGGAGGCCGCCGGCCTCGAGCACGCCACGCCCTCGACCACGCCGAATGAACCCGCGGTGCGCGGTGCCCAGCGCGGCACGCTGCTCGACCAGGGCGTATTGCTGGTGCCCGAGTCGACCAACGACCGCGTGATGGCCTTCGACCCGTTCGACGGCACGCTGATCGATGCCGACTTCATCCCGGCCGACCCGACCAACCTGTCGACCCCGATCGAGGTGTTGCTGAACGACGCCCAGGACACCTTCCTGGTCAGCGACCAGCTCGAGGACGGCGTGTTCGCCTACGACCTGACCGGTGCACCGCTGGGCCTGTTCGCGCCGGCCGGCGGCATCGACAACTCGATCCTCGACAACGTGCGCGGGATGGAGATCGACCCGGCCAACGGCAATCTGCTGGTCTCGACAGCCAGCGGCGCCAACGCCGACGCGATCGCCGAGTTCGATCCGGCGGGCAACTCGATCGGCAACCGCGTCGCTCCCGCCGCCGGCGGCATGGACAGCCCCTTCGACGTGCTGATCGAGGGCTCGACGATCTTCGCGCCCTCGATCACCAGCGACGCGATCCACGAGTTCGACCTGGCCGGCAGCTACCTCGGCGATTTCGCCCCGGTCGACACCTTTCCCGAGCAGATGGCACCGCGCGCCGGCGGCGGCTACTTCGTTGCCAACTTCAGCGGCGGCCAGGAAGGCATCATCGAGTTCGACGCCGCCGGCACGGTGCTGAACGTGCTCGACGACCCGACGCTGGGCGGCTACCGCGGCGTGTACGAACTGGGCAACGGCAACCTGCTGGTCACCAACGGCGGCGGCGTGCACGAGATGGACCGCACCGGCACCCTGGTCGAGACCGAGATCGGGAGCGTCAGCGCACGCTTCATCAGCTTCGTCCAGCGCGGCCAGGTGCTGCCGGAAGCCACCGAGGTGCCGACCTTGAGCCGCGCAGGCCTGCTGGCGATGCTGGCGCTGGTCGCCGGCCTCGGCGTGCTGGTGCTCCGCCGCGCCGGCTGAGCCGGACCGCATGAGCGACTCTGCGCGCGCGCCCGGCCCTGCCGGGCGCGTTCGGTTTCGGGCCGCGTCAACCCCGGCCGCGTCAACCAATCCGGCCCGATGAGCGTTGACGACCGCATGAACAACGAACTCGCACTGGCCGACGGGGCGTCGATGGCGGGCGAGCGCGCGGCAACGCCCACCGATGATGCGAACGCGGAGGCACACTCGGGGGTTCAGTCGCTGGACGCCTTCCTGCACGAGGTCCAGGCGCGTGCGGTCGTCATCGCCCGGCTGGCGCTGGGCAACGAGGCCGACGCGCTGGACGCGGTGCAGGACGCGATGATCGCCTTCGTCCGCCGCTATTCCGATCGCCCCGCCGAGGAACGCCGACCGCTGTTCCATCGGATCCTCGACAACCGGATCATCGACGTCCACCGGACCCGCACGCGACGCGGCAAGTGGTGGTGGTCGAGCAGGAAGGTCGACGAGGACGGCGACACGCTGGATCCCGTCGACCGCGCCACGGCCGATCCGGCGGTGGCGCCGAGCCCGGAGGCGCACGCGGTGCACGAACAGTTCGCCGGGCGGCTCGATCGAGCCCTGGCCGCACTGCCGCATCGCCAGCGCCAGGTGTTCCTGCTGCGCGCCTGGGAGGGCCTGGACGTGCGTGAGACCGCCGAAGCGCTCGGCGTGACGGCAGGATCGATCAAGACGCATTATTTCCGCGCGCAGGCGAAACTGCGCGAACTGCTGGAGAACGAGCAATGAACGACCGTCCGCGACACGCCGATGACTGGACCGATTCGATCCGGACGAGCCTGGACCGGGAGGCCGCCGACGTGGCCGATCGGCACGCGGATCGACTGGCCGCGGCGCACCAGGCCGCGCTCCGGGCTCGCCCGCAAGCCCCGTCGGCCGCCCGGGCGCGATGGACCACGATGCTACCGATCGCGGCCAGCGTCGCGGTCGTCGCCCTGGCCGCCGTGCTGCTGAGCTCGAGCCCGGATCGTCCGGCGCCGATGCCGGAAACCACCGACCTCGAATTGCTGGCATCCGACGAGTTCGAACTGCTCGGCGACGATCTCGAGTTCTACGCCTGGCTGGCGACCCAGGACGCCGGCGAGCCGGAGCAGTCGTGATGAAGACAAGGACGATTTCCCGCCCCCGCGTGACCACTCGACGCGCCGATCCAGCGCCCGAGGTCCGGCTCCTGGCGCGACTCGGCGCCGGGCTGATGCTGGCTGCCTTCGTGGCCACGATCGTGCTTGCATCGCCGCTGGCTTCGGCGCAGGAGTGGAAGGACCTGGATGAAGGCCAGCAGGCGCTGCTCGCGCCGTGGTCGGACCGCTGGAACGACCTGCCCGACGAGAAGAAGGCCGAACTGCTGGACAACGCCGAACGCTGGGCCTCGATGACGTCGGAAGAGCGCGACGCGGTCCGCCGGCGACTCGAGCGCTGGCAGGCGATGAGCCCGGAAGAGCGGGAGCAGGCGCGCGAGCGCGCCGAGCGGCTTCGCGCGATGGGGCCGGAGCAGCAGCAGCGCCTGCGCGAGGCCCGGCGACGCCTGGAATCGCTTCCGCCGGAGCAGCGCGCGGCCCTGCGCGATCGCTGGGAGCGCATGGACGCCGAGCAGCGGCGAGCCTTTCTCCTCGGCATGCAGGCCGAACGGCGCGCCGGCGAACGACAGTGGCAGCGCCTCCTCACCGCCGGCGAGCGGCTCGAGTTGCGCGACCTCTGGGAATCGCTGGACCGGCGCGACCGTCGTCGCCTGATGCTGCGCATGCGCGACCTCGGCGATCCGGAACGCGCCGCCCTGGCGCGCGCCCTGATCAACGCCGATCCCGACGAGCGCGCCGCGCTGATCCGCGGCGAATGAGCCCCGCCCTTCGCGAGCGAGGCTCGCTCCTACAGGCGATAGGTCTGCCGTTGCAGTCTCTCATCGCCATTCGCCCGCAAGCAGCCTCCAACAGGCAGACGATCATCCACCCCGTCGCCCCGGCCTTGAGCCGGGGCCCAGCGACTTTCCCTTGCTGCAAGGCTCTTCGCTATTCTCTTCGCGCCTTCGCGCTCATCGTCCAGTGAACGTCACCCAAAGACACTGGGTCCCGAACCGAGCGGAATCATCGCGAGCTCGCTGAGCTGCGAAGCAGCGATGCCATCAAGTTTGGGACGACGGTGACGGAAGCAGTTCCTGCGGGAGGGCGCTCGCGCGCGAACCCGCCGCCGGATTCCCACACCCTGTAGGAGCCTGCCTTGCAGGCGAAAGGTTCAGCGAATTCCCGCCCTTCGCGAGCGAGGCTAGCTCCTACAGGTAGGAGCTGCCGCTTGCGCGCGAACCCCGCCGCAGACCGGAGCGATGAACCGGATCCCCCACCCCTGCCTGTCAACCGATCGGCTCGACCCCGCGTTGATGCAGGTGACGCGGTTGCCCCCGCGTCGAAGCACCCAACCGGATGACCACCAAACCAACGCACAAGGAGTTTCCGATGAACCGCTTTTCCCGACCGATGCTGCTCGCCTTCCTTCTCGCTGTCGCCGCCAATGCGCAGGCGGCCGTCGACGTTCAGCGCGACGTGACCCTGACCGACGACGCCGGCGGCACGCTGGTGATCACGACCCAGGGCACGCTGGAGATCGGCGGCAGCGAGAGCCTGACCACCGCCGAATTCGACGGCTTCCAGCCGAACGCCGACGGCCGCACGATCAACGGCCAGATGGTCCGAAGCCGCTACCGCGATCTCGATGAACTGGTCACGACCTACGACGGCCTGCTCGAGTCCGAGAGCACCGACGCCGACGGCAACCCGGTGATCAACACGCTGGTGCTGGAGAACCTCCAGGTCCGGCGCGACGGCGACGGCCCGGAGTTCAGTGGCCAGGTGACCTGGAACGGCGAGACCGTGGATGCGGCCGAGCTGCCGCCGCAGGCGATCTACATCCTGCGCCGCGCGCTGCGCTTCTTCCGCTTCGCCTGAGTGTCTTCAGGAGACCGCGAAACGACGGGCGCCCTCGGGCGCCCGTTCTGCTTTTGTCACCATAAGGCGGCCGAGAAACAAGGGGTTGTTCGGACGAGAACAAAAAGGGGTTTTCTCGCAGAGGCGCAAAGCCGCAGAGAACTGCAATTACATTAATCAATCGCCGGTACCGTGAATCGAAACGCCAATCGGCACCGACCCCCTCCGCGCCTGGAGCCTTTCGTTTCCAGGACTTTCCTCCGCGTTTCTGCGTCTCTGCGAGATAGCGCTTTTCCGTTCTGGCTTGATTCTGCTGCTCTTCGCGGTTCTTCGCCCCTCCGCGCCGTTGCATGCATCCCCTAAAAAGGCGAAAACAAAGACACTGGGTCCCAAATCAAGTTTGGGACGACGGGCAGAGGGCCTGTGGGAGGCTGCCTGCAGGCGAACGAGCTACCTAGGGTGAAGTTCGCGGACAAGGTCGCTTCCTACAGACAATCCCCTTCTCGCCTTCGCTTTTCCTCTGCGACTTCGCGTCCCTGCGAGAAAAACGCTTTTCCAATTCGCCCCGAAGCCTGAAAGGGCGACCTGCACGAGCCTGACAGCCCCCCCGACATCCGGTGACAGCTCAGTCTTCGGCGGCCAGCATGTAGTCGATGGCCAGGTTGGCCAGGGCGCGGACGCCGGTCTTCATCGCCGATTCCTCGATCTGGAAATCGGGCGTATGGTGCGGCGCGACTTCGTTGGGCGCGAGGTGACTCGGCGCGCCGCCGATCATCAGGAACAGGCCCGGCACCTCCCGCGCGTAGAAGGAAAAGTCCTCGGCACCGGTGATGGCGTCGACGACGCGAACCCGGTCGCCGCCGACCCGGTCGAGCGTCGGCCGCATGGCCTCGGTCAGCGCCGGGTCGTTGACGGTCACCGGATAGCCGCGCTCGATGTCGACCTCGGCGGTGGCCCCGAAACTCAGCGCGATGTGTTCGACGGTGCGACGGATGTCGGCGTGGATCTTCTCCTGCATGCCCGTGTCCAGCGTGCGGATCGTGCCGATGAGTTCGGCCGACTCGGGGATGATGTTGTTGCGAACGCCGGCCCGGACGCGACCGACGGAGATCACCGCCGCTTCGTTGGTCAGCTCGGTCTGTCGGCTGACGATCAGGTTCAGGCCGATCACCACCTGCGCGGCCACGGCGATCGGGTCGACCCCGGTCCACGGCGTCGACCCGTGGGTCTGCTTCCCGTTGATCGTGATCGTGAACTAGTCGGAGGCGGCCAGCATGCCGCCGGGCCGGTAGCCGATCATGCCGGCCGGCGCGGGCGACCAGATGTGCTGGCCGAACACCACCTCGATGTCCGGATCGTTCATCACGCCTTCGGCCACCATCAACTCGGCACCGCCCTCCTCACCGGGCGGCGTGCCCTCCTCGGCCGGCTGGAAGATGAACTTGATCGTGCCGGGCAGCTCTTCGCGGCGCGCCGCCATCATCTCGGCCACACCCATCAGCATGGCCATGTGGGTGTCATGGCCGCAGGCATGCGACACCGGCACCTCCTCGCCGAGGTACTCGCCGGTCACGTCGGGCGAAAACGGCAGACCGACCCGCGACGGCACGGGCAGCCCGTCCATGTCGGCGCGCAATCCGACGACCGGGCCCGGCTGTCCGCCGCGCAGCACCCCGACCACGCCGGTGTGGGCAACGCCGGTGGTGACCTCCATGTCCAGCTCGCGCAGGAACTCGGCGATGTAGGCAGACGTCTCGAATTCCCGGTTCGACAGCTCGGGGTTGCGGTGGAAGTGGCGACGCCACTCGACAACGTCGTCGTAGAGCCGCTCGGTCTCGGCGTCGATGTACGCGTGCCAGTCGTCGGCATCGGCAGCAAGCGCGTGGCTCGCGAGGACCAGCAGTGAGAGCGTAAGCAGGGACGGGAGTCGACGCATGGGAATCCTTTCCGGAACGAGAAACCAGGCGGCATTGTGGGGCACGGGAGTTTCTGCGGCAACTTGGCGTGACCGGGTGCCGGGGCCGTTACTCGCAGATGAGGGGCGCGAAGAGGAGAAGGAGCGAAGGGCGCAAGATGATCTTCGCTGGAAACCCGAAAAGCGTTTTCTCGCAGAGGCGCAGAGCCGCAGAGAAAGCCCGATGAGAAAGCGATCGGTCAAACCCTTTAACGAGTGAACGGGACAATACTAGCTTCGAACGGCGTCCTCGAACCGCATTCGATTCGAAGTACTCTGCGTCTCCGCGTCTCTGCGAGAGAACTGCCTTTCTTGCATTCAACTGCTTTCTGCAGTTCTTGCGTTCTTCGCTCCTTCTCCGCTTCGCGCCCATCGTCGAATGGCCGGGGCCGGGATCAACGATCGAAACCCTACTCCTTCGGCCGGAGCTTGACGGCGGTGCCGTAGGCGACGAGTTCGGCCGAGCCGGCGCCGATCTGGGCGGTGATGAAGCGGATGCCGACCACGGCGTCGGCGCCGCTGGCTTCGGCCTGTTCGATCATCCGATTGGTCGCCTCGTTGCGCGCTTCGGTCATCAGTTCGCTGTACTCGCTGATCTCGCCGCCGACCAGGTTGCGCAGCGCGGCGACGATGTCGCGGCCCAGGTGCTTGGCGCGGACCGTGTTGCCGCGGACGAGGCCGACGGCCCGTTCGATCGAGCGGCCGGGAACGGTTTCGGTGGTCACCAGGATCATCAGGGGTCTCCGTCGTCGGTGCCGGTGTGTTCACGAAGGGAATCGGGGTCGGCGTTGATCCGGTCGTGGACCACGGTCGCGAGCACGACCAGCAGTCCGGCACCGGCCACGCCCAGGCCGATGCGGATCGGCAGGGGCAGGTCGAGCAGCAGCGGCCACAGTTGGCGCAGCGGCTCGACGAACCAGCTGGCGACCAGCAGGCCGCCGATCACCATCATCAGGAAGCCGGTGATCCGCAGGACGTCAGTCATCGCCGCCTCGTACCCGGTCGTCGAGCAGGTCGCCCTCGCGCCGCGCCGCCGCGCGGCGCTCGAGCACCAGCGAGGCCATCAGGAGCGCGAAGCCGCCCAGCGCGATCGAGCTGCCGATCGTCAGCTGGGGCGGCCAGTCGAGACGGCGAAGGAGCTGCCAGGCCCCGGTGTAGAACGCGTAGGCCGCGACGAAAGCCAGGCCGCCGCGCCACAGGACCAACCCGGCAACCTGCCACCGTTCGGCGCTTCGACCCGGGGCCGTGCTGCGTTCGCTCATGTCCGGATCGTACCAGCGGTGCTAGCCTGCGCCAATGCATGGCACAGTCAGCGACACGGACGGCGACCGCGCCTGGGTGTTCGGCTACGGATCCTTGATCTACAAGGTGGACTTTCCGATCCTCGACCGGGCCGAGGCGCGCATCGACGGCTGGGCGCGCCGCTTCTGGCAGGGGTCCCACGACCACCGCGGCACGCCCGAATCGCCGGGCCGCGTGCTGACGCTGGTCCGATCGCCCGGCACTCGGTGCCGCGGCGTGGCCTACCGGGTGTCTCACGAGGTGTTCGACCATCTCGACCACCGGGAGAAGAACGGCTATGCCCGCTACCGACTTCCGATGGAGATGCTCGACCACGAGGTTTCGACCACGGAGGGGGTGATCTATGTGGCCGAGGAAGGCAATCCCGCGTGGCTCGGCCCTGCGCCGATCGACGAGATGGCCCGACACATCGCCACCTCGGAAGGCCCGTCCGGCCCCAACGCCGACTATCTCCACCGCCTCGCCGACGCCTTGCGCGAACGCGACGAAGTCGATGAACACGTCTTCGAGCTGGACCGACGCGTCAGGGCACTTCGGGGCGAATCCGCCTAAGGGGGTCCGCCAAACCCTTCGCCCGCAAGCGGCCTCCAACAGGCAGATGGTGACCTGCCCCGTCGCCCCGGCCTTGAGCCGGGGTCCAGCGACTTTCTTCTTCGGTTTGCTGCCTGTCTCTTCGCGCCTTCGCGTCTTCGCGTCTTCGCGCCCGTCATCTCAGGGGCAGGCACCTATACTGATCGGAACGCCCATCGGAGCCGTGCCATGATCACCGTCCACCACCTCGAAGACTCGCGCTCCCAGCGCGTGCTGTGGCTGCTGGAAGAGCTGAACACCGAGTACGAGATCCACTACTACGAGCGCGACCCCGAAACCCGGCTCGCGCCGCCGGAATTGAAGGACGTTCACCCGCTCGGCAAGTCGCCGGTGATCGTCGACGGCGACCGGACCATCGCCGAGTCGGCGGTGATCGTCGAGTACCTGGCCCGCACCTACGGCAACGGCGAGTGGGCGCCGACGATCGACGACCCGGGCTACTGGAACTTCAATTACTGGCTGCACTACGCCGAGGCGTCGCTGATGCCGCCGCTGCTGCTCAAGCTGGTCTTCTCCCGCCTGCGCGAGCCGCCGGTGCCGTTCCTGATCCGGCCGATCAGCAGCAAGATCGCCGACCAGGTCGACAACACGTTCACCGACCCGCAGATCGAAACCCATTTCAGCTGGGTCAACGAGTACCTGACCGACCACGAATGGTTCTCCGGCGAGGCGATCGGGGCCGCGGACATCCAGATGAGCTTTCCGCTCGAAGCCGCCCGATCGCGCACGGTCCGCCAGGGCCAGTACCCGCAGGTCGATGCGTGGCTGAAGCGAATCCATGCACGACCGGCCTATCGACGAGCGCTGGAGGCCGGCGGCGAGTATGCCTACGGCCCGAATCTCGACGACTGAGCGATCCGGCTCAGCCCCGGTTGTAGACCACCAGGCCGACGACCAGCAGCACCAGCGCGCCGACCCAGAAGCCCATGCCCCACCAGGCCGCGCGCTGGGCCCGGCGCTTTTCCCACCAGGTGCGCGGCGTGATGCCACGCGCCAGGAACACGGTGATGCCGGCGAGGTTCACGGAGGCGACGTTGACGCTGTAGAGCAGCATCGCGCCCGACGCACCTCGCCATTCACCGGCCCCGGCCAGCAGCGCGATCACCAGCAGCGGAGGCAGCAGGGCGACCGCGACCATGACCCCGACCAGCGCGCCCGAGACACCGCTGGTGATCGCCAGCGCACCGGCGGCGCCGGCGGCCAGCGCCAGCAGCAGGTCGAGTTCGTCGACCGATGTTCTCGACGCGATCTCCGGAACGGTCGAATCGACCGGCAGCATCCAGCCCAGCGCCACGCCGAGGACCATCGCGATCGCGACGCCGGACATGCCCGTCTTGACGGCGGTCCAGGCCATCCGCCAGTCGGCCAGCGTGGCCGCCAGGGCCAGCGCCATGTTCGGCGCGAGCAGCGGCGCGATGACCATGGCGCCGACCACCACCGCGACGTTGCCGCGCACCAGACCGATCGCGGCGACGATGCTCGACAGCACCACCATGAACACGTACTGCCGGTTGAAGCGCGCATCGCGCTCGACCCGCTCGACCAGCTCGAAGCGGCTGACCCGGTCCGAGTCCTCGTCCTTGCCCTTGCCCTTCGTTTCTTCGACCTCGCCGTTCTCGTCCTTGACCGGCTTGGGCAGCATGGCATCGACGTTTCCGACCACCGCGCGCACTACCGGCCCCTTGCCGCCGTCGTCGCCGTCGCATAGCGGCTCCAGCGCCTCGAGCAGGTCCTCGACGTGCTTGCCCTCGAGCACCACCCGGACCACCGATCGCTCGGGATGCTCCAGCGTCCACCAGTCGTGAACCTCGGCATTGCCGACCTTTTTCCTGACCGCGTCGAGGTGCTCCTTCGGCGCGACGATCTCGATCCAGCGCATGGCCATGCTCGGGGACTCCGGCAGAACGGGTGGACGGAGCATCGCACAGCGGACGCAGCCGGAACAGTCGGCAGGCGCGGCCTCCGGAAAATTTGCATTTTTTATTACAAAACCCTTGACACCGCAATTTTTGCAAAATAATATGCAAATCATGGCTCGCCCCCTCCACGTCCTGCAGACCGTTTCTCCGGCGACCGGCTCGCCCCGGCCGATGGTTGGGCCGGTTGCCGAGACAATTGCCGAGCCCATTGCCCGGGCACGACTCGCGCCATCGTCGGTGCCCCCGCTGGCGGCCCAGGCCATCGTCACGCTGGCGCCGGGCCGCCATCCGGCCTGGGTCGAGTACCTCTACCGCCCGCACGGCGGCACGCCGGTCCTGGACGCGGTCCGTGCGGCCTACGCCGCGCGGGGCCATCGTTTCGATCTCGAGGTGATCGACGCGGCGCTGGGCCAGTCCGCCCGGCTCCGGCCGACGACGCGGATCGCGATCAACGTGCATCCGGTCTCGCTGCGGCAGCCCGGCTTCGTCGAGGCCGTGCTCGAGCGCGCCCGACGCCACCATGTCGATCCCGCGCGCCTGGTCCTGGAACTGGTCGAGTTCGACGGCGCGATCGACCTCGGTGCCAGCCACGAGGCGCTCGAGGCGCTGAAGCGGGCGGGCTGCGCGATCGCCCTGGACGACTTCGGTCCCGGCGCGCCGAACTTCGACGTGCTGGCCGCGGGCCTCGTCGACTGGATCAAGCTGGACCGCAGCCTGTGTGCGCACGTCGATCGCCGGGACGGCGCACGCCGGGTGCTGGCCGGCCTGGTCGCGATGGTGCGCCATGCCGGGCCGGGGCTGGTGGCCGAGGGCGTCGAGCGACCGACCCAGATGCGGACCCTGCGCGAGCTCGGCGTGGTCTGCCAGCAGGGCTACCTGTTCAACCGGCCGACGCGCACGCTCGCGCTCCAGACCTCCCGGAGCACGCACTGACCATGGACGCCCGAACCGGACCCGCCACCACCCTCGATGCGCTCGCCCGCGCGGCGATCCGCATCTTCCGTCCGCTGGTCCGCATCCTCCTGCGCCACAACGTGTCCTACAAGACCTGCGCGGACTGGCTGCGCTGGTGCTACGCCGATGTCGCCTACCGCGAGTTCCGGCTGCCGGACCGGAAGCCGACCAAGTCGCGGGTCGCGGTACTGACCGGCCTGACCCGGGTCGACGTCAACCAGCTGCTGGCCACGCCGGCGCCCGACCAGGTGCCCCAGCAGGAGCAGTACCACCGCGCGGCCCTGGTGCTTTCGGGCTGGGCGCACGACCCCGAGTTCCGCGCCGACGGCAAGCCGCTCCCGGCGCTGCCCTTCGAAGCCGACGGCGACGCACCGAGCTTCTCGCGACTGGTCGCCCGGCACAGCGGCGGCGCGCCGGCACGCGCGGTCCTCGACGAACTCGAACGCAACGGCGCGGTAAAGCTCGGCGACGCGCAGTTCGACGACGATCGAACTGTTCGCCTGGTCCGGACGCGTTACATCAGCCGCGCCGACGAAGCCGACCTGCAGACCTGCGAGATCTTCGGCATGGCCTGCGGCGACCTGATCGAGACGATTGCGCACAACTGGCAGCCCGATCGATCGGACAAGCGCCTGCAGCTGGTGGTCTACAACCGCAACATCCATCCCGAGCTGGTCGCAGAGGCGCGCGAGCGCATCGAGACCGCCAGCCGCGCGCTGGCCGAGCAGGTCGACGAGTGGCTCTACCAGTACGAACAGCAGTCCCGCGAACTGGACGGTGCCGATCAAGCGCGCCCCACCCGGCTCGGCCTGGGCCTGTATTCGATTCTTCCCCCCCGAACCGAACGATGACTGACCCCGAGGAGTTTCCGATGAACCATCTCTCCACCCCACGCACTGCACGCCCCCGTCGCCTCGCTGCGGCGATGGGCATCGCACTCGCCGGCCTCGCAGGGCCCGCGGCGGCCGTCGAAGTCACCGGCAGCTTCTCGGGCTGGTGGGACCAGCCGGAGCAGCAGAACCACGGAATGATCGTGACCATCGCCGGCGCATTGACCGGCACGAAGACCGGCGCCATCTACTGGGCGATCTACGACGACCAGGGCAACCCCACCTGGTTGTTCGCCCAGGGCGACATCGTCGGCAACACGATCGACGCAACCGTCTACGAGGTCGAAGGCATCGACTTCAACGACCCGCCCGGAACCAACCCGGACCCGGTCTCGGAGATCGGCACGATGCAGGTCACCTTCGACGACTGCAACACCGGTACGGTGGACTTCGAGACCATCCGCGTCATCGTCGGCACCGGCGGCTTCCCGATCCAGCGGATCACCAACCAGCCCGGTGCGCCGTGCAGCGGCGGAATCGGCGACGACATCCCGCCCGGCACGCTCCCCGAGGAATTCGACATCGCGTTGATCGCAACCGGCGCCATTGCCGGGGCCAGCGGGGACGCGGACTTCGAGGCGCGCCCCGGCCGCGTTGACTTTTCCGTCGAGATCGAGGATGTGCCGCTGGGCGACTACACGCTCGAAGTCGGCGGCGTCGCGCGCGGAACGATCACCGTGGTCTCGACCGCCGGCGGACCGGAGGGCGAGATCGAGTTCCGCTCGCCGGCCGAGCCCGGCAAGATCCTGCTCGACTTCGACCCGCGCGGCCAGGACATCGACGTGCTCGACGGCGCCACGGTGATCCTGTCGAACACGGCTCCGGCCAACGGCACGGTCCCGGGCACCGGCGGCGGAAGCGGCGGCACGCCCCCGCCGTTCGGCAACAGCGAAGTCGAGATCGACCTGGCCAACCTGGGCGTGTACCCCGCCGGCGATGCCGACGCGGAGTTCGAGCAGCGGCCGGACCGGGTCGACTTCGACGTCGAAGTCGAGGACGTGCCGGTCGGCGCCTACGCCCTGTTCGTGGGCGGCGTCGAACGAGGCACGATCCAGGTCGTCGACCTGGGCGCGGGCCGGACCGAGGGTGAGCTGGAGTTCCGCCACCCGGTCGAGGCCGGCAAGCTGCCGCTGGACTTCGATCCGCGCGGCGAACTCATCGAGATCAACGAGGGCGCCACCGTGCTGTTCAGCTCCGACTTCCCCGACGCAGGCGGCGGTGGGGGTGGCGGTGGCGGTGGCGGCGGTGGTGGCGGCACGCCCGACGGAGAGATTCGCCGCGACCTGAACAATCTCGGCGTGTTCCCCGCCGGCGACGGCGAGGCCCGCTGGCGCGCCGACGATGGCGAGATCGACTTCGACGTCGAGATCGAGGATGTCCCGATCGGCCCGTACACCCTGCGCGTCGGCGGAACGGTACGCGGCACGATCCAGGTCGTGGATACGGGCGCCGGCATCGAAGGCGAGATCGAGTTCACCACCGGCAGCCCCGACCCCGACGAACTGCCGCTGGACTTCGACCCGCGCGGTCAGCTGATCGAAGTGCTCGACGGATCGACGGTGATCTTCAACCTCGATTTCCCGACCGGCTGAGCCCCGGCCCGACGGCGCGTCCCGCGCCGCATCGCAACCGGCCCCGTCCACCGGGGCCGGTCCTGCGTCCGGGCCTCGGGCCGCACCCGAAGGAGTACGGTCCACGGATCGCCAACCGTCCCTTCGACCTCGACCCGCTCACGCGGAAGGCACCGGCACGGCGTTCTGCTACCCTTCCCGGCCGTACCGTTCCAGGCGGCGCCGCCGCCCAGCTTCCTTGATCATCAGTCACCGCCATCGCTTCATCTTCCTGCACTGCCGCAAGGTGGCCGGTAGCTCGATCGCCGCAGCGCTCGCGCCGCACCTGGGGCCCGACGACCTGCACCTCGGCACCTGGCCGGAGGCGCTGGCGGCCGGCATCGCGCCCAACCGCCGGGCCCGGCGCGACCTGCTGCATCCGGCCGCGGCGATCAGCTATCTCGGCCGACTGCTGCGCAAGCCCGGACGGATCGCCCAGCCGCGGCATCGCGTGGCCGCGCTCAACGGTGCCCAGCGAATGAAGTACCGGGCCGCCCTGGGCGCCTCGCCCGAACATGCCCATGCGCGGCGCGTGCGCGATTTCGACCCCGACGCCTGGCGCGACTACTTCAAGTTCGCATTCGTGCGCAATCCCTACGACCGTGCGGTCTCCGATTTCCACTGGCGTACCCGCAAGACCGGCCGCACGGACCTGCAGTTCGACGACTTCCTCGCCCGCATGCAGGCCCGCGACTTCACCGACGGGGTCGTGCCCCGCCATTTCGACAACTGGCCGATCTACACCATCGACGACCGGATCGCCGTGGACTTCGTCGGACGCTTCGAATCCCTGGCCGAGGACCTGGCCGAAGTCTTCGACCGGATCGGCCTGCCGGCGCCGACGCTGCCGCACGCCAAGCGGTCGAAGCCGCGTCGACCGACGTCGGCCTGGTACGGCGATATCCAGCGCGCCCGGGTCGAAGCGCTGTTCGGGCGCGAAATCCACCACTTCGACTACGCATTTCCGACATGAGCGAAGCGCTCGATGGCAACGATGTGCCGCTGCCGGACTTCTTCATCGTCGGCGCGCCGAAGTGCGGTACCACGTCGATGGCCCGCTACCTGACCGCGCACCCGGAGCTTTTCGTCCTGCGCGGCGAACCTCATTTCTTCGGCAGCGACATCGACTACAACCGGCCTCGGCTGACGCCGCGCCAGTACCGCGCCCTGTGCCGATCGGCCGGTCGGCAGCGGGTCGGCGACCGTTCGACCTGGTACCTGTACTCCGAACGCGCCGCCGACGAGATCCACCGGGCCCGTCCCGACGCGCGCATCATCGCGATGCTCCGCGACCCGGCCGAGATGATCCACTCGCTGCATGCCCATCACGTGCAGCGTGGGCGCCGCGACGACTGTGTCGACCTGGCCGACGCACTGGCTCGGGAACCGAAACGGCGCCGGGGTCTCGCCGTACCGGCAACGGCACGATTTCCCGAAAGCCTGCTGTACACGTCGATCCCGCGGTATGCCGAACAGCTCGAGCGGTACATCCGTCGCTTCGGACGCGAGCGCGTCCACGTCGTCGTGTTCGACGACCTCAAGAGCGACCCCGCCGCGGTCCATCGCCGCGTGCTTGATTTTCTCGGCGCAGCACCCGGTCCGGCGATCGACTACCGCATCCACAATCGCGCCGGCCCTGCGCCGGACGACTGGCTGCACCGCGCCTGGAAGCGCAGCACCCTGCGCTACCGGGTCAGAAGCGTGGTGCCGGAGGGACTCTACGGCTGGCTTCGGAGACATCGCCCGGGCGGAAGCGTCCGGCCACACTCCGCACCGAAGGTCGCACCGCTCGAGGCTCGGCTGCGCGCCGAGCTCGATGCCCGCTTCCTTCCGGAGGTCCTGCGTCTCGAGAAGCTGCTCGACCGTCCCTTGCCGGGATGGGCGCGGACCGCGAGGCGGCCTCACGGCCGCGCGCCGGCGACCGCCCGCGCATCGCTGCCTGGAAATACCGCGACGGCGACCGGGAGACGCGAAGTCGTCGGCTGACGCAGGCCGATGATCCGCGTATACTTTTTCCCAGTCCGTTCAGGGAGGGCGGTCAGGGTGGAGTGCCGGATAACGTGTCGACAGGCACGCGCCGCGCACGAGACCGCATTCCAACGAGGATCCGCATGAGCGATTCCGAAGCCAGCAATGCCGGCACCCTGCTCGAAGGGGGCGACCTTCCCGAAGGCCTTGCGCGCGTGGTCAGCGCGTCGACCCTGATCGGCGAACTCGACAAGCGATGCAAGGCGGCCCGCGCCGGCGGCGCGAGCAGCTACCCGCCCGGGGTCGCCTGGCTGGTGCTCGACGAAACCCACAGCCATCGCAACCAGGTGGGCTTCACCGGCCTGGACAAGCTGATGCGCGCGATCCACGACCGGGTGCGGGCACAGCTCGAACCCAGCGACGTCACGGCCCGCTTCGGCCTCAACTCCATCGCCGTCCTGCTCGACGCGGTGGGCGGCGACCGCGACTTCGCGAAGCAGGCCGCGACGCTCCTGCGCGCGATTTCGAGCAACCTGTTCGAGTTCGGCGAGCAGGCGATCGCCGCAACGGTCAGCTTCGCGGCCCGGCCCGCCAACGAACAGCTGCGGCTCGCTGAGGCCAACCTGGTCAGCGTCGCGCGCATGGCCGAGAAGCTTACCGAGGCCGGCGGCAACCGCAGCGAGATCGCCGGCGCCGAAGGAGCCGAGGACGGCGGTGCGCCGGGCACGATGCTGGGGCAGCTGACCAAGGCGCTGCGCGACGACAGCCTGCGCGTCGTGTTCCAGCCGCTGCTGGCCACCTCCGGACCGGACGCGGACCGCTACCAGGTCCTGCCCCGCCTGCTCGGCAGCGACGGCAGCCTGATCCCGGCCGCCCGGTTCATTCCCGTCGCCGCCGCACGCGGCGTTCTCCCGGCGCTGGACCAGTGGATGATCGCCCAGACCATTTCGCGCATCCGCAACCACCTCGAGGCCGAGGAACCCACGCCGACCTACTTCATGAACCAGTCCCCGGCGCTGGTCGACGATGCCAAGTTCTTCGACTGGTTCGCCCGGGAAATCGGCACGCTCGACGAGGCGGACCGGGCCATCGTGTTCGAGTTCAACGTCATCGAGCTCAAGTCCAGGATCCGCGAAGCGCGCGACGTGCTGGAACGGATCCGCTCGCTCGGCGTCGGCGTATCGTTGACCAACATCGACGAGAAGATTCCCGAAGCCGTGCTGCTGAAACACATTCCCTGCGACTTCCTGCGGATGCGGGCCGACTTCGCCCGGCGGATGCTGGCCGACGAAGGCCTGACCGCGCGCTTCGAGAAGTTCATCGGCGCGGCTCACCAGGCGGGTCGGAAGCTGGTGGTGCCGATGCTCGAGGACGCCGAAGAGGTCTCGCGCATCTGGCAGATGGACGTGGACCTGATTCAGGGCAACTTCATCCAGCAGCCCAGCGAAACCGAGTCCAGCTGAGCGAAGGGATCGCGCAGCTCGGCGACGGCACCGGTTGCCGCGCCCGGTCCGCGCCGGCGTGCCGCCTCACTCGGTAGAATACGGGCCCGATTCCCGACCCGGAAAGCGCCCATGCCCTCGTTCGACACCGTCTCCGAACTCGATGCCCACGAAGTCGCCAACGCCGTCGACCAGGCCAACCGCGAAGTGCAGAACCGCTTCGACTTCAAGGGCACCGATTCGCACTTCGAGCACGAGGAGAACACCATCCGCCTGGTCTCGGAATCCGACTTTCAGGTCCAGCAGATGCTCGACATCCTCTACGCCAAGCTGTCCAAGCGCGGGATCGACCTGAAGGCGGTCGAAGCCGGCGATCCGGAGGCCTCCGGCAAGACCGTGCAGCAGACCGTGACGCTGAAGCAGGGCATCGACGCCGAGCTCGCGAAGAAGCTCGTCAAGCAGGTCAAGCAATCCAAGCTGAAGGTCCAGGCCGCGATCCAGGGCGACAAGGTGCGGGTCAGCGGCAAGAAGCGCGACGACCTGCAAGCGGCCATCGCCCTGCTTCGCGAAGCCGACGCCGATCGCCCGCTGCAGTTCGAGAACTTCCGCGACTGATGGGCGATTCGATGTCCCCGCCGCGCGCCGAGCGTCCGCGGCGGCTGTTCGCTACGCTGCTCCTGCTGCTGGTGGCCGCTTCGATCGCGACCTGCGCGGTGATCGATCGCCGCGTCGACCTGGACGACACGCCGCCGCTGATACTGATCTCGATCGACGGCTTCCGCCACGACTACCTCGAGCGGGTCGAGCTTCCGGCACTGGAGCGACTGGCCGGCAACGGCCTTCGCGCCGACGGCCTGGTCCACATCTTCCCGACCAAGACCTTCGCGACCCACTATGCGCTGGCGACCGGACTGTTCGCCGAGAACTCCGGCGTGGTGGCCAACCGCATGTGGGACCCGGAGCGCGAGTCGACCTTCTCGTTGGGCAACCGCGACGCGGTCGGCGACGGCTTCTGGTACGACGGCGAGCCGATCTGGAACACGGTCGAGAAGGCCGGACGGATCGCGTCGCCGAACACCTGGCCGGGTGGCGCGGCGCAGATCGGCGGCATGCGACCGACGATCGTGCGCATGTACGACGGCAGCGTGCCCCACGACGAGCGCGTCGATACGGTGCTGGAGTGGCTCGACCTGCCGCTGGACCAGCGTCCCCTGTTCTCGACCCTGTACTTTTCCATCGTGGACTCGACCGGCCACGACCACGGCCCTGACGCGCCGGAGGTCGTCGACGCCATGATCGAGGTCGACCGCGCGATCGGACGCCTGATCGACGGACTGGAACAGCGCGGCATGCTCGACGAGGTCCACCTGCTGGTGACCTCGGACCACGGCATGGAGCCGATCGACGCGAAGCGCTACATCCTGCTCGACGACCACGTTCCCCTCGAGCGCGTGCGCGCGTCGGACTGGGGACCGGCGGCCCAGCTCTGGACCATGGAGGGCGGCCCCACCGCCGACGAGATCGTCGCCGCATTGGCCGATGTGCCGCAGGTCACCGCCTGGAAGAAGGGGGAGGCCCCGGCACGCTATCGCTTCGACGACCACAAGCGCGTGCCGGACGTGACCGTCGAGGCGGACCTGGGCTGGATGATCTCCAACCGGGACTACTACCGCACGCTGCTCGAACAGGGCGGGCCGGCCGGCATGCACGGCTGGGACCCGGCCTGGCACTCGATGCACGGCATCTTCATCGCCCACGGGCCGGCGTTCGCCGCCGGAAGCCGGCTGCCGGCGATCCGCTCAGTGGACATCTACTCGCTGATGACGGCGCTGATGAACGTCCCGCCGGCCGAGACCGACGGCAGTCTGCAGGCCTTCGAGCCCTTGCTGACGTCGAATGCGCCGACGACCGTGATCGATTCGGCCTGGGACTGCGACGACCGGCGCTTCACCGTGCGCTCGGCCCAGGGCATCGCGTCCTTGCGCAGCCAGGGAAGGGTGTTCGCGCTACCGCGCACGGCCAGTGCATCGGGAGAGCGTTACGCGGAACCGGGCGTGGAATTCTGGAGCCAGGGCGATGCGGCGCGCATCGAGATGGACGGCGAACGCTGGACCGACTGTCGGCGCGTCCGATTCTGAGCGAGGTCGATGGGAACACCGGGCGCCGGAGGCCGGCACCCGGCGATCCGGATCAGTCGTCGAGAACGAAGGTCACCTTGAGCGTGACGCGGTAGGCCTTGATCTTGCCGTCACCTCCACACTCGACCTTCATGCCTTCCACCCACGCGCCCTTGACGTTCTTGAGGGTCTTGTTCGCGCGATCGATGCCTTCTTCGACCGCGTCCTCGAAACTCTTCGGCGACGAAGCGATGATTTCGGTTACGCGTGCAACGCTCATAGGTCCTCCAGTACTTTGTCTTGGTCGGCCGAGCCATTCTCGCCCGGCCATTGACCGTACGCCCTGACTCCGAGGATTGCAAACATGCCCGAACTACCGGAGGTCGAGACCACCCGCCGCGGCCTGGCGCCGCTCGTCGAAGGCCGCACGATCGAGCGCGTGGAGGTCCGGTTCCCGATGCTGCGCTGGCCCGTGGCCGATGAAGTGTCGTCGCTGGCCGGCCGCGAGGTGGTCGCGCTGGAGCGTCGGGCAAAGTGGCTCCTGTGGCGTTTCGAACACGGCACGCTGCTGTGGCACCTGGGCATGTCGGGCTCGTTCCGCGGCTGGGACCGCCCGCCGCCTCCCGGACCGCACGATCACATCGACCTGGCGATCCGCGACGGTCGAACGATCCGCTACACGGACCCGCGCCGCTTCGGCGCCGCGCTGTGGCAGCCGGGCGACGATCCCTTCGTCCACCCGCGATTGGCCGCGCTGGGTCCCGAGCCGCTGTCGGAGGAGTTCGACGGCGACTGCCTGTGGCGCGCGAGCCGCGGCCGGCGCGGCGCGGTGAAGACCTTCATCATGGACAACGCCGTGGTCGTCGGCGTCGGCAACATCTACGCCACCGAGGCCCTGTTCGACGCCGGCATCCATCCGAAGCGCGCCGCCGGTCGCGTCGGTCGGGCGCGCTATGCCCGACTCGCCGCCACCATCCGGGCCACCCTGGATCGTGCGATCGAGGTCGGCGGCACGTCGCTCCGCGACTTCACGGTCGGCGACGGTACGCCGGGCTACTTCGGCCAGGAACTCCAGGTCTACGGCAAGGCAGGCGAACCCTGCCCGACGTGCGGTCGCGCACTGAAGAGCGCGCTGGTCGGCCAGCGCACCACCGTCTGGTGTGCAAGCTGTCAGCGGTGATCGTGGCTGTGCTCTTGCACAGGATGCATTCAGGATCGGGCATTCGCTCGCAAGCTCGCTCCCACAGGGGAGCCCGCGGGCAGGCCGGGAGGCGACCCGGGGTATTGCTTGTAGGAGTGAGCTTGCGAGCGAATGTCCGATCCTCCCCTTCGGCCACAGGGCCCCCTCCTGTGGGAGTGAGCTTGCGAGCGAACCCCCGACCCGCCTCCTTCGGCCACAAGGGCCCTCCTGTAGGAGTGAGCTTGCGAGCGAACCCCCGATCCACCCCCCTTCGGCCAAGAACCCCCTCCTGTAGGAGTGAGCTTGCGAGCGAACCCCCGACCCGCCTCCTTCAAGGAACCGCCCCGGAAGTTCGACCGGAACTCGCGGACAGTCCGACCGACTCGCAACCACAGGCGGTCGGAGCGCAGCAGGCGTATTGACTCTCGCCGGCGCAAGCGGCGTGACATCGCCCGGCCTCGCCGGATGGGCCGGTCGATGTCCCCGTTGCATAGCTGCACGACAGCGCCCCCGGACCGCCGGCGCGACAGGCGGCCGGCTCCGCGACGCCCATGCGTCGATGGATCTCGCGCAGCGTTTCCGGGACCGGCCCATCGCCGAGCGCGAGCTCCGGCCCGTCGGGCGTACGAAGCCAGGCGATCTCTTGGAGCACCAGCACCTCACGCCCGGCGACCCAGTCATCGGGTAGCCGACAGTTGGGCGTGCGAACCGGTAGCCAGATCGACAAGCGGTCGGACAGGACCAGCTCGACGGTCCGGGCCGCCGCGCCCCGGGCGTGGAGTCTGAACTCGTCGGCACCTGCAACCAGCTCGCGCAGGAGCCCGAGCTGGTTGGAGGACTCGGGTCGTAGCCGGATCATGAGCTCGCCGCGCCCATCGCCATCGACATCGACGCCCAGCGTCAATACACCATCTTCGACCGCATCGAACACCGCACCCGGGACGACCGAATCCTTCGCCGGACGCAGATCCGGCACGCAGGCCTCGTCGGCCGTGACCGAAAAGTTCTCGGCCGAAATCCCGGCAGTCGCCAGCAGGCAAATCGCCACGCAGAACAATCGCATCTTCGATCGCATCTTCGATGACCCCATCCAACACCAGCATCGAGAGTAGCGAGCGAATCGATCGACTTCAAGCGGGGTTCTCGTCAGGCCTTCGGCCAAAAGCCCCGCCTGCAGGAGCGAGCTTGCGAGCGAACCCCCGACCCGCCTCCTTCGGCCACAAGGCCCCCTCCTGTGGGAGCGAGCTTGCGAGCGAACGCCTGACGAAACGAAAGCCTCACCGCGCGAGGCGAACGGCCTCGCCAGCCAGGCGCTTGATGCGGTCGAAATAGCCGCCACGCGAGGGTGGGTCGGGGTCGGAGGTCATGACGAAGGTCATTCCCACGGAGGGCACGACGATCAAGGCCTGGCCGCCGTAGCCGCGGCCGTAGTAGGCGGCCTCGCCGGCAAGCTCGGTGATGAACCAGCCGTAGCCGTAGTCGTCGTTGCTCCACGGCGAGGTGCCGTAGGCCGTCCAGCTGGCGCGAACCCAGTCCTCGGCAAGGACCTGGCGCCCCGCGTATCGCCCCCCGTTGCGGTACATCTCGCCGAAGCGGGCCAGCGCGCGCGGCGAGAGCTGCATCTGGTTGCCGCCGAAGTGGATGCCCTGGGGATCGGTCATCCAGTCCGGCACCGTGATGCCCAGCGGCGCGCCCAGCCACCGGCGGGCCAGCGCGTGGACGTCCGACTCGCCGCTGGCGGCCAGGGCCGCGGCGACCAGGTGGGTCGATCCGGTGGAATAGATCATCCGTCCGCCGGGCCGATCGGCCATCGGGCGGGTCAGCACGTGATCGACCCAGTTCGCGCTCTGGACCCAGGCCCCGTAGTAGCGGCCCGACGTGCTGCGAAGCCCGGTCCGCAGGGAAAGCGCATGGGCCAGCGTGATGTCCGCCGCGGCGGGGTCCGCTCCGGCCGGCAAGGGACCGAGCAGGTCGACCAGCGGCACGTCGACCGCCTCGATGCGTCCCTGCTCGATGGCGATGCCGGCCAGCGCCGACAGCACGGTCTTGGACAGGGACTTCAGCGCCGCAGGCCGGTCCAGCCCGGGCCCGCGTCGGACGTGCTCGACCACGGGCCGGCCGTCGTCCAGGACCAGCAGGGCGTGCAGGCGCGGCAGCTGGCGATCGGCGCGATCGACCAGCGCATTCCAGTCGGCGCCGACGGGTGCCCCCGCGCACAGGAGGAGAATCGGTAGAACGCATCGAAGTCGCATGGCTCGACGATGCTCGCCGGCCGTCACTGTCACGTCAACGATGCGCCTCGCGCACAATGTCCGCCTATTCCTGACGAGCGGCATGTGCATGCGGATCGCACTGGTCAACGACGAGCGCTGGATCGAACCGATCGATCCGAGTGCCTACGTCCGGAACATTCTCGACGAAGATGCCGAACTGGAACGCGCCTTCGAAGCGGCAGGCGCCGCGACCCGGCGCGTGGCCTGGTCCGATCCCGCCGTCGACTGGACCGCGTTCGACGCGCTGCTGATCCGTCAGACCTGGGACTATTTCGAGCGCTACGGCGAATTCACGGCCTGGCTCGACCGGATCGACGGTGCGGCGCGGGTGATCAACCCGGTCGACGTGATCCGCTGGAACGCCGACAAGCGCTACCTGGTCGAACTGGCCGACGCGGGCGTGGCGACGGTGCCGACCCGGGTGGTCGCGCGCGGCGAAACGGCCGCCTCGCTGGCCGACCGGATGGACGCGAAAGGCTGGGACGAGGTCGTGATCAAGCCGGCGGTGTCCGGGGCCGGGCGCGAAACCTACCGGATCGCCCGGGCGCAGGCCGGCGATCGCGAGGCGCTGTGGCAGCGCCTGGTCGCCGCCGAGGACATGCTTCTCCAGCCGTTCGCGCCGGCGATCCTGGCGTCCGGCGAAGTGTCGCTGGTCGTCATCGACGGCGAGGCCACGCACGCGGTGCGCAAGATCGCGGCACCCGGCGAGTTCCGCGTCCAGGACGACCACGGCGGAACCGTGCATCCGCACGTGCCGACCGATGACGAACGGCTGCTCGCAGAGCGCGCGATCCGGCGCGCCGCCGAGACGACCGGCGCCGATATCGCCTATGCTCGGGTCGATCTCGTCGACGCACCCGGAGGTCCGCAGGTGATGGAACTGGAACTGATCGAACCCGAGCTGTTCTTCCGCCACCATCCGCCGGCGGCCGACGCGCTGGCCTCGGCCGTGCTGCGCCGTGACTGACCGGCGCCCGGTCCCGCCCCGCGAAGAGGGCCTGAACCGGGGCATCGGCACCACCGGTGTCGGAATGATCGCGCTCAACGGCATCATCGGCGCCGGGATCTTCGGCGTGCCGGCCGGCGCCGCGGCGCTGGCCGGCGCCTGGAGTCCGCTCGTGTTCGTCGCCTGCGCGCTGTTGCTGGCCGCGATCATGCTGTGCTTCGCCGAGATCTCGTCGCGCTTCACCCGCACCGGCGGACCGATCGTCTACGTCGGCGAGGCCTTCGGTCACTTCGCCGGCTTCCAGACCGGCTGGGCCTTTTTCATCGCCCGGGTCACGTCGTTCGCCGCGAACATCTCGCTGCTGCTCGCCTCGCTGGCCTGGTTCTGGCCGGCCGCCGACCGCGGGCCGACCCGGGTCGCGCTGCTGGCGATCTTCATCGGCGGCCTGACCTGGATCAACGTGGTCGGGGTCAAGGGTGCGGTCCGCCTGCTCGGCGGTCTGACCGTTCTGAAGCTGCTCCCGCTGCTGGCGCTGATCGTGTTCGGCCTGGGCTGGATCGACGACAGTGTCGCGGCCTGGAGCGACGCGTCGGCGCCGGGCCTGGCCGACTTCGGCACGGCGGCGCTGCTCGTGGTCTATGCATTCGTCGGCTGGGAGTCGGCGCTGATCCCGGCCGGCGAGACCCGTGACCCGGGCCGGGCGATGCCGCGCGCGTTGCTCGGGGCCCTGGCCGTCGCCACGGTGCTGTACGTGACGATCCAGATGATCAGCGTCGCGGCGCTGCCTGGGCTGGCCGAATCGGACAGCGCGCTGGTCGACGTGGCCGACGTGTTGATGGGCCCGACCGGCGCCATCCTGCTGACCGCCGGCGTGGTGATCTCGGTGACCGGCAACCTGGCCGCGTCGATGATCTCTTCGCCGCGCATGACCTTCGCGATGGCCCGCGACGGCGACCTGCCGGCCTGGCTGGGCCGGGTTCATCCAAGGCACCGCACGCCGGCCAACGCGATCCTGGCGACCTCGGCGATCGTGTTCCTGCTGTCGGTGTTCGGGTCGTTTCTCTGGCTGGCGGCGATGAGCGCGCTGGTCCGGGTGCTGATCTACATGGGCTGCATCGCGGCCATGCCGCGCCTGCGGCGCAAGGCGGCCGAGCTCGATGCGCCCGGGTTCCAACTCCGCGGCGGCTGGACGATCCCCGTTCTTGCCCTGCTGGCCAGCGGCCTCCTGCTGATCCAGCTCTCCTGGCAGTCGCTGGCCGCAACCGGCGCCGTGGTGGCGGCCGGCAGCATGATCTACGGGCTGATGCGCCGTCAGGCGCGCGATTCGGCGGGCCGGTAACCGAGCAGGCGGGCCGGAAGGAACAGCACGGCCTTGAGCAGCGCGAACACGGCATCGACGGCGATGCCCAGCGCCCGGAACGGCAGCGACAGCAGCCAGATCAGCGGCCACAGCAGCAGCACCAGCAGGGCCAACGGCCAGGCCAGGACGAACAGCAGGCACCATCCGATGGCAACGAGCAGGGTCTTCATCACCGGTCTCCTCGATCGGGAGACTCCACGCTAGCGCGGACCGGGGCGGACCCGCAAGCGTCGGAAGTCATGGCCGCGGTCGGGCTCTCCGCTGCGGGCCACGCGTCGATCGGCACACGCCGGTCGGCTCCAGCCCATCAGCGAGGCGGGCGACTCAGCTCGATCATTCCGCCCTGTTCGATCCGGATGTCGCGGCCGAAGCCGACCGGGTCCAGGCGGGCCTCGAGCGAATACTCGAAGCGGTCCCGGGGCCGCTGGTTCATCAGGTCGGCGAGCAGGCGGACGCCGCCGAGCACGTCGACTGCGGCGTTCAACACCACCGTGCCCTCGCCGTAGCCCTCGATCTGCGGCAATTCGTTGGCCACGCCCTCGACCAGCCGGCGGCCGTCGAGACGGACCGAGTACACGGCACCGCGCAGGCGAAGCGGTTCCGGGTTGGGGTTGAGCACTCGCAGCACGATCTCGAAGGCCGGCAGGCCCGCGCCGCTGCCGTTCGGCACGGCCTGGAACGATTGCAGGAACACCGACGGCGGCTCGCGGCCGACGCCCAGTCCGGCACAACCGGTGACGAGAAGAAGTGCGGCGAGTACGGCAGGGATTCGAAATCGCATCGTGTCGGGCTCCCGTTCGGTGACTGCATCCAAGCATACGTGGAACGCGGCGAGGTGACATTCGTCATGTCGGAGGCCTGAGGCTTCGCACTACCGGCCGGCGCCTTCCTTCGCGACACTGGCTCCACCCCGAACGAGGAGCCGATCGATGTCCCGCACGCCCACCGCCCCCGTCGCCGAACTAGCCGGCGTGTCGCACGCCTACGGCGCGACCCGCGCCCTCGACGGCGTCGATCTTCGCCTGGAGGCCGGCGAGGTCACCGCCCTGCTCGGCCCGAACGGCGCCGGAAAATCCACCCTGATCCACCTGTTGCTGGGGCTGAAGAGCGTCCAGTCCGGCTCGGTCCGGCTGTTCGGGGCGCATCGCCCGGACGATCGCGCGTGCAGAACCCGGATCGGCACCATGCTGCAGGCCTCGGGCGTGCAGGACAACCTGACCGTGATCGAACTGATCCGACTGTTCGCGAGCTTCTACCCGAAGCACGCGGCCTTCGATGCGCTGGTCGACGAGGCCGGCCTGGCGGGCCTCGAGCATCGGCGCTTCGGCCAGCTGTCAGGCGGCCAGCAGCAACGCGCGCTGTTCGCGCTGGCGGCGGTCGGTGAGCCCGACTGGCTGATCCTCGACGAGCCGACCACGGGGCTCGACCCGGCGGCGCGCCGGCGCCTCTGGCAGGCCATCGAGACGCGGCGCGAGGCCGGTGCATCGATCCTGCTGTGCACCCACTACATGGACGAGGCGCAGCGCCTCGCCGACCGGGTCGTGGTCCTGGACCGCGGCCGGGTGCTGCACCAGGGCACGCCCGACGCGATCCGCCGGCGCGTGCCCCAGGACCGGGTGCGCGTGCGCACCGGGCTGGACCAGGCGACCCTGGCCGCGTTGCCGGCCGTGCAGCAGGCCGAACGGACCGAGGGCGGCGCCGAGCTGCTCTCCTCACGCGGCGTGGAAACGGTCCGCGCGCTGCTGGCCGCCGACCCCGACGCCGAGGACCTGGAGGTCACCGGCGCCGACCTCGAAACCGCGTTCCTGGCGCTGACCGGCGCCGGACCATCGACCGTGTCCACCCCACCGAACCACACCGAAGAGGAGGCCGCATGAACGCCGCCAACCCATCGCTGACCGCATCGCTGCAGCTGGTCCAGGCCCAGTGGCTGAACCTGGTCCGCACCCCGGCCTATACGCTGCCGACGCTGCTGTTCCCGATCATGTTCTACGGCTTCTTCGGCCTGGTGATGATCCGCGCCCAGTCGCTATGGCTCCTGTGCACCTTCGCCACCTTCGGCGTGATGGGTGCGGCGCTGTTCTCGTTCGGCGTCGGCATCGCCACGGAGCGCGCCCAGGGCTGGCTGATGCTGCTGCGCGCCTCGCCGGCGCCGGTCGGCGCCGTGATCGCCGGGAAAGCCTTCGGTGCGGTGCTGTTCGGCCTGGTCATCGTGGTCGCGATGAGCACCATGGCCGCCGTGTTCGGCAACGTGCGCCTGGAGACGGGTCAGTGGCTGGGCCTGGCCGCGGTGCTGGTCGCCGGCAGCCTGCCGTTCTGCCTGATGGGGCTGGCGCTGGGCCTGTGGCTGAAACCGAACGCGGCGCCGGCGGTGCTCAACCTGATCTACCTGCCGCTCGGCTTCCTGTCGGGCCTGTGGATTCCGGCCATGCAGTTCCCGGCCTTCCTGCAGGCAATCGCCGAGTGGCTGCCGCCGTACCACCTGGCCGCGCTGGCGCTGGACGTTACCGGCGCGAAGGCTGCCGCCTGGGGCCCGTCGCTGGTCAACCTGGGTGCTTTCACGCTACTGTTCGCGGTGCTGACCGTGCTGGGCTGGAAGCGGCTCGACGGCACCCGCGGCTGAACGACGACCCGGATCCGCCGACGCGGACCGCATTGCAAGGAGAACCGAAATGAAGAACCTCTGGATCGTACTGGGCGTCGTCGCTGCGCTGCTGGCCGTGCTGCTGTTCCTGCCCGAGCCGCTCGACGACTCGACGGCCGATGACCCAACGACGGCCGTGGCAGCGATGGACGGCGAAGGCGAGGCTGACCGCTCGGATGCCCCCGGAACGAACGCCACGGCCATCGTCGGCGTCCGGCTGTTCGACGGCGAACGGGTCATCGAGGACGCCACGGTCCTGCTGACCGACGGACGGGTCGCCCAGGCCGGACCGAGGGTCTCGGTGATCGTGCCCGACCACGCGACGACCGTGGACGGGGCCGGCCGGACCGCCCTGCCCGGCCTGATCGACGCTCACGTCCACGCCTTCGGACGGGCCCAGGTCGATGCGGCGCGCTTCGGCGTGACCACGCTGCTCGACATGTTCCGCACGCCGGACGACTTCGACCGGCAGCACGCCCAGCGCGAAGGCCGGGAGCCGGTCGGGCAGGCGGACCTGTACTCGGCCGGCTACCTGGCCACGGCCGAAGGCGGCCACGGCACCCAGTACGGCATCGACGTGCCGCTGCCCGAGAGCCCGGAAGGCGCCGCGGCGTGGGTCGACGACCGCCTGGCCGAGGGCTCGGACTGGATCAAGATCGTGGTCGAGGGCGGCGAAGGCTGGGGCGGCGACATCCCCAGCCTCGATGCGGACACGGTGGCGGCCGTGGTCGACGCCGCCCACGCGCGCGGCGTGCTGGCCCTGGCCCACGTCGGCAGCCTGGCGGAGGCCGAGCTGGCGGTCGCCGCCGGCGTCGACGGCCTGGTCCACCTGTTCGGCGACCGTGAAGTCGACGCCGCGACCGCGGCCGCCTGGGCCAAGCGCGGCCTGTTCGTGATCCCGACCACGCCGGTGCTGGCCGGCGCCTACGGCCAGCCCGGCCTGGATCGCCTCGACCGCTTCGAGGCGATCGAGGACCAGCTCTCGGCCGAGCAGCGGCGCAGCCTGGCCGGGTCGTTTCCGAACAGCCAGAACCGGACCGCGATGTGGCCGCGCGTCGAGGCCTCGATCCGGACGCTGCACGCCGCAGGCGTGCCGCTGCTGGCCGGTTCCGACGCGCCGAACCCGGGCACCGCCCACGGCATCAGCCTGCTCGATGCGGTGATCCGGCTCCACCAGGCCGGCCTGTCGCCGATCGAAGCGATGAAGTCGGCGACATCCACGACCGCGTCCGTGTTCACGATGCTGGCCGACGACGACCCGCGCGGCTGCCTCCGGCCCGGCTGCCGTGCGGACCTGCTGCTGGTCTACGGCAATCCGCTCGACGACCCCACCGACCTCCTGCGGATCGCGGAGGTCTGGAAGAACGGTGCGATCGTCGAGCGGGCGCTGCCGGCAGCCGCAGCGCCCGCCGAATCGTCCGGGCCGGCCGCAGCGGCGGACCTGCTGGCCGACCTCACGCACTGGATGCCGGCGGCCGACGACTACATGGGCGGCGCATCGAACGCGTCGATCGAACTGGTCGATGGTGCGTTGCGGGTCGACGGCACCCTGCGCCCGGGCTTCGCCTTCCCGTACGCCGGCGGCATGTGGAGCGCGGCCGACATTCCGATGCAGGCGGTCGATCGTCGCGGCTGGACGTCGTTGACGCTGTCGGTTTCCGGCGAGGTCGACCTGCTGCGCGTGATGTTCTTCTCCGGCAACAGCCCGCAGCCGGTCTGGCGGGACGTCGGGCCGGGCGAAGACATCCGGATCGAGCTCGACGAGCTCGACGGCGTCGACCTGTCCGCCTTCCAGGCCCTGGGCGTGTTCGCCGCCGGCGAGCCCGGTGACTTCGACTTCACGATCGAGCGCGCGCGATTCGAATGAGCGCTCTCGAGCGCTTCCACCGCTGGCTGGTTCCGCCCGCCTCCGAGCAGGGCTGGACCGCCTACCTGTGGCTGGTCTACCTCTCGTTCTTCTTCATCGAGTGGTTCTTCCGGCCCGTCCCGGCCGTGGAGTTCGCGCTCTCGCTGGTCACCGTGGCCGCATTCCTCGCGCTGTACTTCAGCGCCTACCGGCGCCGCGGCCCGGCCGCGCTCGCCCACGTGGCGGCGATCGCCGCCCTGGGCGTGGCCTGGGCCCCGTTCAATTCGGGCAGCAGCGTGCTGTTCATCTACGCGGCCAGCTTCGCCCACCAGGCCGGACGCCCGCGGCAGACCGTCTGGATCGTGATCGGCATCGCCGCCCTGGCCGGGCTGACCGCGCTGTGGGCCCAGCCGGTGCTGTTCTACTGGCTGCCGGGGGTGTTCATCAGCCTGGTCATCGGCTCGGCCAACATCTTCTTCGGCGAGCAGCAGCGGCGGAACGCGGCGCTTCGGCTCAGCCAGGCCGAGGTCCGACGGCTGGCGCGAGTGGCCGAACGCGAGCGGATCGCGCGCGACCTGCACGACGTGCTCGGCCACACGCTCTCGCTGATCGCGGTCAAGAGCGAACTGGCCGGCCGGCTGCTGGATCGGGACCCCGACCGGGCCCGCGAAGAGATCGAATCGCTCGGGGCCACGGCGCGCGAGGCCCTGGCCGAGGTGCGCGAAGCCATCCAGGGGGTCCGCGAACAGGACCTCTGCGAGGCGCTGGAGCAGGCCCGCCTGAGCCTGCGCTCCGCCGACGTCGAACTGGAGCTGGACACGGCCGAGGCGCCCGAACTGCCGGCGCGCACCCAGGCCATGCTGGCGCTGATCGTGCGCGAGGCAGTGACCAACATCCTGCGCCACGCCGACGCACGGCGCTGCACGATCCGCCTCGCACCGAACGGGCGCGGCGGCAGCGTGCTGGAGATCCACGACGACGGCCGCGGCACGATCCGGCCCGACGGCAGCGGGGTCGCCGGGATGCGCGCCCGGGTCGAGTCCCTGGGCGGCGAACTGGAGCTCGGCGCCGGCCGGCTCCGGGCCAGCATCCCGGAGACGGCGCGATGATCCGGCTGCTCCTCGCCGAAGACCAGGCGCTGCTGCTCGGCGCGCTGGGCTCGCTGTTGGACCTCGAAGACGACCTCGAGGTGGTGGCGCGGGCCGCCGACGGCGACCAGGCCCGGGCGGCGGTCGAGACGCATCGACCCGATCTCGTCGTCACCGACATCGAGATGCCCGGCACCACCGGCCTGGAACTGGCCGAATGGCTGCGCGATTCGCATCCGGACTGCGCGGTGGTGATCCTGACCACCTTCGCCCGGCCGGGCTACCTGCGCCGGGCGCTGGATGCCGGCGTCCGCGGCTACCTGCTGAAGGAGACCCCGGTCGAACAGCTGGCCGATGCCCTGCGCCGCATCCACGCCGGGCAGCGGGTCATCGACCCCGAGCTGGCGTTGACGGCCTTCGACGGCAAGGATCCGCTGACCGAGCGCGAGCGCCAGGTCCTCCGGCTGGCCGGCGAAGGTCGGTCGAACGCCGAGATCGGCAGGCGACTGCACCTGGCCGACGGCACGGTGCGCAACTACCTGTCCGAAGCGATCGGAAAACTCGGCGCGGAGAATCGCATCGAGGCCTACCGGATCGCCCGCGACCAGGGCTGGCTATGACGCACCGGGCCCGACTTCCCGTTGCGGCGGCGGCATACTTGCAAGCGAACTTGCCCGCATTCCTGCCAACCGTCTTGCCAACATAATCGCGCCATGCCTCCGTCAACCCTGTTCCGAGTCCTGCTCCTCGCGGCCGCCGTCGGCCTCGCCGGTTGTGCCGGCCTGCCGTCGACGAGCGACCCCAAGTCCGCCGCCGAAGCCTACCTCGACCCGCAACCGCCGCCCGACGCGGTGATCGTCTGGGGGCCGTACCAGCGCCAGTTCGGCGAACTGCGCATGCCCGAGGGCGCGGGTCCGCACCCGGTTGTGGTGATGCTGCACGGCGGCTGCTGGCTGGCCGACTACGACCAGGGCTACATGGCCGGCCTGGCCGACGCCGTGCGCGACGAGGGCTTCGCGGTCTGGACCGTGGGCTTCCGGCGGATCGGCGAACCGGGCGGCGGCTGGCCCAATACCCTGTTCGACGTCGCCGAGGGCACCGACCACGTGCGCGAACTCGCCGCCGAGTACCCGGTCGACCCCGAGCGCGTGGTCGCGGTCGGCCATTCGGCCGGCGGCCAGCTGGCGCTGTGGCTGGCCAGCCGCCGCTCCCAGCCCGACGACAGCCCGTTCCGCGACGAGACCGCGCTCGAGATCGACGGCGTGCTCGCACTGGCCGCGGCCGCCGACCTGGCCGGCCTTTCGGACCGCCGGACCTGCTCCGATGCCGCGACCCGGCTGATCGGCGGCAGCCCGGAGCTGCACCCGGACCGCTACGCGCTGGCCTCGCCGGTCGAACGCGTGCCGCTGGGCGTGAAGCAGATCCTGGTCAACGGCGACCTCGACGCGACCTGGTCGGCGCCGGCCGACGCCTACTACGAGGCCGCGCTCGAGGCCGGCGACCCCGTCGAGCGGCGGGTGGTGACCGGGGCCGGGCACTTCGAACTGGTCGATCCGCGATCGTCGGCCTGGCCGGTGGTGCGCGACGCCCTGCGGGAACTGGTCGACGGCGAGACGCCCTCGCCGGCGGCCGACATCGCACCATGAGCGCCCGGGCCGCGGTCGACGGGGTCAAGCTCGGGCCGGACGGCCATCCTCGTCGCGGCGCACAGATGACCCGGCTGGAAACCTTCACCGACGCCGCCTTCGCGTTCGCCGCGGCGCTTCTGGCCATCTCGATCGACGAGATTCCCGGCAACTACCAGGAACTGATCGAGGCCATGAAGGGGGCGCCCGCCTTCATCGCCAGCTTTGCGATCCTGTTCCTGTTCTGGCGCGCCCACCAGGTCTGGAGCGACAAGTTCGGCCTCGAGGACCTTCGTTCGACGCTGCTGACCGCGGCCCTGGTCGTGGTCATCATGATCTACGTGTACCCGCTGAAGATCCTGTTCAGCGCCGGCCTGAGCACCGCCACGGGCGGCTGGCTGCCGAGCGAATTCCAGCTCGACAGCCTGCACCACTTCCGGGTCATGGTGTCCGTCTACGGCATCGGCTTCGCGGCTGTCGCCGGCATCGTCGCCGGCCTGTACCTGAACGCCGCATCGTTCGCCGACGACCTGGCGATGAGCGCCAAGGAGCTCTACGACACGCGGTCCGAGGCGCTGGCGTGGTTCATCGTCGGCCTGTTCGGCGTCGCCTCGTTCGCTCTGGCCTGGCTGCTCGACGGGCCCTGGGTCTCGGTGTCGGCGTGGATGTACAACCTGCTGATCGTCTACGGCCCGCTGTTCACCTGGCTGCAGAAGAGAACCTGGCAGAAACGGGTGCAGCGGGGCGAGGTGTGAGCTCGCCGTGTCCGACATCGGCCTGACCCCCTTCGCTCGCAAGCTCACTCCCACAGGCGGGATTGCGGGATGACTTCCGGGCTGCTCGGTCCCTTGTAGGAGTGAGCTTGCAAGCGAATCCCTGACCTGACTCGTCCAGGAACAAGGCTTCCTCCCTGCCTCCTGAGGGAGTGAGCTTGCGAGCGAATGCCCTGCTCTGACCCTTCCAAGGACAAGGCCTCCTCCTGGCTCCTGTGGGAGTGAGCTCGCGAGCGAATGCCCTGCTCTGACCCTTCCAAGGACAAGGCTTTTTCTCTGGCTCCTGTGGGAGTGAGCTTGCGAGCGAATGCCCTGCTATCACCCTTCCAAGGACAAGGCTTTCTCCCTGGCTCCTGTGGGAGTGAGCTCGCGAGCGAATCGGCCGAATCAGATGTTCGCTCGCAAGCTCACTCCCACAGATGGAGCATTCAGATGGAGCTTCGGTTGGATTCGAGGGTCGAGCCGCGAGGAAGCGCCGGACGCAACCCCTCAACGAACCCGGAATCCAGAAGGCCGATGGATCGTCGTCGCTGCTGGTGATGACGAGCGGAGAGAACTCCGGAGCGCCCGCTGATCTTTCTAGGAGAGGACCGATGGATTTCGTTCCCTGCGTGCGATGAGGCGCTCGTTTCGACCGCAGCGTACGAGCGATACGTGAGGATCGAAACGAGCAACGAAGCGCGCGCAGGGGGCGAAAGACGCGGTCCTGGCGACGAGACGCGGCCCCGGCAAGCGCCGCACGCAGTCCATCAGCCTCTCACCGAACCCGAAATCCAGAAGGCCGATGGATCGTCGTCGCTGCGGGTGATGACGAGCGGAGAGAACTCTGGAGCGCACTCAAGAGTGCGTGAGGAAGTCGAACCGCGAGGAAGCGCCGGCAGCGACGACGAGACGCGGCCCGGGCTACAAGGCCTGGTCGTTTTCCTCGCCGGTCCGTATCCGCACCACCCGCTCGATCGAGGTCACGAAGATCTTGCCGTCGCCGATCCGTCCGGACGATGCGGTTTCCTGGATGACTTCGACGACGCGTTCGACCTGGTCGTCGCCGACGGCGATCTCGAGCTTGAGTTTCGGCAGGAAGTCGACGACGTATTCGGCGCCCCGGTACAACTCCGTATGGCCCTTCTGGCGGCCGAAGCCCTTGACCTCGCTGACGGTCATGCCGGCCACCCCGGCTTCGCCCAGGGCGTCGCGGACATCGTCGAGCTTGAACGGCTTGATGATCGCGGTGATCAGTTTCACGGTCGGGCCTCCACCGGCGTTGCGTACAATCCGATGAGTGTACTGAACCGAGCAACGAACCACATGCGCCCCGACCTGAAGACCCTCGACGAACTGACCCGCCGCCTGGTCGACGCCATGCCGGGCGAGCTGAAGAACGCCCGCGACGACCTGCGTCAGCGCTTCCGACAGGTGCTGGAATCCCAGCTGGCGCGGATGGACCTGGTCACGCGCGAGGAGTTCGAGATCCAGAAGCGCGTGCTGGAGCGTTCGCGCGAGACCCTGGAACAACTGAAGGAACGGCTGGACAAGTTCGAGAAGTAAGCTCGCCGCGGGCCTTGCGACTCGCCGACCCTTCGCGAGCAAGGCTCGCTCCTACAGGCCTGCGTGCCCGAGCGCATGGATCGTCCTCGTGTTGGAGAGCGCTTGCGCGCGACCGGGCTCATCCAGCCTTCGCTCGCAAGCTCGCTCCCACAGGAGTACCCTCGAGCGGCCCGCGAGCCGAACCGAACTCCCGACCGGGGGAGCGAGCTTGCGAGCAAAGGCCTGAATCTTTTTATCGACTCCGAGAGCGCCTCGGTGCAGATCGAGCCGATTTCCTACACGTCTGTCGGAGTCTGACCGACGCGCGCGATGTCCCGGCCGGGGCACGGTAGGCGCTGTTCCGAACCGTAGCGCTGCGATGTCGCTTGCCGTTGTCCACACGCGCGCCCAGCTGGGCGTGACCGCGCCGCCGGTCCGGGTCGAGGTGCACCTGGCCAACGGGCTGCCGGCGTTCAATATCGTCGGCCTGCCCGAGACCGCCGTGCGCGAGTCCCGCGACCGAGTGCGCGCGGCGATCGCCAACTCGGGCTTCCAGCCGCCGGCGACCCGCGTGACCGTTTCGCTGGCGCCGGCCGACCTGCCGAAGGACGGCGGGCGCTTCGACCTGCCCATCGCGCTCGGCGTGCTGGTGGCCTCTAAACAGCTCCGGACCGACCGACTCGACGCGTTCGAGTTTCTCGGCGAGCTGGCGCTCGGCGGCGAGGTCCGCGGCGTGGTCGGCGCGCTGCCGGCGCTGATCCGGGCCCGCGACGCGGGACGCACGCTGGTGCTGCCGGCCGACAACGCCGCCGAGGCCGGGCTGGTCCGCGCCGAGGCCGGCCCGCCGCCATGCCGGCTCGCCGGGCACCTGACCGAGGTGGCGTCGGCGCTCCGCGGCCAGGCGGAGTTGGCCGTCCCCCGGCCGACCGGTGCCGTCGCCGAACCCGACCCCGCCGACCTGGCCGACGTGCGCGGGCAGAACCGGGCGCGCCGCGCGCTCGAAGTCGCCGCGGCCGGCGGCCACAACCTGCTGTTCATCGGTCCGCCGGGCACGGGCAAGACCCTGCTGGCCTCGCGCCTGCCGGGCATCCTGCCCCCGATGGCCGAGACCGAAGCGCTGGAGGCAGCCGCGATCGCGTCGGTCTGCGGCGAGCCGCTGGACCCGGCCCGCTGGCGCCAGCGGCCCTTCCGTGCGCCGCACCATACGGCCAGCGGCGTCGCGCTGGTCGGCGGAGGCACTCGGCCGCGTCCCGGCGAGGTCTCGCGGGCCCACCACGGCGTGCTGTTCCTCGACGAGCTGCCGGAGTTCGACCGACGGGTGCTCGACGTGCTGCGCGAACCGCTGGAATCGGGCCGCATCGTCATCTCGCGCGCCGCGCTGCAAGCGGAGTTTCCGGCCGAGGTGCAGCTGGTCGCGGCGATGAACCCGTGCCCCTGCGGCTACGCCGGGGACCCGTCCGGCCGCTGCCGCTGCACCCCCGACCAGGTGGCCCGCTATCAGTCGCGGGTCTCCGGACCGCTGCTCGACCGGATCGACCTGCACGTCGAAGTCCCGCGCCAGCGCCTCGGCGAGTACCCGCCCGGCGAGCCCAGCTCCGCGGTGCGCGAACGGGTCGACGCGGCCCGTCGCCGCCAGGCCGAGCGCGGCGTGATCAACGCCCGCCTGTCGCCGGCCCAGACCGCTCGCCATGCCGCGCTCGACCGGGCCGGCGAACAGCTGCTCGAACGCGCCTGCGATCGACTCGGTCTGTCAGCGCGGGCCCACCAACGGATCCTGCGCGTCGCCCGCACCCTCGCCGACCTCGACGACGCCCGATCGATCGGCCGCACCCACCTGGCCGAAGCCATCGGCTTTCGCCAGCTCGACCGCTCGACGCCAATCGGCCCGTGAGCACGACGGTCGGATTATCCGGCTTGTGGGAGCGAGCTTGCGGGCGAACGCCGAGCCATTCACCTTCGCGAGCAAGCTCCCTCCAACAGGCCCCGGCTTCGGTGCAAGCAGAACGCCCCGACCTGTTGGAGGCCGCTCGCGCGCGAACCGCCCGTCGCAAACGCTTCCCGAGCAAGCTCGCTCCAACAGACCCCGCCCCGGTTCCTGGCGCGCGTTGAACGCGTCCCCGGTTCACCCCGCCCTCCTCGGCGTTATCTCATCCCCAGTCCCTCGCCCCTTTTCCCTTCCCCCTACTAGCCCCGAGTCCCTTTCCCCGAGTCCCTCCCCCTAACAAACCCTTTACCAAAGTCAGCCGGCAGGCAAGGTAGAGTCTTGGCAATGCATCCACGTCTTCCAATCCACGCGCGACGGATCGCGGCTCTCCTGCTGCTGATCGGTATCGTGTCCGCGCACGCCGCGACGGTCCGCACCGAGGTCTCCGGCCTGGACGGCGAGACGCTGGCCAACGTGCGCGCTTCGCTGTCGCTGGTGCAGGCCGAATCGCTCGACGACGTTTCGGTCTGGCGCTTGCGCCAGATGGCCGACGATGCTGCCGAGGAAGTCCGCCTGGCGCTGCAGCCCTTCGGCCTCTACAACCCGCGCGTCGCGGTGCGCCTGCTCGAGCCCGACGGACCGGAGGCGCCGTGGACCGCCCGGGTCCAGGTGGTGCCCGGCGACCCGGTGCGCATCGAGCGCGCGCAGATCCGGATCGACGGGCCGGCGGCGGAGCTGGCCGAGTTCGACCGCTGGCGAACGGACTGGCCGCTGCCCGAGGGCAGCGTCCTGCGCCACCTCGCCTGGCGGCAGCACCTGGACCGCCTGGACGGCCTGGCCGACGATCTGGGCTTCTTCGAGGCGCGCTACCTGGACCGCCGGATCGAAGTCGAGCCATTCCGCAACGAGGCGACCATCGATCTCCACTACGACGGCGGACCGCGCTATGCCTTCGGCGAAGTGGACTTCGGCGAGGTCGCCTTCGACGCGGACCTGATGCGGCGCCTGACCGTGATCGACGGCGGACAAGCCTACGTGGCCGGCGAACTGGACCGCCAGCGCGAAGTGCTGGCTCGCAGCGGCTACTTCGAGAGCGTGATCGTCGAGACCCGGCGCGATCCTGAGCGCGACGCCGTCGACCTGCGCTACGAACTCGAGCGGCGGCCGCCGAACACCTATCGCGCCCTGGCCGGCTTCGGCACCGATACGGGCGCCCGGATCCAGCTCGGCTGGCAGCGTCACTACGTCGGCGACGGCGGCGATCGCTTCGACATGCGCTTCGGGGCCCAGCAGGCCGACCAGGAATTCATCTACCGGCTGGACTACCAACGTCCCTTCGGCAGCCTGCCGGCCAATTTCCTGACCGGCGGCCTGCTGCTCAAGCGCGAGCGCGACCGCTTCCGCTTCGAGGACGAGAACGATATCGAGCCGGTCTTCGAATCCTTCGGCGGCAACCGTAACCAGGCCCAGGTCACCTTCGGCCGGCTGCGCGAACGATTGATCCTGGACGACTACAGCCCGCTCGAAGAGCGACTCTTCGTGACCGTGCTGAAGGAACAGTTCGATGCGTTCTCGGCCGAGTCCCTGAGCGAGGAACAGAGCGCGCTGCTGGCGAACTACCCCGATCTGCGGCGCTTCCTCGACACGGACACGCAGACCCTGGCCGCCGGCGCCGAGTGGACCCTGTTCCGGCTTCGCGGCGAAGGCTTCGGCCAGGAAGGCCAGTACGCCCAGGTCCGCTTCCTCGGCTCGAGCGAGGCGGCCGGCTCGGACGTCAGCTTCGCCCAGGCCTACGGCACCGCGCGCTGGCACTGGCAGTTCCTGCCGCGGCACAAGCTCCTGCTGCGCGGCGAGGTCGGCTACACGGAGGCCGACACCACGACCTTCGACCTGCAGCTGCCGGACGACCCGCGCCGGCTGGAGCTCGAAATCACCGAGCTGCCCGAGCTGTTCCGGTTCAAGACCGGCGGCGATCGCACCGTGCGCGGCTACGCCTTCGAGGACCTGAGCACCAACCGCAACGGCGCCAACCACCTGCTGGTCGGCTCGGCCGAATACGAGTTCAACTTCTACGGCGACTTTTCCGTGGCCGCGTTCTACGATGTCGGCAATGCGTTCAACGACTGGAAGGAACCGGAGCTGAAGGCCGGCGCCGGCGTGGGCGTTCGCTGGTACACGCTGATCGGACCGGTGCAGCTGGACTTCGCCCGCGCGTTCGCCGACGACAGCCTGCGCATTCACTTCACCATCGGGACCAAGCTGCTGTGAAGAAGCGAACCCTCGTCCGCCTGGGGCTGGCACTGGCCGTTCTCGTCGGCGTTCTGTTGCTCGCGGCGATGATCGCCTGGTGGTGGCTGACCGCCACCCGGAGCGGCGCGGAGTTCTTACTCGGCCAGGCCCAGTCGAGGACCGAGCGGCTCGAGTGGTCGCGCGCCGAAGGCAGCCTGAGCGACGGCCTGGTGCTCGACGACCTCGAGTTCGCGCAGGCCGGACTCGAGGTCTCGGCCGGCCGCATCGACCTCGCGGTGGGCCTCACGCCGTTCCCCCCGTTCGACGTACAGATCGAACGCCTTGCGCTGACCGACGTGACCGTCACGCTGCCGCCGGCCGACCCCGACGCGCAGGCCGAACCGTTCCGGCCCGGCAACTACGCGCTGCCGATCCCGGTGGGGGTGGACCGGCTCCGGCTCGACGGCCTGACGGTCAACGACGCCGACGGCGCGGAACTGCTGCGAATCGAGCGCGCCGCCCTGTCCGGCTCGGCCTTCGCCGCACTGCATCTCGAGCGCCTCGAGGTCGAGTCGCCGCAGGGCACGCTGCGCCTGCAGGGTCGGGCCGGCCTGGCCGAGCCGTGGACGATGGACCTCGACGCGGAGCTCCGCCCCGTGCTCGACGACCTCGACCTGGCCGCCGACGTCGCGCTGGACGGCCCGCTGGACCGCCTGTCCATCGGCGCGGACCTGCGCGGCGCCGTGCGCGGGCAGCTGGAGGCCGAGCTGCGCGGCCTGCCCGACCCGGGCGCCTTGAGCGGTCGCCTGGACTGGACCGGCGCGATCGTGAACTGGCCCGGCCTGGACGGGCGGATCGACGAGATGGAAATCCATATCGAAGGCCGGGCCGGCGACTGGCAGGCGGACGCCGAGTCGCGGGTCGCCCTCGCCCGGGCGCCGGAGACGGACGTGTCGCTGGAGGCCCGGGGCGGAGCGGACGCGATCGAGCAGGCCACGCTGGTCGCGCGCCTGCTCGACGGCGAGCTTCGGGCCACCGGGCAGGCGAACTGGGCCGAGGCCCCGACCGGGTCGGCCACGATCGAACTGTCCGGCCTGGACTTTACCTCGCTGTACCCGGAATGGCCCAGCCAGGCGCGTCTCGCCGGCACGGTCGAGGCGCGGGTGACCCCCGAAGCGGTGGTGGTCGAAGGCTTCGCCCTGCAGGCGCCGCCGGCCGAACTGCGCGTCGATGGCCAGGGCCGCTACCGGTTCGAGGACCGGCACGCGTCGGTTGCCCTGGACTGGACCGAACTGGTCTGGCCGCCGGTGCTCGACGACAGCGAGCCGCTGTTTTCCAGCGCCGCCGGGCGCTTCGAGGGCCGCGGCACGCTGGAGGAATGGCAGGCCGAGCTCGGCGCGTGGCTGCAGCTGCCCGACCAGCCCCGGACCCGGGTCGAGATCGACGCCGAAGGCGATCGGACGCAGGCCCGGATCGAGCGCGGGATGATCCGGCCCGACGATGCCGGACAGCTTCGCTTTTCCGGCCGCGCCGGCCTCGGCGAGGTGCCGACGGCCGACCTGGACCTCGCGCTGGAACGCTTCGATCCGGGCGTTTTCGTCCCGCAGCTGCCGGGCCGGGTCGACGGACAGGCCCGGCTGGACCTGGCCGGCGAGGACCTGGCACTGGAAATCCGCTCGCTGGGCGGCCAGATCCGCGGCCAGCCGCTGGCCGGCGACGGCGAGCTGCGCATCGCCGGCACCCGCGTGGAACGCGCGTCGGTGGAGCTGGCGCTCGGCGAGAACCGCGCCGTGATCGACCGCCCGGGCCCAACGGCATGGACCGTGTCGATCGACGCGGACCGGCTCGACCAGGTCTGGCCGACGCTTGCCGGAGAGCTGACCGCCGATACCGTGGTCCGGACCGACGAACGCCGGCTCGAGTGGGAGCTCGCCAGTCCCGGGGTGATCGTCGGCGCGCGGCGCGCCGGCGCGCTCCAATCGCGCGGGGTGGTCGAGTGGGGCGAGCAACCCTCGGCCACGGCGCGCATCACGGCCGAGGACATCGACCTGAACCCCTGGGAGCGGCTCGACCGGGTCGAACTGACGCTGGTCGGCGATTGCCGGCAGCACCGGCTCAACGCTTACGCCAGCGGGACCCGCGCCACGCTGGACCTGGCCGCGGGCGGAATGTTGGCGGATTGCGCGAACCCGGCCGAGGCGTGGCAGGGACAGATCGACCGCCTGGTGATCGCCGAAACCCCGCTCGGCCTGTGGCGCCTCGACCGGCCGCTGGAGATCGCCTACGGGGCGGATCGCATCACGGCCGGCCCCGCCTGCCTGTGGACCACGGGCCACGACGGCCGACTGTGCCTGAACGAACTCGATGCGGCCGTCGGCCCGTCGGCGAGCGAAGGCCGGGCCGCGGTGGCATTCAATGCGGTGCCGACCGACCTGGTGCTGTTGCCGCTGGACCCGGCCTTCTCGATCGGCACGGAGTTGCGCGGCCTGGCCCGGGTCGCCTGGGACGGCGCCGGCCTCACCGGCGTCGACGGCCGCCTGCTGATGGATTCGGGACCGGTGCAGCTGCTGGGCACCGATGGCGAACTGCTGACCATCGAGGGCGCCGACCTGGCGCTGGCCTCGCCCGAACCGCGATCGGTGCAGGCCGACCTGGACCTGCGTCTCGAAGGCGCCAGCACTATCGTGGGCCGGGTCGCCATCCCGAACGTCAACGATCCGTCGACCACGAGCATCGACGGTCGCCTGTCCCTGAACCTGCCGCGCTTGTCCGCCTTCAATCGCCTGGTCCCGCAGCTGGATCGGCTGCAGGGCCGCCTCGACGCCGAACTTACGGTCGCAGGCCCGTTGCTCGCCCCCGAGTTCGACGGCGAGGCCCGGCTCCGCGAAGGCCGGATCGTGCACGCCCCCTACGGCATGGACCTGACCGCGATCGATCTCACGCTCGACGCGGACCAGACCGGCGGCCGATTGACGGGCGCCTTCCAAGCCGGGGACGGCCGGGCCCGGATCGACGGCCGCATGGCCAGGGAGACCGGCGCCTGGCGCGGGCGGGTCGCCGTCGACGGAGAGGGCCTGCAGCTGTTCGATGCGGAGTGGCTGCGGATGACGATCAGCCCCGACCTCGCGGCTCGCTTCGAGGCCGACGGCCTCGAGCTCGACGGAACCCTGGTCGTGGACTCGGCCCTGCTCGGCCTGCCCCCGGGCTCCGAATCCCGGATCCAGCCCTCGGACGACGTGGTCATCGTCGGCGCCGAACCCGAGGACGAGGACGCTGCTGCCGAAACCGCGCCGATTCGCCCGATCGTCGGGACCGTCGGGCTGCGCCTGGGCGACGACGTGAGGATGGAAGCCGCCGGCATGACCACCCGGCTGGCCGGCGAACTGGACATCACCTGGAACGGCGACGGAATGATGCCCACGGCCGACGGCCGCATCCAGCTGGTCGACGGGGCCTATCGTTCCTACGGCCAGAACCTGGAAGTGCGCAGCGGCGACGTGATCTTCTCCAACCGGCCGATCGACAATCCGCGCCTGGACATCGAGGCGGTCCGCGAGATCTTCGGCGACCCGTCGGTCGAATACGCGGGGGTCCAGATCCGGGGCCCGGCCCAGGACCCGGAGATCGAGCTGTTCACCACGCCGCCGTCGAGCCGGGCGAAGGCGCTGGCCTACGTGCTCACCGGGGCCGAGTTCGATCACGCGGCCGGCCAGGGCGCGTTCAACGTCGGGTTCTGGGTGCTGCCGCGGCTGTTCGTCAGCTACGGCCTGGGCCTGTTCGACACCGGCAACGTGCTGGCGGCCCGCTTCGAACTGTCGCGCCGGTGGGGCCTGCGGGCCACGTCGGGCGAAAGCGACACCGGCGCCGACGTGAGCTTTATGATAGATCGCTGAACCCACACGGTCCGTACCCGGGAGTTCGCCATGCGTCAGAACCTGTCTGCTGTTCGCCTCACCCTGTTCCTCTCCGCCCTTCTGCTGGCCCTGCCCCTGGCCGCCCAGCAATCCGAGCCGGCGGACGACAACCCGAACATCTACCCCCGGATGGCCGCGCGGTTGGTCGAACTGGGCGTGCCGGTGCTCGATGTCCGCTCCGAGGAGGAAGTCGCCGAGACCGGCATGGTCGAGGGCGCGACCCGGATCTCGCACGACCGGCTCGACGAGATCGAACGCTTCCTCGACGAGGAGTTCGGCGACGACGACAACGCCGCCGTCGTGCTCTACTGCGGCTCGGGCCGGCGGGCCAGTCGGGTGATCGAGGCGATGCGCGAGCGCGGCTATGGCGGCCTGGTCAATGCCGGCGGTTACGAGGACCTGGTCCAGGCGCTGGACAGCGCGGGCGACGAGGGTTGAGCGATCGGACGCCCGCCAACCGCGTGATATCCTGATCGGCTTGGATCGAATCGAACGAGCATCATGACCGAAGTCAACGAACAGCAGAAGCAGCAGCTCGAAGCGCACAACCGAGCGACCACCGCCTTCATCGACCTGGCCAACAAGCTGTCGAAGGAAAGCGGCCAGGACGTCAAGATCGTCTCTGCCGCACTGATGGCCGCGTCGGGCATCTACGCGACCTTCATCGCCGCCGGAAACGAGGGCTACCTCGGGCCGGGTGGCGTCGACAAGGTCGCGCAGCTGTACAAGAACAACCTGGGCTACATCCAGGAGCGCAAGAAGGCCGAGCTGAAGATGCAGGGCAAGGACGCCAAGCCGCTCGGCGGTTCCGACACCATGGTCACGGCGCCGAACGCCGAGGCGCTGGCCAGGGAAAACGAAGGCGGCGCGAAGAGCGACTGATGCCGCTGCGGCAGGACGGGCACCGCGCGTCCCGCCTCCCTTCCATCCACCGGTTCGCGGGCCCTTAGCTCAGCTGGTTAGAGCAGCCGACTCATAATCGGTAGGTCGCAGGTTCAAGTCCTGCAGGGCCCACCACTCCGGCCGACCGTGGGTTGGTCACCTGAATCGGATGGCCACGACGCCGGGGCCGGTTCAATCGTCTGTTTCGTCCCGGTCGACGTCCTTTTCCCGGTCGTAGTCGTGATCGACTTCTTCCTTGAGGTCGAACAGCACGCTGAGCGCCAGCCAGCTGACGACGCTGAGTGCGATCGCGACGCCCCACTGCTCGAAGGCAACCGCCGTGCCCATGGCGCCCAGGCCCCAGATCGTGGCTGCGGTCGCGGTGCCGCGAACTCGATTGTCGCCTTTCAGGATGGCACCGCCGCCAATGAAGCCGATGCCGGTCAGGATGCCCTGCATGATGCGGGCGGTCGCGTCGCTATCGGACGGATCCAGCACGCCCAGGGCGACCACGGCGTAGGCGCAGGCACCCATGGACACGAGCGGAAACGTCCGCAGGCCCATGATCTGGCTGTAGCGCTCGCGGTTGATGGCCGCCGGCATGGCCAGCACGAACGCGAACAGAAGCTTCAGCAGCGGTTCCAGGAATTCCAGCATTTCGTGGTTACCTTTCCGGCAGGGGCCGGCTCTGCCCGGCTGCGTGACGATCAGAGCTGCGCCTCGAAGATCGAGGCCCACCGCTCGCGCAGGCGATGGACGAACCCACGGTGAGGCCATTGCTCCGGATCGATCACGCGACATCGTTCACAGTCTCCGTCGAAGTCCTTCAACAGGAGATCGGCCAGGTCGCGATCGAGGGCCAGGACGGCGATTTCGTCGTCAAGACACATCGAGCGCTGGTTCATGTTCGGCGAGCCGATGCACACGGCCCTCCGGTCGACGACGATCGCCTTGGCGTGCTGCAGCGTACCGTCGTACTCGAGGATTTCGACGCCCGCATCGAGCAGCTGCTGGTAGTAGCGGTGTCCGGCCCAGCGGGGCAGGCGATGATCGGTCTGACGCCCGCTGACCATGACCCGAACCTGCACGCCGCGCCGCGCGGCCGCGCAGAGATCGTCGCAGAGCGCGGGCCCGGGCACGAAGTAGGGGGTGACGATGTCCAGCGTCGACTGCGCGCCCATGACCAGCAGCTGGAACATCAGCGCGATCTCGGAACATTCCTCGGCGCTGGTCGCGGCCAGGACGCCGCACCGCACATCGCTCACGCGCTCGCCGTCGGCGACGCGGTCGCGACCCGACAGGTCACGGTCGCCAGCGGCGGTGTCCAGCGGCACGTCCAGCGGATCGGGCAGCCGGCCACCGGCGGCGGCCCAGTTGGCGTGGAACGCGGCGCGCAATTCTGCGACCGCCGGCCCCGTCAAGGCGAACTGCGTATCCCGGAAACGATCCGGTCGGTCGGCCCGGCCGGTCCACTCCTCGGCGATGCCGACCCCGCCCGTGAAGCCGAGTTCGCCGTCGGTCACGAGGATCTTGCGGTGCGTGCGCGAGGCCGTGCCCCAGAATTTCCAGTGCGGGATCGGGTGGAAGACGCGCAGTTCGACCGGGCTGTCTTCGAGCTTTCGGCGGATCGAACGAGGCATTGGCGCGCTTCCGACCCCGTCGAGGAGCACCCGGACACGGACCCCGGCTTCTGCCCGTGCCACCAGCGCATCGCAGAACTGCCGGGCCACGTCGCCGCCCCAGTACACGAAGAACAGGAACTCGATGCTGCGCTGGGCGCTCTCGATGGCGCGCAGCATCGGCGGGAAGATTTCTGCCCCGTTTCGATAGCATTCGACGGAATGCCCGGGCCGGAGCGTGACCCCGAGCGCATGTTCGAACAACAGGTGCCAGTGAGTGTCGCTCAGGGAATCCGGTTCGCGACCGGTGCGGGAAAGCGAGGGGGCGCCGCCCAGGGCGGCGTACAGCTTCAGGTTGAACTCCCATTCGGCCCGGCGCGGCAAGCGGGGATGACGAACCTCGCCCAGGCCGGCCGCTCCGCTGACGGCCTGAAACCCGAATACGACGAAGTCGGTCATGGAGACGTTCTCCAGTTCGGAATGAGATTGCCCGGTGCTCGAGGCGCCGGATCAGGCGCGAATCATGGACACCTCGCCCGTTCCGTTAGAAAACCGCATCGTTCGCGAAGAGTGTCCAGAGGCCGGACCGTATCGCGCGATCGTCAAGTCGAGGTCGATGTCATCGGCCGGCCGCACACGGCCCGCGCCGGAAACGAATGCCCACCTGTCCGAACTGCGCCTGCCGGCCGGGAAGGCCCGACCGGCATCCGCAGCACGAACGATTCAGCCGTCGATTTCGTCTTCGACGTCGTCGGCAGCGTCTTCGACGCTGTCCTCGACATTTTCAGCGGCCTCGTCGATTTCCTCGCCGGCCTCTTCCATCGGACCATCGTTGTCGCAGCCGGTCAGCGCGAACGATGCGGCCATCAGTGCGGCGATCAGGAGCTTGGTCAGGTCGGTGAACTTCATGAGGTTCTCCTCGGGTACATGGGTGGGTTTTCCGCTACAGCTTCGACGCACGACAGGACCGACGATGACGAATCGGCCAATTGATTCTCGATCGATAGATTTCTGATCAAGAGGGTCGATGCGTCAGGGAACTGCAGTGCGGCTGCGCTTCATATTGTGCAGAAATCGTAATCGGCGTGGGATGCGCGCGCATTGACCGGGGTTAATCGATGCGTTGATCTGGGTTAAGGCGGGGCGCCGAAGCGACGCATACCGTATCGACAGCGTCATCACGACGCACTCTCAACTCACAGCGAGGAAACGACATGTTGTCTTGGGCACTGATCTTTCTGATTGTGGCGCTGATTGCCGGTGTACTCGGCTTCAGCGGAATCGCGGGCGCCGCGGCCAACATCGCGTGGATCCTGTTCGTGGTCGGCCTGGTGGTCGCACTGGTGCTGTTCCTGATGGGCCGACGTCCACGCTGACGTCCTTTCCCGGTGAGGGCGAGCACGCAGGCGCCTGACGCTTCCGTCGATCGCATCGCCCGCACAAGCGCTGGACATGTAACACGCCGGATCGGCCGCCGATCCGGCGTTTTCTGTTTTCGGCGAGCACCGAGGAGCGGTCCGGAGATTTCGCTGCGTGCTCGCAGCCCGGTACGAATCGACCGCGCCCGCGTGCGGAGCGATGAACGTTGGTTGGGTCAGTTGGTTGGGCCAGGGGTCGATCCGGCGCGACAAGGTCGTGCGTCGCCATCCCGCCCTGCTCGGCCAATGCTACGGGTCGAGCCGCATGCGTCGGCGATCGTAGTCGGAAAAGTCTTCGCAGCGCGTTCGATCGAGAATGCGCACCCGATTCCGGTCGACTTCGAGCAGCCCGTCCGAGGCAAGTTGCTTCAGGGTCCGGCTGACGTGGACCGGCGTGATGCCAACGATGTTCCCGAGTTGCTCCTGGTTCAACGGCAGGTCGAAGCCGTCGTCGGTGCCATTTCCGGAAGGTTTCGCCGACGCGCTTCCCCCCGCGGACGCCGAAAGCCGGTCCTCGAGCTCCAGCATGAGGTGCGCCAGGCACTGGGCCGCGTCGCGCTGGCCGAGCATCGTGATCCGCTCCAGCAGCCACGCCTCCTCCCGGGCAATGGCCCGGAACACCTGCTCCCGGATCGGCGCACAGTGCTCGATCAGATCCTGCATTTCGCACTTGCGGATGATCTGGACATCGAGATCGGTCAGCGCGCGGTACGAGGAGATCGCGTCGGGGCTGGTGATCTCGCGCAAGCCGATGATCTGGCCGGCAAGGAACAGGTCGAGGATCTGCATGGACCCATCGGCCAGGTCGCGCACCGCCGCCGCCCAGCCCCGCTCGACGAAGAACAGCAGCGGCGCGTCGTCGTCCTCGAACACCAGGACCTGGCCGGCTTCGAAGCTTCGCCCACGCGTCGAGATCGACTCCAGTCGGCGTCGATCGTCACGCTCGAGCGACAAGCCGCCCGACCATCGGTCGATCCAGGATCCTGACATCCGCGTCCCTCCAGTCCAACGGACGATTATCGGTCGCAATTGCCCGCGCGTCCAGTTGCCGGCCGGTCGCGATCGGAGCGTTTCCCCACGCCGGCGGCGGAATCGGGCACCATCGAGCTTCGACCGTTGCGGGGGATGCACGCTCCCGGCGGCGGGCGGCGAGGAAGAAACGATGGACCCTGCCGGGGTCGCAGGTATGCAATGGAGGTCCATTGCGGCCGAATCGACCGCGGCCGCCGGCCCACCCACCCCGGCCAGGAGCGCCGACGCATCGACATCGAGGAGTACATCGACATCGAGGATGAAAACCCGCCCATGAGCATCGACCTGTTCGCGACCGCGCCGCAAGGCCTCGAGGACCTGCTGGCCCGGGAGCTGGCCGGCCTGGGCTTCGACGACGCCCGGCCCGGGCGCGGCGGGGTCGAGCTGCGGACCGACCTGGCCGGGACCTACCGCGCCTGCCTGTGGTCACGCGTCGCGGGCCGGGTACTGATGCCCATCGCCGCCTTCGAGGCCGACGATGCCGATGCACTCTACCGCCACGCCCTGGAAGTCGACTGGTCTGCGCACATGCGGCCCGAGGGCTCGCTGGCGGTCGATTTCACCGGGGTACGCCCGGCCGTCGGCCACGCCCGCTATGCCCAGCAGCGCACCAAGGATGCCGTCGTCGATCGATTCCGGGACGCGCACGGCATTCGACCCGATGTCGACCCGCAGTCGCCCGACCTGCGCATCCACGTCCACCAGCACCGGGCCGCCACCACCGTCTCCATCGACCTCTCCGGGGACAGCCTGCACAAGCGCGGCTATCGCGAAGCCGCGGTCGAGGCGCCGCTGAAGGAACATCTAGCGGCCGCGATGCTGCTGCGCGGGGACTGGCCGCGGATCGCCGCGGGCGGCAGCGGGCTGGTCGACCCGATGTGCGGCTCCGGCACCCTGCTGATCGAGGCCGCGTGGATCGCAGGCGACGTGGCCCCCGGGCTGCTGCGGACGCGCTTCGGCTTCCAGCGCTGGCTCGGACACGACGACGCACTCTGGAAACGCCTGATCGACGAGGCCCTCGAGCGCCAGGAGGCCGGCGCCGGGCGCATCCCACCGATCGTCGGCTACGACCGCGACGGACGTGCCGTCAGGGCGGCCATCGGCAACATCGAGCGCGCGGGCCTGCGCGGTCGGGTCCACGTCGAGCGTCGCGAACTCGGCCAGGCCGCGCCGCCGAAAGGCACCGGGGGTGGACTGGTCGCGACCAATCCGCCCTACGGCGAACGGATCGGTGACGACCATGAACTGATGCCGCTCTACGTACGACTAGGCGAGCTGCTCAAGCGTCACTTTGCCGAGTGGAATGCGCTGGTCCTCAACGGCGCGGGCTGCGAGATCGGCCTGAAGCCGACCCGCAGCTGGGCCATGCGCAACGGGCCGATCGACTGCCGGTTGGAGCACTTCGAGCTCGGTACCACGCCGGGCAGCGACGGGCCGGCCGCCCGGGACCTGCACAACCGCCTGGTGAAGAACGACAAGGCGCTGCGCAAGTGGGCGCGACGCGAGGACGTGACCTGCTACCGGGTCTACGACGCGGACCTGCCCGAGTACGCGCTGGCGATCGACCGCTACGGCAGCGACCACGGCGACTGGCTGCACGTCCAGGAGTACCAGGCACCGGCGAGCGTCGACCCCGGCAAGGCCAGGGCCCGGCTCCGGGCGGCGCTTGCCACGATCCCCGAGGCGCTGGATGTCGCGCCGGAGCGCATGGTGTTCAAGGTACGCAAGCGCCAGAAGGGCACCGACCAGTACGATCGACAATCGGACCGCGCCCGCGTGCTCACCGTGCGCGAGGGCGCCGTCCGGCTCGAAGTCAACCTGACCGAATACCTCGACACCGGATTGTTTCTCGACCATCGCCCCGTGCGCCAGTGGATCGCGGAGCATGCGGCCGGCAAGCGCTTCCTGAACCTGTTCTGCTACACCGGCGCGGCGACGATCCACGCGGCGGTGGCCGGCGCGCAATCGTCGGTCAGTGTCGATCTGTCCAGGACCTACCTCGCCTGGCTGCGTCGCAACCTCGGTCTGAATCCGGTTTCCAGCGCCGCCCACACGGCGATCCACGCCGACGTCCGGACCTGGCTCGGCGAATGCGACCAGGTCTTCGACCTGATTTTCCTCGACCCGCCCAGCTTCTCCAATTCCAAGCGCATGGACGATACGCTCGACATCCAGCGCGACCACCCCGCGCTGATCCGCGACGCCATGCGCGTCCTGGCGCCCGGCGGAACCCTGATCTTTTCCAACAACCTGCGTTCCTTCAAGCTCGACGAAGCCCTGGCCGAGGCCTTCGACATCGAGGATCGAACGACGTGGTCGATACCGAAGGACTTCGAGCGGAATCAGCGGATTCACGGGTGCTGGTTCATCAGGCATCCTTCCTAGCGCGGGACGCGCACGCTCCGAGCACGCAGGCAATCGCTCGCAAGCTCACTCCCACAGACGCGATCTCGTGCCCGATCGCCCCGGGCCGGACCCGCTTTCCAGCAATGTTCAACGGCCCCAATCGAAGTCACTGGATCCCGCATCGAGTGCGGGACGACAGGGAACCACCGCCCTGCCCACTCCCGTCGCCCCGGGCCTGACCCAGGGCCCGGCGACTTCCCTTGGCCCAGATCGAAGTCACAGGAGCCCGCGTCGAGTGCAGGACGACAGAAGGCGGCTTGGATGGAAACCGCTCGCGGATTGGAAGCTGCCCAAAGCGCCCGATCGAAGGGCCTGTGGGAGCGAGCTTGCGAGCGAATGCGCCGGTGGCAGAGAGGCGCGGGCCCAGCGGGTGCGGGTGCCGCCCCGTCCGCTCCCGATCAGCGCAGCCAGAGCGCGCCGACGACGCCCATCCAGATCGTGAATCCCACCCAGTGGTTCGAGAGAAACGCGCGGAAGCAGGCCTGCGGATCGCGGTCGCGGATCCGCCAGAGCTGGACCTGCAGGAGGCCGAAGACGATCACCACCGCCGCGTACCAGGCCGGGTGCGGCAGGAAGCGCAGGCCGAACAGCCACAGGCCGGCGACGATCAAGCCCATCAGCGCGGCCAGGATCGGCACGTCGAAGCGGCCGAACAGGATCGCCGTGGACTTCACGCCTACCGCCAGGTCGTCGGCCCGATCGGCCATCGCGTACTCCGTGTCGTAGACCAGCACCCAGACCAGGTTGATGCCGTACAGCCACCACGCGGCTTCCGGGATCCGGCCGAGCTCCGCCGCGAAGGCCATCGGGATGGCCCAGCCGAACGCGGCACCGAGCACGACCTGCGGGAGGTGGGTGAAGCGCTTGAAGAACGGGTAGCTGCCGGCCAGCAATGCCCCGACGAAGGACAGCAGCACGGTGAGCGGGTCGGTCAGCAGGACGAGCGCGAAGGCGATCGCGAGCAGGCCGAAGAACAGCGCCAGGGCCTGGCGCGGTGCGATCTCGCCGGCCGCCAGGGGCCGGCGCGAGGTCCGCTCGACGTGCGGGTCGAGCTCGCGATCGGCGTAATCGTTGATCACGCAGCCGGCCGCGCGCATCACGATCACGCCGGCCGTGAAGATCGCCAGGTTCTTCAGCGAAGGTGCACCGGCGCCGGCGAGAAACAGCGCCCACCAGGTCGGCCAGAGCAGCAGTGCGATCCCGATCGGCCGGTCGAAGCGCATCAGGCGCAGCCACGGTCCGGCCGGCCCGTCGAAGATCCGCGCGGTGAGTCGGAATTCCATTCGCGTAGTATGCCGCGACGCGCGCGAGCGCCGTGGCCGATGCTAGGATGCGCGGTTCGATCCCGAACACCGGTACCTTCTCATGCGCGCGATCCGTGCCGTACTGACGCTCCTGATCGGCGTGGCCGTGATCCTCGCCGGCAGCGGTCTGCTGGGCACGCTGCTCGGCGTGCGCGGGCAGCTCGAGGGCATGAGCGCCTCGATGCTCGGCTGGATCATGTCCGGGTATTTCGCGGGTTTCGTGACCGGCACGTTCTGGGTGCCGCGGCTGATCCGGCGAATCGGCCACATCCGCGCCTTCTCCGCGCTGGCCTCGCTGGCCTCGGTCGCGACCCTGCTGCACGGCCTCTACGTCCACCCGATCCCCTGGCTGATCCTTCGATTCGCGGCGGGGCTGTGCATCGTGGGCCTGTACATCGCCATCGAAAGCTGGCTGAACGAACAGACCGCGAACGAAGAGCGCGGCCACGTGTTCTCGGCCTACATGACCACCACCCTGATCGGGCTCGGGCTGGGTCAGATGCTGCTGCTGACCGGCGACGAGTCCCGGCTCGAGCTGTTCGCGCTGGCGTCGGTGCTGCTGTCGCTGGGGCTGGTCCCCGTGGCGATGACGCGGGTCAGCGAGCCGCCGCTGGTCGAAGCCGCCCGACTCGGGCTGCGCAGGCTCTATTCGATCTCTCCGCTGGGCGTCATCGGCTGTGTCTTCTCCGGCCTGGGCGCCGGGTCGTTCTGGGGCCTGGGCCCGGTGTTCGCGGCCGAACTCGGCATGGGGCCCGGCCTCGTTGCACCGTTCATGGCGCTGACCATACTCGGCGGCATGCTGATGATGTGGCCGGTCGGCCGCCTGTCCGACCGCATGGAGCGGCGACGGGTCCTGGCCTGGGTCTGCGTGTTCGCATCGCTGGGTGCGGCGTCGACCGCGCTGCTGATCCCGCTCGGCAAGTGGGGCGTGCTGCTCGGCGGCTTCGCCTATGGATGCTTCGCCTTCAGCATCTATTCCCTGGCGGCCGCGCACACCAACGACCATCTGGAGCGCTCGCAGGTTCTCGAAGTGACCTCGTCGTTGCAGCTGTTGTGGGGGAGCGGTGCGATTCTCGGTCCCATCCTCGCCGGCGCGCTGATGCAGTGGGTCGGCCCGAAGGCACTGATGCTGTGGATCGCGTCCACGGCGCTGGTGCCGGCGGCCTTCGCTCGCTACCGGATGTCGGTCAGCAAGCCGCTACCGATGGCCGACCAGGGCGAGTTCGTGCCGCAGTTCGCGACGTCCCCGGCCGCCCTGGAAATGCATCCCGAAGCGGACGAGGTGGCGGACCCGGAATCGCCGAGCGCTGCGTCGGAACCGGCCGGTGCGGCGGCGGAGACCGGAGAGGCACCCGAGGCGCGTCCCGAGGCCTGATCGACCGGCGCCCCGGCCGCGGCGATCGAACGGCCGACACGGAACTCGATCACGCCTCGGCGGGCCCGGATAGCTCGATCCGGAAGTGCGCCTCGCCGTGCTCGACGCGGCATCGTCCTTCCTCGCCGAAGGCCAGTTCCATGCGCTTGCGGACGTTGTCCAGGGCGATCCGGTGCCCGCCTCGCGCCTCGCCCTCTCCGTTCGGCGGCAGCGGGTTCTCGATCACCACCCGCCAGCGGTTGCGGCCTTCCCGATCGACGGTCATGGCCAGGCGCCCGCCGTCGTCGCGGCGGGCAATGCCGTGAACGATCGCGTTCTCGACCAGGGGCTGGATCAGCAGCGCCGGAATCCGCCCCTCGGTCGGTGCGTCGTCCCCGATCGTCCAGTCGATGGCCAGACGATCACCGAGACGCAAGGCCTCGATCCGGAGGTAGCCGCGCACCAGGTCGAGCTCCTCGGCCAGCGTATGACGGGCGTCTTCGGCCAGCGCGGTCCGCAGCAGGTCAGCCAGATCGAGCACGGCACCCTCGGCCTGCTCGGGCCGGGAGCGCACGAGGCTGGCGATCGTGTTCAGCGCGTTGAACAGGAAATGGGGCCGGATCCGGGCCTGGAGCGCCGCCAGCCGCGCGCTGGCTTCGGCGCGTACCTGCCGCTGCCACTGGCGGTGCAGGCTGAGGAAGCGCAGCAGGACCAGGGCGGACAGCGCCGCGATGAACGCATTGCGCAGCACCGAGAACAACAGATCGTGATCGGCGTCGTAGGTGAGCGTCGGCAACAGCGTTCCGGCAGCAAGGGTCGCGCCCACCACCAACAGCTGGATGACCACGAAGATCGCGAGGTAGGCGAGCGCGGGAGACAGGCGCGAAAGAACGTTCCGTGCCGAGCAAAGGACCAGCGACGACGACAGCACGACGACCTCGACGAACATCGCCGTCAGACCGAGCCGGGTCCAGAACATCGCGAAGCCGTCGGCGGACAGAGTCAGAAGAAGGGCCAGGATCAGACCGAGCAGGACCACCAGCAGCACGGCCTGCGGCTGACAGAAGTCGGGCAGCGGCGGCGCGCCCGGAGCGGGATCGGTCATCGGCGGCGACCTCGAGAAGACGGCTTCAGGATAGGCGGTCCCCGTGCCGCACTCAACCGCCTGCGCTGCACCCCGCCGCGTTCGATTCCCCGAACGGAAACGAGCCCGCGGGGCGGGCTCGTCCGGAACTCGAGGCGCGCGGAGCAGGCCGGGCCTACCAACAGTCCTCGACGTCTCCCGTGGCGTCGTCGCTGATCCGCCGGGCGCCGGTCGAATCGAGGATCAGGGAGGCGCACTCGTCATCGTCCGCCTGACCGCCCTGGGGCGCCGCGGTCAGCTCGAAGCGGGTCGGCTCGGCATCGACGGTGACCTGGTACTTGCCCTTCTCCGACTCGATCGCATCGCCGTCACCGACGTTGCACTGATCGGAATCGTAGGTGCTGTAGCGGGTGAAACAGCGCTCGAGGTTCTGTGCCGTCTCGAACAGTTGTGCCTTGCCATCGGCACGCCCGGACTCGATCACCCACTGCGTGTAGCTGGGTATCGCGATGCCCATCACGATGGCAAGAATCGCGACCGCGATCATCAGTTCGATCAGGGTGAACCCGCCCTGCAGTCGTAGCTTGTTCATGGCCCTTCCCCTATTGATTGAGCCAGAGACCGAGGACGTAGGGCTGGTGGCCTCTGCCTGCCTGCGTTCCGTCGGTTGCGACCAGTACGCTCATGCCGACCGCCAGGTCCTGGAGCTCCAGCGCCGGACCACGACCCGGGGCACGGAGGTCCTTTCGACCCGGATAGACCCGGTAGCGCTCGCCGTCGAGGACGACCACACCGTTCTTGAGGTCGATCGATTCGACGGTCATCGGCTGGGGAATCCCGAGCGCCATGTCGGCATCGTCCCGGACAGCGTCCTGGCCGTCCTGGGCGAAGAGCGGGCCGGTGAACAGGGCCAGCGCAAGCGCGCCGGCCACCGTAACGATCGTTCGATTGAATGCGTTCATTTCGTTTCTCCTGGAATTCTTCATCGCGCCTGTCGCCAGACCTGGCGGCCGTCGCAGATGGTTCCGATCAGCAGCGGCTGGCCGGTGACCGGGTTCAGCGTACCGAACTGGGAACACCAGCCGTCGCTTGCCCCGACGTCACCCGGATCAGGCGGACCGCCGCCGGGATCGAACGGATTGCTCGGATCGTCCGGGTCGGTGTCGCCGTCGCCCAGGGCGGGCGGCTGGATGATGATCGGGGGATCGATCGGTGCACCGACGCCGACCTCGACCACGCCGCAGTTCGGGCAGATGTTGTCCAGCGTACCGCCGCCGGTCAGCGCATCGACCACGTAGAGCCGCTGGACGCCGCCGGGCGCGCAGGGATCGTCTTCCGGTTCGAAGGTCGAGAAGATGACCTGGCCGAAGATGATGCGCGGACGCGACAGGACACGTTCGCCGGTCGGCGATCCGTTCGGCGTCAGATCCAGCACGAACCCGTCATCGCCGGTCTCGCCCTCGATGACGCGCTGGCCTCCGGACGTGGAAATCTGCGGTTCACCGAAGTCGGGATTGTTCGGCAGCGGCGAATCCTGATCGCGCAGCGCGTAGAGCTTCTCGATGCCCTGGCCGCCGACGAGGCGATCCGCGGGCTCGATCAGCTTGCCGGTACCGACGTACACCACCAGCCCACCGGCCGGGCTTGCGGCCAGGCCGGGCGTTGCAGTGATCGGCCGCCCGTCGGGCTCGGTGTACAGGCCCTGGCTGTAGGCGACGCTGGGCACGCCGCTCTCGTTGAAGTCGACGCGCCAGACGTTGCCCTCGATGTCCCCCGCGTAGGCCCGGGACAGGGACTGGCGGGTCAGCGGATTGAGCAGCGGAGCGACGCCGGAGAGTCCGTTCGAATCGCTGCTCGTCTCGAGTTCGATCTCGTGCAGCACGTTGCCGTTGAACAGGTCGACGACGAACATCACGGCGTTGTTGTCGGCGCTGTTGTATCCGTTGCCGAAGATCGCGACCCAGTTTCCGTTGCCCAGGCGGGTAACCACCGGATCGCCGAAGGTGAAGCCGAGGTTCGGCTCGTCGTCGCCGGTGATTTCCCAGAGCACCGACGGCGAATCGGGGTCGGTCACGTCGATGGCGAAGATCCCGCGACCGCCGGCACCCAGGCCGCCGACCAGCACCCGCTTCCAGCCGCCGTTGTAGGCGTCGCGGACGACCATCTGGCCATCGACGAAGAACCGGTGGCCGTAGTTCGGGTTGGTCAGCTCTTCCAGGTTCGGCAGCACCGAACGGGGAACGTAAGCGAACAGTTCCCGACCGGTCTCGGCATCGAAGGCATGCATCATGCCGTCGTTGCCTCCGACGTAGACCGCCTTGGTCTCGTCGACCTTGGCATCGACGAAGTCGCTGTACGACGAACCTGCCGCACCTGGCAGGCGCGTCCAGCCCTCGTTGCCCGCACCGGCGTAGACCGGCCGCGAGTTGACGATGTCGCCGAGCACGGTCGACCGATCGCGCAGCGAGCCGCCGAACTGCTGCTCGTTGGAACGAACGCCGCGGATGTAGTCGATGACCTTGTTGGCCTGGGCGCCGTCGGTGGAGATCTGGTCCTTCAGCGCCGGCTGCATGTCGGCGTCGAAGTCCTGGCCGCCGAAACCGCTGGCCCGGGAGGTGTAGATTCGCCGCCCGCTCGGATCGCGGGCATCGAGTTGGGCGGAGGCCGTCCACTGGGTGCTTCCGGTGAAGACGTCGATGGCCTTGACTTCGCCGCTCCAGTCCTCGCTGTCGAATTCGGCGGCGTAGATGATCGACCCTTCGGTCAGTCGGGTGGTCGACACGGACAGCCCGGTCGTGGCCGAGGTCCGCGCGACGATCTCGAGCAGGAAGTTGCCGAGTTCCTCGGCGAAGGTTTCCGGATCGTCCGCGGTGAAGAACCCACCACGACCGTTCAGGCCGAAGTGCAGCAAGTCGTCGATCTTGGCGTCGTTGGAGTCGTACGGGTCGCCCCAGTCGATCGAGGTCTGGGTGTCGATCGCCGCGAAGGCATCCTCGGGGTCGATGTTGCCCTTGACCCCGAGGCCGATGCCGAAGCTGGCCAGGTGCTGCCAGAACGCCGGGTCCTCGGGCGTCGTCGAGACGCGATTACCGACATCCGGACGCAAGTCGCGCTTCCAGTAGTGCATGGCGACGTCGGCCAGCGTATTGCTTTCCGAGCTGTCGGCGAACGGCGCGACCGGCGAATACTGGTAGCTCTGCGCGCCCTGGCCGAGGTCGGGCCCGGTAATCGTGGGGCCGGACGTCCCGTCGGCGTCGCCGACGCTCGGGTTGCCGCCGTTCCAGAAGCCGTCGGACATCAGGATGTGGAAGCTCTGACGGCAGGCCAGGTCCTCGCCGCCGGCCTGGCCCGGGGTCGTCGACCAGGGGCCGCGAGCGTCGGCGCGCTCGAAGTATCCCCCGACGGCCTCGGCGGCGAGCCGAAGCGGCGTGCCGAAGTTGTTGATCACGCGACCGTAGAGCTCGTCGTAGAACGCCTGACGGCCGGACAGGTTGAACTGGCGGACGGGGCGCAGGACCGCGCGGGTGCTGACACCGTCGACTATGGCGAAGCCATTGTTGATCGCGGCGAAACCGACCCGGGCCTGGTCCGGCATCCGGGTGAAGGCCTTGCCGATCGCGCCGCGCGCGGTCAGGATGCGCGAGCGGTGGTACTGGAACCAGTTGGCGAAGTTCTGGATTTCTTCATCGCGCGTACGCGTGACGCCGCCCGGCGAGGTAAAGGTCGCGCCCGCCGGCGTGTCGGCCAGCGTGATCTCGACCTTCTGGTAGCTCGCCGCCGACCCTCGAGGACCGCCCTGGTAGTTGTAGTAGGTGATCGGCTTGTAGGTGTGGTTCCCGTTACAGGGATCGCAGAAGGCCTGGTCCAGGCTGTTGCCGCGGAACCAGATCGCCGACTGGGTCTGGGAGCGCGTCAGGTCCAGCCCACCGAGACCCGGAAGGTCCGGGTTGTACAGCGCGTTGCGCGGGTTGGCCGGCGCCATTTCGCTGCCGTCGGGCCGCGACCACGGGCTGTAGGTGATATCGGGGTTGTAGAACACGCCGTTGTTGGCGGCGGACCGTCCGTACAGGTTGTGGATGTTGCTGTCCTTGACCGACGGCACCTGGTTGGCGTAGTCCACGCCGCCGTACAGGCCGGAGGGTGCAGGGAACAGCTTCAGCGTGTAGCGGAATTCCGGGCCATCGGGCATGTACTCCCACTGCATCGAGCCGGAATCGTCGAGCGTGAACATCACGTTTGGTTCGACGTTGGTCGCCACGAACAGCGGCGACTGCGAGATGTTCAGATCCGCGGCTCGCGCGGTCTGCGGCGTCCCGGCCACCAGGCCGGCAAGCGCGACCAGCATCGTGAGCTGGAACTTGTTCATGAGTGCTTTCATTGGATTCTCCACCCTGCCAACGGGCTCATTCGGGCCAGAAGAAGATGCTTTGCACGACGGCCTCGCCGGTACCGGCCGGGCCCTCCGCGCGCGCTGCGACCAGGAAGTATTCCTCGATCGCGGTGTCGTTCAGTTCGTTCATCGGCCGGCACGCCGATCCGAAGATCGTGCCGCCGGCGCCGGCGTCGGTCAGCGCGATGACGACGTATTCATTGCCGGTTTCCGGCGCCGGGCGCCAGGGCCAGTCGTCCGGGTCCACACCGGGCGCCTCGAGGGTGCAGGCACTGCGGCCGATGCCGAGGTCGGACTGCGCTTCGGACCAGATCGGAATCGAGCCCAGCGGACAGCCCGCTGCGCCGGAAATGCAGGCGCCCAGCGCCTGCTCGATCTCGCGCAGCGTCGCTTCAGCCTCCTGGAAGGCTTCGTTGGTCTCGCGGACGTTGCCGGCCATGCGCTCCTGCATCACGCTGACGTTGGCGGCCGACAGGCCGACCACGGTCAGGATGATGAGAAACATCAATGCGACAAACAGTGCGGCGCCGCGCTGCTTCGGAAGACCTGCTTTGACGTGGAAGGATTTCATGTCAGATCACGATCAGCCGGTTGCGCAGGGCAACCGTGGTGGAAAAGGGTTGGCGCAGGCGGCCGTCACCGTCGGCGGAGATATTGGCCCCGGACAGGTCCAGGACCACCGTGTTCTGGTCGCCGTCGGCATTCTCGGGCGAGCGGATGCTGAGCGCGACGCGCAGCGCGAGCACCTGGCCCCAGCCGTCGGCCGGCACCTGGTCCGCGCGGAGCCAGTTGTCCACGCTCTGGCCGTCCCCGGCCGGCGCGGCAGCGCTGAAGCCGTAGAGCACCTGCATCGACTCCACGCCCTGGACGAGCTCTTCCGGGCCGGCCGCGGAGCCGTTGGTGCCGGTAGTTAGGTTGTAGCGATACAACGCGGGTTCGCCGGTGTTTGCATTGAGACCGACGTAGTACGCGGTGGCACCCACCGTGAAGGTCTGCATCGAATCATCGTAGGACGTGGACCAATCGATGTTGACGTTGCCCGGACCGGGGTTCGAGCAGGACCCGGAGCCGGCGGAGAACGCCGAGGCATTGGCGTTGGTCCGGTTCTGGAACAGGTCGGCCCCCGTGGCGCAGTTGGTCACCAGCACGATCGCGTCGTCGGGCAGGCCGTGGGCGCTCAGCAGGTTGATCGACGCTTGGTTCGTGTTGTTCGGCACGCCGGGGTCGGCGGTGAGCCCCGGGATGACGTTCATCGACCGCGCCACGAGGACGTCGGAGCCGGGCACGACGAGGCCGTCGAGCACGTCGGGCAGCGTGCCCTGGTCCGAGGTCGAGGTCCAGTCGCCCGCCGACGCGCCCGAGGGGTCGAGGTTGGTCGGCAGCGTGTAATCGTCGCCGATTCCGGTGCCATCGTATTCCCAGCCGACGACGGCCCGATTCGGGTCGAAGAAGTCCGAGACTCCGCCGCCGCAGGACTCGTCGAGATGGTTCGTGATCTCGATCCGCGCGGCGCAGAAGCCGTGCGTGCCCGCGGTGCGAAGGTCGCGCTTGAGCAGCTCCATGGCGAAGCGGCCGTTCTCCTGCACCCGGGCCGCGGCGTCGTTGGTCTGGAACGTGAGCTTGGTCGAGCCGAACAGCTGGATCATGCCGGCGGTCAACAGCAGCCCCAGCGTCAGGGCGACCATCAGCTCGACGAGACTCAGGCCTCGCTGTCGAACGGGTGCTTGAATGGACTGGTCTGAAATCATCGAATGTTCGCTCCTTCGATTCCGGCCCGGCATCAGATCCGGGTCTGGAAGGTGAATTCGGCCGTGCTGTTCTCTTCGCGGTCGTCGAGCCAGGTGACCGTGATTTCGACGATGCCGTCGGTCGCGGCGTTGGTCACGGCGGTGTCGATCTCGCCCTGGGGCAGCAACTGCGCCGCTCGGGTGCTCCAGTAGCCGGCGTTCGGAACGTTGCCGCTGGCTGCGATCATCGACCGGTGGGCGCGAGCGTGGTCGGCCAGCTCGTAGGCCAGGTTGGTCGCCTGCGTTCGCACGTAGGAAATCTGGTTGGCCTGCAGCGAAAAGCCCTGGATGGCGGCCACGCCGAGCAGGCCGATGCCGAGCACGAGCAGCGCGATCAGCACCTCGATCAGGGTCACGCCCTTCTGGCGGTGAGCGGCGCAGGGGGGCGTGCGGCCCGCGAGATAGGATCTGTTCATCGAGTCATGTACCTCGGTTGATTCGTTCGAGCAACGCTCGGGTTCGCGACAGCCATGGGTCGAAGCGATGGGTCGCAGCGCCGCGATCAGCTGCAGTCGAAGCGTTCGGAGCCGACCCGGCCCGTGCGTTCGATGAGGACCCGCCGCGCGTTGTCCGCGGTGCAGTTGTCCAGGTCGAGCTCGATGGTCAGCGCGGCCGAGGCGAAGCCGTTGGCCTCGAAGTCGACCGATCCACCGGCCGGATCGAACTGGAAGTCGGCCCCGGGCGAACCCCAGACCCGCAGCACTTCTTCATCGCCGGCGCCGCGGTTGGCGATCACCATCCAGCCCTCGTTCCAGCTGCCGCCGCAGTCTTCGCCGTCCGAACTGGAACAGACGGTGATCGGGTCGGCCCGCTTCAGGGCCTCCGAGCGGGCGAACTGGAACGCCGTCACCAGCTCGTTGGTCTGGCCGGTGAGCCGGTTGTTCTGGATGAAGGTCGTGAACGCCGGCAGCGCCGCGGTGGTCACGATCGCCAGCAAGGCGATGGCGATCAGCAGTTCCATCAGCGTGAACCCGCGCTGGTTCATCGTGGCCTTCGACATGGCGCAACTACCCGAAAGTGTCCTGCATGCCATCATCCACGAATCGGTGGCAAGCGCCACTCTCCCCTGACGAACGGTCGATCCGGCGCGCTGAACGGTCCGGCCGGTGCCCGCATTCCGGCCGCGCGGGACGAATCTGCGACGCGGATCACACCTTCGCGGATCGCGACGTCGCACCCCGGTACGGGGCCTTACGCGAAGATCACGTGCGCTTCCGCTCCGCGGCACCGTTTATAATGTCGGGCTGGATCGAATGGCCGATCGCCGGAACGGCGGTGGCGCGGCCCATCAACGATCCAGACCGACGAATCCGGACCCGAGTTCGCGTGGGTCAGCGGGAGGTGGATCTCCCGAAGACCCGCTCAGAATCCATGCGAGGTAGTGCGTGAGCGCAAACGACGATCGAATCTTTCTCAAGCGGTTCAGCCTGGTGATCGTGGCCCTGGCGATCTTCGCCATCGTCATGATCCTGGTGGCGTTCCAGTTCCACAAGACGCTGGGCCAGCACGACAACCCCGCCCGCGTCGAGGCCATTTCCGCGCGCATCCAGCCGGTCGCCGGCGTCTATGCCGGTGAAACCGGGCGCGCTGCCGCAATGGCGGCGGCGGAAACCGCCAGCGCCGGTGCGGCCCCGCAGGTGGCCTTCGATGGCAGTCTCGACGGTGCGATGATCTACGACCGCGTCTGCGCGGCCTGCCACGATTCCGGCGCAGCCGGCGCGCCGATGCTGGTCGCGGCCGACTGGACCGATCGTCTGCCCAAGGGCGAAGACACGCTGGTCGATCACGCGATCAACGGCATCGGCGTGATGCCGGCCAAGGGCGGCCGCTCCGACCTCAGCGACGAGCAGGTTCGGGCCTCCGTCGAGTACATGCTCGCGCAGGTCCAGTAAGCCGCCCCCCCGGCGAAGGCGCGGGGTTCGGCGGTCTCCGGCCCGCCGAAGGCTAGCCCGGGCGTCCCCGCTCCGCATCGAGAAATTCTCGCGCCCGCGACTGCAGGCGTGGGAACAGTTCGTCGAAGGCCCGGCCGATGGCCGCCTCGTGCCGATCGAGCAGCTCCAGGCCCCGGGCCAGCGGCTCGGCTCGACCGTGACGGCGCGCGATGAGACCGAAGATGTCATGCAGCAGCGCCCGGTCGTCCAGTCGGGTCCACAGCCCCACGGCCGCCGCCCAATCCGCGAAGCGGGCCAATCGCGGCGGAAGCTCGCCCCGACGCTCGGCAAGGAGCGAATCGACTTCGCGCCCGAATTCCGCCCGCGGCCGGGGACCGAATTCTCCCCACCGCTTCGATAGCTCCCGGTCGAACAGTACGTCGAGAACGATCCCGCCGTAGCGCCGCCATGGCGGACGGAACCGGGCCAGCAGGCCGGTCACTGCCGGGTCGCTGTCCGACCAGGCATCGATCCGCCGATGCAGCCGGATGCCGCGAACCAGGCCGGGGGACAGGTCGACGGCCTCGAGCCGGCCCTTGACGTGGTCGCCGAGCAGCGCGCCGAGTCGATCGTCCGGGTCGCGGCCGGCCAGCACCAGGTGGGCGAGGTGGTTCATGCAGGTGGCACTCGTTCGGGCGTAAACCGGGCGCTCCGGGGCCGCTACGCCCCACCGGCGCAGTGGCCCGGATGCGGGTTATCATGCGTCGGCACGCTGGCGGTGACAAGGCGCACGGCGGTCGACCACCGCTCCCGGACTCCGCCCCGGTGCACCGCTCCCGAACGACCCCTCATCCATGAACGACGCGCAATGACCAGCCAACGGCCCATCGACCCCGAAACGTTTCCGGACGAGCAGACCGAGTTCTTCCTGAGCGGCCCGGCCGGCCGCCTCGAATGCATCACGGACGTTCCGGAGCCCGACCAGACCCGGCCGGCCACCGCGGTCCTGTGCCACCCGCACCCGCAGCACGGCGGCACGCTGCGCAACAAGGTGGTGACGATCATGGAGCGCAGCCTGCGCGAGTCGGGGCTGGCCACCGTGCGGTTCAATTTTCGCGGCGTGGGCGACAGCGAGGGCGAGTTCGACGACGGCGAGGGGGAGCTCGAGGACCTGCTCGCCGTGATCGACTGGGTCCGGCGCACGCGCCCGGACACCGATCTCTGGCTGGCCGGATTCTCCTTCGGCTCCTGGATCGCACTGCGGGCCGCGCAGGACCAGCCGGTGCGGATGCTGATTTCGATTGCCCCGCCCGTCGAGCGCTACGGCTTCGCCGACCTGCTGCCGCCGAACGCGCCGTGGCTGGTGGTCCAGGGCGACGAAGACGAAGTCGTGTCGCCGGACGCGGTGGTGTCCTGGGCCGAGGCGCTGGACGATCCGCCCGAGCTCGTCGTCATGGAAGGCAGCGGGCACTTCTTCCACCGCCGCCTGATGGACCTGCGCGGGCTGATCAAGAACGCGGTCGCCAACCACCTGCCCTGAGCGTATCCCGCTCCGCCGTGCCGGTCTCCTCCTCCTGCCCCGGGCCCGCCGAGCGCCATCGCGCGCTGGTCGAGGCCGGTCGCCTGCAGCCGGACGACGCCCAGGGGGCCGTCGCCGGCAAGCTGCAGCGCTGCTTCGAACGCCTCCAGGCCGCTCGCCCTCGCTGGTTCCGCAAGCCCGAAGCGGTGCCCGGCCTGTACCTCCACGGCCGCGTCGGCCGCGGCAAGACGCTTCTGATGGACCTGTTCGTCGACGCGCTCGAGGACAGCGGCGAAGCGGTCGAGCGGGCGCATTTCCACCGGTTCATGGACGATGTCCATGCGCGGCTGAAAGGCCTGGGCCAGCGTCAGCGTCCGCTGGACGCGATCGCCCGGGACTTACGCAAGCGTACCCGGGTGATCTGCTTTGACGAGTTCCACGTCGAGGACATCGCCGACGCCATGCTGCTGGGCGAACTCACGCGCCAGTGGTTCGAGCTCGGAATCACGCTGGTCGCGACCAGCAACACCGCGCCGGACGACCTGTACGCAGGCGGTCTGCAGCGCCAGCGGTTCCTGCCGGCGATCGAGCAGATCCATGCCCATTGCGAGGTCGTCGAACTCGACGCCGCCGAGGATTTCCGCCTGCGCGAACTGGCCCGACACCCGACCTGGCTGACGCCCAACGACGCGGCCGCCGACCGGCAGCTGATCGACGAGTTTCGCGCCCTGTCGCCCAAGGTGGAGACCGAGCAGCACGTCACGCTGACCGTCCGGGGCCGGCCGATGGAGGCGCGCGCCCGGGCCGGTTCGCTGGCCTGGTTCGAGTTCGACGAACTGTGCCGGGGCGCCCGTTCGTCCGGCGACTACCTGGAACTGACCTACCGCTTCTCGACGCTGCTGGTCGCCAACGTGCCGCAGCTGGACGATGACGACAACAACGCCGCCCGGCGCTTCATCCACCTGGTCGACGCCTGCTACGACCGCAACGTGAAGCTGATCGCCTCGGCCGAGACCGGGATCGACGAGCTCTACACCGGCAAGAAGCTCTCCGCCCCATTCCAGCGGACCCGCTCCCGGCTGGTCGAAATGCAGAGCAAGGACTACCTCGCCCGCCCGCATCGACCTTGAGCGAATTCATCGATTTTTACCGCAGATGGACGCAGATAGAACCTCAGCATCTGCGTGAAGCCCGGGGGATCGGGATGGACGGTTGCCAGCCAGACAGATCAAGGACCGCGCCGTGACAAAAGACGGTCGAGCCCCGGATGCATCGTCCGCCGATCAGCAGGAATGCGCACACCTCAGGACTCGGACATTCGCCGTTCGGCAATCTTTCCGGTCACCCAAGACCTCGCAAAGCAGAGCCAGAGCACAGCGGCTTTCGACCTTCACGATCGCGGACGGCGCATTCGCACTTCGTTCGATTTGAGTAAACCGAAACGTTCAGCTCCGCTTGCCGGGCCGTTCCATTGCCGGCCCGCCTGTTCTCGGCCCGCTCGATCTCGCTATTCCGGGTAGCCGAGTTCACTTGGAGCCTTTGCCTTCCTGGTTTTCGTCCGCGTTCATCCGCGGTAGCCACAAAAAAGCCGGCCGCGCAGGGCGGCCGGCCGGGCAGCACCGGTCCGGGGACCGGCGTCGGGGCTCGTGGACGATCAGCTGTCGTCGTCGCCGTTGCCGTTGCCGGCGTTCATCAGTTCCTCGAGGTCGAAGTCGGAGAAGTCGATCCCGCCGCCGAGGGTCTTGCCGATGAACACCGGGTCGAGCGCGCCGAAGACGTTGATGAACACCGCATCGCCGCTCGACTCGGTGACCATCAGGACGATGCCATCGACGAACTCACCCGACTCCTTGATGTAGATGTCGACGTGATCGGAATCGTCCCGGACCTCGACCGCCGGGGTCCAGCCCTCGTTGCCGAGCTCGAACGCCGTGTCGGATACGAAGGCCCGGGCCTGCGTGCCGTCGACGTCTTCGAAGACCATCACGCGCAGGCCGGAAACGCCGCTGATCAGGTCCGCGATATCGGCATTCGTGCCGCGGAAGCCTTCGGCCAGGCCCTGGATCATCGTGCTGCCGAAATTCAGGTTGACCGTCGGTCCGGTCCCGAACACCTTCTTGACCGGTTCGAGATCGACCTGGCCCGGTGCCTGGGCCAGGGCAGAGGTCGCGAAGGGGACGGTGAGCAGCAGCAGGGCAATTCGAAGTGGTTTCATTTCAACTCTCCTGGGTGGGTTCCGGTGGGTGGTGCGGGGCAAGACGGAACGAGTCGAGCAGGTGCCCGTAAGGCAGCTCCTGGAGCTCGATCCGAAGAAAATCCTCGGGGCGGTCGAGATGCTCGCGAACCCCTCGGCCGGCCAGGGCCAGGGCTCGGCGCGACGTCCGGTCGAGCGTGACCAGGGCCAGCTGGAGCTGCTCGGCGTTCGTGGTCGAGACCGGCGACGGCTCCGGCCCGCCCGGCCGCAGCGCCGCAACCAGGACCAGTACGCCGGCCAGGCCGGCCGCCAGCGCGACCGGGAGCCCCGGCCAGCGTCGCGTGCTCCGGCGCGGATGAACCGCGGCATGCCGAAGAACGGCGCGGCGGAGCGCCGTCGGCAGCCCATGGTCGGGGCCCAGCTCGGCCAGCTCGCGTCGCAGCGCCCAGTCGGCGGCGAGATCGCGGTCCTGCGGCGGCGTCCCCGCAGCGCGCAGCCGGGTCTCGAGTTCGGCGTCGCTCGGCCGACCGTTACGGTGATCGTTGCGGCGATCGTTGCGGTGATCAGGCGACCTGTTCATGCAGCTCTTCCTCCAGCAACCGCCGCAGGGCGCGACGGGCGCGAAACGTGTAGACCTTGACCTGGTTCTCGCTGAGCTCGAGCGTGCGCGCCGTGGTCGCGACGTCGACGTCCTGCAGGTCGCGCAGGATCAGCAGACTGCGTCCGGGTTCGGGCATCCGGGCGACGGCGTCCCGGAGCGTCCGGCGTCGCCGCTCGCTGTCGGCCAGTTCCGCCGGACCCTCCGGCGCCTCATCGGCCGCATCGCGCTCCCCGACCAGCTTCAGTAGCACGCCGCGGGTGCGGGTGCGGCCGCGCAGGCGGTCGAGGCAGGCATTGCGGGTGCAGGTCAGCAGCCACGGCAGTTCGGACCCTGTCTCGATGCGCGCGAGGTGGTCCCACAGCTTGATCAGCGTGTCCTGGACGACGTCGTCGGCTTCGTCGACGCGCCCCAGCAGCGCCAGCGCCAGGTGGCGCAGGCGGGGGCCGTGGGCGTCCACGAGCTGTTCGAATCGCCGTCTCATGCCCGGTATACGCGTGAGGAGAGGGAGGGGTTACAGGGTGCACCGGATTCCTTCCGTCGCCCAGTGCCGGTCGGCAGGGGGATCCCGCCTCGGTCGGGGTCGGCGGCGTCTTCGCGGATCGCTGAGGGAGCGAGCTCGCCGGCAATCGCCGGTGTTCATGATCTCGATCGATCGGCTCGCTCGCGAGCTCACTCCCACAGGCGGCGGCTCTGATCCGGGTTGGCCGGTTCCCGCCGTCAGCCACGCCTGACGGGGGCTCGCAGGGAGTCACCCGGGAAGTGCCCGGGCACCTTTCGGCACAGGGGATCGGGAACCGCTCCCCGGCTAGTGAGCGCTTTCCCAGTCCTCGCCGACGCCCACTTCGACCAGCAGGTCCACCGCCAGCTCGGCCGCCGACTCCATCCGCTCGGTGATGCCGGCGCGGACTTCATCGATCGCGTCCTCGCGCACTTCGAGGACCAGTTCGTCGTGGACCTGCATGATCAGCCGGGCCGGGGCGTCCTGGCCGCTCAGCCAGCCATCGACGTCGATCATCGCGCGCTTGATGATGTCGGCCGCCGTGCCCTGCAGCGGGGCATTGATCGCCGCGCGTTCAGCGGCCTGCTGTCGCTGACGGTTGCGCGACCGGATCTCGGCCAACCACAGGCGCCGCCCGGCGAGGGTTTCGACGTAGCCGTCCTTCTTCGCCTGCCTGCGGGTCGCGTCCATGAACTCGCGCACGCCCGGATAGCGGGCGAAGTAGGTGTCGATGTACTCCGACGCGGTGTCGCGGTCGGTCTCCAGCTGTTTCGCCAGCCCCCACGCGCTCATGCCGTACATCAGGCCGAAATTGATCGCCTTGGCCGCGCGCCGCTGGTCGCCGTCCACCTCGTCGACGGCGCGCCCGAACACCTCGGCCGCGGTCGCGCGGTGGATGTCCTCGCCGGCGGCGAACGCGCGCTTGAGGCCGTCGTCGCCGGACAGGTGGGCCATGATCCGAAGCTCGATCTGCGAATAGTCGGCGGCCAGCACCTTCCAGCCCTCGGGCGCGACGAAGGCCTTGCGGATGCGTCGACCCTGCTCGGTGCGGATCGGGATGTTCTGCAGGTTCGGGTCGGTCGAGGACAGACGGCCCGTCGCCGTGCTGGCCTGGTGGTAGTGGGTGTGGATCCGGCCCGTGTCGTCGCGCACCTTCTCCGGCAGGCGATCGGTGTAGGTGCTCTTGAGCTTCGACAGGCCGCGATGCTCGAGAATCAGCCGCGGCAGCTCGTGCTCGGCGGCCAGCTCCTGGAGCACGTCCTCGGCGGTCGACGGCTGCCCCTTCGGCGTCTTGCGCACGACGGGAATCTCGAGCTTCTCGAACAGGATTTCCTGCAGCTGCTTCGGCGAGCCCAGGTTGAACTCGCCCCCGGCAGCCTTCCACGCCTGCTCCTGGATCGCGTCCATGCGCTCGGCGAGCTCGGCGCTCTGGGCGGCGAGCCGGTCGGCATCGATCAGCACCCCGGTACGTTCCATCCGCGCGAGGACCCCGATCAGCGGGATCTCCAGGTCGCGGTAGACGTCGCGCACCCGCTCGGTCTTCGACAGGTCCGGCCACAGGCTGCGATGCAGCGCGATACACACCTCCGCGTCCTCGCCGGCGTATTCGGCGGCCTGGGCGACCGGCACCCGGTCGAAGGTGACCTGCTGCTTGCCCTTCCCTGCGACCTGCTCGTAGGGGATGGTGGTCCGTCCGAGGTAGCGTCCGGCCAGCGAGTCCAGGTCGTGACGGGTGGCGGTCGCGTTGTAGCAGTACGACTCGAGCATCGTGTCATGGGCCACGCCGGCCAGCGTCACGCCGGCCCGGTCGAGCACGTTGAGGTCGTACTTGGTGTGGTGGGCGAGCTTCGGCCGGTCGGCATCTTCCAGCACCGGCTTCAGCGCCTCGATCGCCTCGTCGCGATCGAATTCCGTGTCCTGGTCGACGTGACCGACCGGCACGTACCACGCGCGACCGGGCTCGACGGCAAAGGAGAAACCGACCAGGTCGGCGTCGAGCGGCTCGAGGCTTGTCGTCTCCGTGTCGAAGGCGATCAGCTCGGCCGCGCCCAGGACCTCGACCAGTGCATCGAGCTGCGCCCGGGTGGTCACGGTCTCGACCTCGACCGCCGCGTCGCCCGATGCGGGACCCGCGCCGTCGGAACCTTCGCTCTCCTCACCGCCTTCGTCCAACTGGCGCAGCCAGGTCGTGAAGCCGAAGCGCTTGAGCAGGTCGGCCAGCCGGTCGTGCTCGGGCTCCGCGGGGGCCAGCGCATCGAGGTCGAAGTCCAGTTCGACATCGTCCTTCAGGGCAACGAGCCGGCGCGACAGCGGCAGCTGGTCCAGGGCCGCGCGCAGGTTCTCGCCGATCTTGCCGCCGATGTCGTCGGCGTTCTCGATCACTCCTTCGAGATCGCCGTACTTGTCCAGCCACTTCGCCGCGGTCTTGGGGCCGCATTTCTCGACCCCGGGAATGTTGTCCGAGGCATCGCCGGTCAGGGCCAGGAAATCGCCGACCCGCTCGGGTCCGACGCCGAATTTCTCCCGCACGGCCTCGGGGTCGTAGCGCTTGTCCTGCATCGTGTCCTCGAGAACCACGCCGTCGCCGACCAGCTGGGCCAGGTCCTTGTCGCCCGACGAGATCAGCACCGGCCGGCCCGCGGCCCGTGCCCGGCGGACCAGCGTGGCGATCACGTCGTCGGCCTCGACGCCCTCGATCGCCACGCGCGGCACGCCGAGCGCATCGATGAGTTCGTGCAACGGTTCGATCTGGCGCCGGAGGTCGTCGGGCATCGACGGTCGATTGGCCTTGTAATCGGCATAGGCCTCGTGACGGAAGGTCCTGCCCGGCGCATCGAAGATCACCACCAGGCCGGCCGGCGACCGCTCCTTGACCAGCCGCCGGATCATGTTCGCCACACCGAAGATGGCGCCGGTCGGTTGGCCGTCGGCTGCGGTCAGGCTGGGCAGGGCGTGGAAGGCGCGGTAGAGATAGGACGAGCCGTCCACGAGGCAGAGGATTCCGGCGTCGCGTTCGTCGGATGCGGACATTGCGGTTTCGCGGCGTGATCGAACCGCCATGATACGCGCGCCGACTCGATGCCAGGTCGGGGTCTGCTATCCTTTCCCCGACAGCGAAGGGCAATGATCAAGGGGCCTCAACGGGAGCACGCCATGAACCGGTTCTTCATCCACTGCGTCGTCTCGACCGGCCTCCTGGTCGCGGGTACGGCGGCTCTCGCCCAGCAGTCGCCGCCCCCGTCGGACGCCCCGCCGCCTCCGCCGATCCGTGAACCGCTGCCGCCGAAGGTCAGCGAGCCCGAAGACGAATTCCAGCCCGGCGTGGTGATTCGCCAGGAAGACGGTCGAACGGTCGAGGAGTACAGCACCGGCGGCCGGGTGTACATGGTCCGCATCACGCCGGCCGTGGGCCCGCCCTACTACCTGGTCGATACCACCGGCGACGGCCTGCTGGACCTTCGCCACGAGACCTTCGAGCCGGTCAAGCCGGTGTACTGGAAGCTGTTCGAGTGGTGATCGCGCGCGGCGCGAAGGCACCCCGCCCGCGGCGCCCGGCGCGCGTTCACTCCGGCGTGTCGTAGAACGATTCCGTCGCCGGCCGCTGGCCGGTGAATCGCTCGAAGGCCAGCGCGGCCTGTTCGACCAGCATTCCCCACCCGCCGAAGCAGCGCACCCGGTTCAGCGCGCACCAGTGCGCGAACGGCGCATGTGCGGGACCGTAGTTGAGGTCGTAGGCCGCCGCATCGGCGACCAGCCACTCGCGATCCAGCCTCGGCGCCTCGCCCTGGTGGCCAAGGCTGGTGCACTGGACGACGCACTCGAAGGCACCGGCGGTCAGCCCGCCTTCGAAATCGAACACTTCGACGGGAATGCCCGCGTCGCGCACGCGACTCGCCAGCGCCTCGGCGGGCTGCGGGCTGCGGTTGACGATGCCGATCCGTGCGGGACCGCGTTCGATCAACGCGCCGAGCACGCCGGCCGCCGCGCCGCCGGCGCCGACGATGAGCAAGCGCGAACCGGCGACGTCGAGGCCGAGCCGATCGAGGTCGGCGACCAGGCCGGCGCCGTCCGTGTTGTCGGCCCGCCAGCCTTCGTCGTGCAGGGTCAGGGTGTTGCAGGCGCCGGCCTGGCGGGCCGCCGGCGACGCGGCCCGGGCCAGGGCCAGGCCCTCGGCCTTCAGCGGCACGGTGAGGTTGCAGCCCGTTCCCCCGGCGTCGCGGAACCGCTCGAGCGCATCGGACAACCCCCCGGACGGGCAATCGACGGCTCGGTAGTCGACTTCCAGCCCCAGCGCCGCGGCGAAGCGGGCGTGGATGCCGGGCGAGCGCGAATGCTCGACCGGGTGCCCGAACACGGCCAGGCGGATCGGGTCGGACGTCGACGCGGCGCTCATCCGGCCAGCCAGGCGGCCGCGTCCAGCGCGTGGTAGGTCAGGATGCCGTCGGCGCCGGCCCGGCGGATCGCGGTCAGGCTCTCGAGCACCACCTTCCGCTCGTCCAGCCAGCCGTTGGCCGCGGCGGCCTTGAGCATGGCGTACTCGCCGGAGACGTTGTAGGCGAAGGTCGGCACGCCGAACTCGGCGCGCACGTCGGCGATCACGTCGAGATACGGCAGGGCCGGCTTGACCATCACCCAGTCGGCGCCCTCGTCGAGGTCCAGCGCGACCTCGCGCAGCGCCTCGTCGCGGTTGCCCGGGTCCATCTGGTAGGTCTCCTTGCCGCCGGCGCCGAGATGGGCCGCCGAGCCGACCGCGTCGCGGAAGGGACCGTAGAACGCCGAGGCGTACTTCGCCGCGTAGCTCAGGATGATCGTGTCGCGATGCCCGTCCCGTTCCAGCCGGTCGCGGATCGCGCCGATCCGCCCGTCCATCATGTCCGAGGGCGCGACGATGTCGGCGCCGGCCGCGGCGTGGCTGGCGGCCTGGCGGACCAGGGCCTCCACGGTCTCGTCGTTGAGTATGCGGCCCGTGTCGTCGAGCAGGCCGTCCTGGCCGTGCGAGGTGTAGGGATCCAGCGCCACGTCGGTCATCACGCCGAGTTCCGGAAAGCGCTCCTTGATCGCGGCCACCGTGCGCGGCACGAGGCCGTCGTCGGCCCAGGCCGCCTCGGCGGAGTCGGACTTGAGCTCGGCCCCGATGACGGGAAACAGCGCGATGGCCGGAATGCCGGCGTCGACCACGCGTTCGCAGGTCGCCAGCAGGGGTTCGAGGCCCTGGCGCTCGACGCCCGGCATCGACGGCACCGCCTCGGTGCCCCGCTGCCGGTCGAGCACGAACACCGGGTAGATGAAGTCGGAAGCGTCCAGGCGGGTCTCCCGGACCAGGCGGCGTGCGAAGTCGTTGGCGCGCGAGCGGCGCATGCGGGTCAGCGGATACGGCATCGTCGGGACTCTTCGGAATCGCGGCACGTTAGTGTAGCGCGGGGGTCGGACCCGGACGGTCGCTGGACCGCCAGTGAACGAACGGTCTTCGGTCCGATCAGAACACCAGGTTGATCATCAACAGCATGGCGGTCACGTAGACCACGCTCATCAGGCCGCCGACACGCATGTAGTCGCGCACCTTGTACCCGCCGGGTCCCATGATCAGGGCATTGACCGGATGGGTGGGCAGGATGAACGCGTTGGACGTGCCCAGCGCGATGATCAGCGCATACACCGCCGGGTTGGCGCCGGTGGCCAGCGCGATGTTGATCGAGATCGGCACCAGCAGCACCGTGGCCCCGACGTTCGACATCACCAGCGTGAACAGCGTGGCCAGGACCGCCAGCGCGATCTGCATGGTCAGGTCGCCGACGTCGCCGACCAGGCCCAGAGTCTGCTGGACCAGCCACGCGGCCGTACCGGTCGTCTCCATCGCGAAGCCCAGCGGAATCAGGCTGGCCATCAGGAACACGGTCTTCCAGCTGACCGCCTGGTAGGCCTCGTCCATGCTCAGCACGCCGGTCAGCACCATGCCGATCGCGCCGGCCATCAGCGCGATCGACAGGTTGAAGTCCAGGCCGAGGACCAGGAACATCGCCAGCGCGAAGAAGCTGACCGCGAACCCCACCTTCTGCGGCCGCTGCTCCTCCTTTGGAATGTCGGTGGCGACGATGAAGTCCTTGTCCCGGGCGACCGCGGACAGGTCGCGCCAGGTCGAGTGCGACACCAGGCAGTCGCCGACCTGGAGGATCTCCGAGCGAAGCCCGGTGCGAACGATGGCGTCGCCGCGATTGATGGCCAGCACCGAGATGCCGAACTTCGACCGCAGCCGCGCGTCCGCGATGGTCTGTCCGACCAGGCGCGATCCCGGCGGGATGACGACCTCGGAGATCCCGGCCCGGCTCGGGTTGAACAGGCTGCCGAAGGTCCGAAGGCGAGGCTGGAGACGGAGCTTGTTGTCGACCGCGAAGCGGCCGACCTGGTCCCGCGTGCCCATCACCCCGAGCACCGTGCCGACCCAGATCATTTCCTCGGCCGGCGGCGCCAGGCGCGGCTCGTCAGTGGACTGGATCGCCAGCAGCAGCGGCGCGCCGTCGAGCTGCTCGGCCTCGTTGACGCGCATGCCGACCAGCGGAGAGTCCACGGTCACCAGCAGTTCGTGGACGTCGCCGGTAATGCCGTAGACATCGGCGAAATAACTCTTCGTGCGACCGGGCGAAGCGGCCTTCTTGCCGCCGGTCTTGGGCAGCAGGCGGCGGCCGACCAACAGCGAATACAGCAGCGCGGCGATCAGCAGGGCGATGCCGATCGGGGTGACCGAGAACATCTCGAAGGGCTGGAGCGCCTCGGCGCCCGGGGGCAACGACCGGTTGGAGGTCTGGATCAGGTCGTTGAGCAGGATCAGCGGCGAGGAGCCGATCATGGTCAGCGTGCCGCCGACGATGGCGCAGAAGCCGATCGGGATCAGCATGCTGGAAAGGGGAATGTCGAGGCGGCTCGAGATCCGGCTGGTCACCGGCAGGAACAGCGCGGTCGCACCGGTGTTCTGCATGAAGCCCGAAACCACGCCGACGGTGCCGCAGAGCATCGCGATCACGCGGGATTCCGAGCGCCCGCCGTAGCGGACGATCGAAGCGGCGACCGTGTTCATCACGCCCGTGCGGTCGAGCCCGGCGCCGAGCACCATCACCGCGATCACCGCGATGACGGCGTTGGACGCGAAGCCGTCGAACAGCTGGTCGCCCGGGACCAGTCCGAACAAGCCGACCAGGACCATGATCGAGATCGCGGCAATGTCGATGCGGACGATCTCGGTGGCGAAGGCGAAGATGGTCAAGCCCAGCAGGGCGAGCACCAGCAGCATGTCGCCGGTCAGCGTCAGTTCGCCCTGCATCGCCCGTCGCTCATCGCTTGCCGTCGGTCATTCGGTGGTCGCTGGGTCATCGATCGCGGGTCACGCGTCCGTGGTCCTCCTCCCGATGGCCGTCGTCGGCCATCGATTGCACGATACCCGATCGACGGGCTGCCGTCGCGCCGCGCGCGGCACTCAGTCGTCGTCCTGCTGCAGCGCGTTCCAGCGCGCGCGGATGCGATCCAGGCCGAGGTTGCCGCAGCCGCCCAGGGAGACGCGCGCGGCCAGGCTGTCGCCGGGCGATCGTTGTTCGAGCGCGGCAAGTTCGTCGCCGACCCGCCGGTAGGCGTCGCGGAACGACAGGCCCTCGGCAACCAGTTCGTTGGCGCGGTCGGTCGCGAACTGGGCCGGCGTCACCGCCGCGGCCATTCGCTCGCGGTTCCAGTCCAGGCCCGCAAGCAGCCCGGGGACCAGGGCCAGGCCCTCGAGCCCGCGCGCGAAGGCCCGCAGGACCGGCGGCTTGGTGTCCTGCAGGTCGCGCTGGTAGCCCGAGGGCAGCGACAGCACCGATTCCAGCTCGGCCCGCGCGCCGATCACGGTGGCATGCAGCGCGCGCAGCAGTTCGACGGCGTCCGGATTGTGCTTGTTCGGCATGATCGACGAGCCGGTACAGAACGCGTCCGGGACCCGGGCGAAGTCGAACTCCTGGCTGGCGAACAGGCTCAGGTCCCAGGAAAGGCGCCGCAGGTCGCCGGTGGCCGCGGAGAGCGCGTCGAGCGCCCGCAGTTCGGCCTTGCCGCGCTGGGCCTGGGCGTTCTGCGGATTGACCACGAGGCGGGCGAAACCCAGTTCGCGCGCCACGCCGTCGCGGTCCAGCGCCAGGTTGACGCCGAACCCAGAGGCGGTCCCCAGCGGGCTGGCGTTCAGGTGCTCGCCGATCGCCTTCGCCAGTTCCGCGTCGTCGACGAAGGCCTCGGCGTGGCCGGCCCACCAGAGGCCCAGGGAGCTCGGCATGGCCTGCTGCAGGTGCGTGTGGCCGGGCAACGGCACGTCGGCTTCCCGTTCCGCGCGGTCCAGCGCCACATCCGCGATCGCCAGCGCGATTTCGCGCAAGCGATCGAGCCGGTCGAGCAGGTACAGCCTGAGCGCCACCGCGACCTGGTCGTTGCGCGAGCGCCCGGCGTGAATCCGCTTTCCGGTTTCGCCCAGGCGCTCGGTCAACCAGGTCTCGATCGCCGAGTGGCCGTCCTCGAACCGCTCGTCGAGCACGAAATCGCCGGCGGCGAAGGCCTCGGCCAGGGCGTCGAGCTCGCGACCGATCGCGCCGGCCTGCTCGTCGGACAGCAGACCGATGCGCGCCAGCCCGCGGGCATGGGCGCGACTGGCCCGGATATCGAACGGCAGCAGCTCGCGATCGAGGACCACGTCCTGTCCGGCCAGGAACCGCATCACGGCCTCCGGCACCGCCGCACTCGCACTCTTCTTCCAGATCGGCTCGCTCATGCAAGGTCCTCCAGTCCGTTCCGTTCAGGCAGGCCGAGCGCGCAGTTGAGGTTCTGCAATGCCTGGCCGGCCGCACCCTTGAGCAGGTTGTCGAGGACCACCACCCAGGTCGCCCGGTGACCGTCGCGCTCGTCGACGGTGAAGCCGCCGATCGCCAGGCCGCAGGGGGGCACGGTACCGCAACGGAGGTCGCGCAATTCGGGCACCTCCGCGGCGGTCCGGACCAGCGGCTCGTCCTTGTAGACCGATGCGAAGCGCTCGCGCAGGCCGTCGGCCGTGACCGGCTCGGTCAGCACCGCCGAGATCGTCAGCGAAATGCCGCGGAAGAACGGCGCGACATGCGGGTGGAAGCGGACCGGCCGGCCGAGATGGGCACCGATCTCGCGCTCGTGCACATGCCCCGCCAGCGCGTACGGAATCAGGTTGTCCTTCAGCCGATCCGGGTCGTTGCGCGGCGACGGCGTTCGTCCGGCGCCGCTGTAGCCCGACACGCCGAACACCACCGGCGGCGCGGCCAGCGCATCGCGGACCGGCAGCAGGCCGAACTGCGCGCCGGTGGCGTAGCAACCGGGGTTGCTGATGCGCCGGGCGCCGGCCAAAGCGGCGCGATTGAACTCGGTCAGGCCGTAGACCCAGTCGGTGTCGAAGCGGTGATCGGCGCCGAAGTCGAGGATGACCGCGTCGGGATGCGCGGCTTCGATCGCACCCACCCACGGCGCGCTGGCCCCGTTCGGCACGGCCAGCGCCCAGACATCGGCGTCGACCTCGGCCACGTCGGCGGGCTCCAGCGCGACGAAGGCCTGCGCGGGATCGGGCCAGCCCTCGACCTCCCCGGCGATCGGCTGTCCGGCCTGCGCACCGCTGGACGCGACGGCGAGTTCGATCGCCGGATGATCCAGCAGCAAGCGAAGCAGCTCGCGCCCGGTGTAGCCCCGCCCCCCGATCAGCGCCAGACGATGTTGCTTTCGTTCGATCATCGTGCCCGCATCCTCGAGGACCTCTTTACCGCAGATGAACGCAGATGAACACAGATTGGAAGGCAACTGCCGAAGAGCTGCATTGAAGAGCCGACCTCGGGGGGCTGGGCCGGCCGACCGGCGAACAGTTCGAACGGCGGTCCGATTTTCGATCTGCGTCCAACTGCGTTCATCTGCGGTTCCTTTCGCCTTTCAGCACACACTGGCGTTCTCGACCCAGCCCGAGTCGCGGCCGGCGGCGTCGTCGACGAGGGCCGCTCGCTGCTCCGGCGATTCGATGCCGATCGTGTAGACGACCCAGCCGCCGCGGCGATCGCAGGTGTCGGCCTGTTGAAAGTACCAGCCGGCGATCGGATTGTTGGCCCGGGCGCGCCAGTACATGGCCGGGCAGCGCGCGCGAAGCGCCTGCCAGAGCGCGGCACCCAGGCCTTCGCCGCGCGCTTCCGGGGTGACCACGATCTTGTCGAGGTAGGGCACGCCGTCGTGCCCTTCGAGAACCAGCGCCGCGGCACGGCCACTCTCGGCCAGGAACACCCCGAGCTGCTTGCGGCCTTCGAGCCAGTCCGGCCGCAGTTCGCGGTCGAAGCTGCCTACCAGCAACCGCTCGAAGCCCTCGCGACGGGCGCCCGGGATCGCGTCGAACCATTCGATCGCTTCGCCCTTGCGGACCAGCGTGCCGGCACCGGTGTGGGTGAACAGCTCGCGGGTCAGCTTGCCGGCCGAGGTGATCGACACGGAGGCCGACGGCGACAGCGGCTCGAGCATGTCGCGGATCTGCTGCAGCTTCAACTGCATGCCCGAGTGGACCCAATCCTGGCGAATCAGCGATTCGAAATCGTTCGTCAGGCTGATCGCGGAAATGACCCGCTGGTCCTCGTCGAGCAGGCCGCCGGTGGGGGTCAGGAAGATGATCTTGTACGGCTTGAGCGCCCAGACCAGTTCCCGCGTGGCGATGTCGGCGTTGATGTTCATGACCTGGCCGGCGCGGGTCTCGCCAAGGCAGGCCACAACGGGCAGCGCGCCGGCCGACACCGAGCCGCGGATCGAATCGAGGTCCACCGATTGCACCTGGCCGACCAGGCCGAGCTTCTCGCGATCGGCGAAATCGCATTCGAACACGCCGTGCAGCAGCCCGCGTGCGCGCACGCCATGGCGCTCCAGCGCGTCGACCAGCTTCGCGTTCTCGCGGTAGATCACCGGCCGCGCCACGGCCATGACCTCCTCCGTGGTCACCCGGAGGCCGTCGTGCTTCTGCGATTCGATGCCCGCCTCGGCCAGCGCATCGTCGAGCTGTCGCCCGGCGCCGTGGAGCACGATCGGGTACAGGCCCAGACGATGAAGAAAGGCCAGCGCGGCAACCAGGTCATCGAGCTGATCGGCCAGGATGCCGCCGCCGACCTTGATCACGGCGAACCGCGTCTCGTTGACGCGCGAGAACTGCTCGAGATATTGCCGCGCCTCGCGCGAGGAGCCGAGCTGGCCGAGCAGTTCGACGACGGTGGACCGGACGATAGGATGCGCGTCGC